>JAJRTL010000144.1 GCA_024278315.1 Planctomycetota bacterium | reverse complement strand
GATGCGCTTGCTGAGCTTCTTGCCCTCGCTGTCGAGGATCACGCCGTGGCAGATGCAGTTCTGGAAAGGCGGCTTGTCGAACAGCGCGGTGCTCAACACCATGAGCGTGTAGAACCAGCCCAGCGTCTGCGCCACGTACTCGACGATGAAGTCTGCCGGGAAGTGGTTCTCGAACCAATCCTGGTTCTCGAAGGGGTAGTGGACCTGCGCGTAGGGCATGGAGCCCGACTCGAACCAACAGTCCAGCACATCGGGCACACGCCGCATCATGGACTTGCCGGTCGGGTCGTCCGGATTGGGCCGTACGAGCTCGTCGATGGCCGGCCGGTGCAGGTCCTTGACCTCCACGCCGAAGTCCTTCTCGAGTTCAGCAAAACTGCCATATACGTCGATGCGCGGGTAGCTCGGATCGTCGCTCTTCCACACCGGGATGGGAGCGCCCCAGAACCGGTTGCGCGAGATGGACCAGTCGCGCGCGCCCTCCAACCATTTGCCGAAGAGCCCGTCACGGATGTGCTCGGGGATCCAGCGGATCTCCTGGTTGAGCTCGACCATGCGGTCGCGGATCTTGCTCACCTCGACGTACCAGGACGACTGCGCCTTGTAGATCAGAGGCTCGTCCGTGCGCCAGCAGTGGGGGTAGTTGTGCAGGTAGGTCTCGTGCTTGACGACCTTGCCTTCGGTCTTCAGCCTCTTGATGATGGGCTTGTTCGCATCGAAAACGAGCAGGCCAGCCCAGTCCGGCACCTCGCTCGTGAAGCAGCCCTTCTCGTCCACCGGACAGACCACGGGGATGTCGTTCTCCTGACAGATCCGCATGTCGTCTTCGCCGAAGCCCGGCGCCATGTGCACGACACCCGTGCCATCCTCGGTGTCGATAAAGTCGGCCTCGAGCACGCGAAAGCTCCGGGGATTGTCGGCGAAGTAGGGGAAGAGCGGCTTGTAGCTACGCCCGACCAGCTCCTTGCCCAGGAGACTCCCGACCTTCTGTGCGCCTTCGAGCTCCTTCTCGACCTTGCCGAAGGTCGCATCGCCCAGAATGATCCGGCGGCCGTCCAGCTCGTAGATCGCGTACTCGATCTCCGGGCCCACGGCGATCGCGAGGTTGGAGGGCAGCGTCCAGGGCGTGGTCGTCCAGGCCAGGATGTCGGTCGGCATAGCGTCCCCGCCTGGAGCCCCGCCCGAACCCTCCACCAAACCCCCGCCCGAATCCTCGTCCGAACCCTCCTCCGGCACCAGCTCGAAGCGCACGGTCAGCGCCGGGTCCTGGCGCTCCCGATAGCTGTTGTCCAGCCGGGTCTCGAAGTTGCTGAGCGGCGTCTCGGCAGCCCAGGAGTAAGGCATGACCCGGTAGCCCTCGTAGAGCAGGCCCTTGTTGTGCAGCTCCTTGAAAGCCCACAGGACGCTCTCCATGTAGGAGGGATCCATGGTCTTGTAGTCGTGCTCGAAGTCGACCCAGCGCGCCTGGCGCGTGACGAAGCGTTCCCACTCTCCGGTGTACTTGAGCACCGAGCTTCGGCAAGCCTCGTTGAATTTGTCCATGCCGAACTCGAGGATTTCGATCTTGCCCGAGATGCCCAGCTGCTTCTCGGCCTCCAGCTCGGCCGGCAGGCCGTGGCAATCCCAGCCGAAACGCCGGTCCACCCGCTTGCCGCGCATGGTCTGGTAGCGCGGCACCAGGTCCTTCACGTAGCCGGTCAGCAGGTGCCCGTAGTGTGGCAGGCCGTTGGCAAAGGGAGGCCCGTCGTAGAAGACGAATTCCTCCGCCTCGTCGACCTTGCCGCTCCGGTCCAGGCTCTTCTCGAAGATGCCCTTCTCCTTCCATTCGCGCAGGATCTTCTCTTCGATCTTGGGGAAGGAGGGCTGCTGGGGGACCTCGGGATAGTTCATCTGGATCACTTCTGGTTCAGGGCCTCTGGAAAGAAGGCGAAGATCCTAGCAGGCCATCCAGCCGGATCGAGCAAGCAGAAGGCAAACGGCAGCGGCGATCAGGACAGTTCGTGGTAGCTGCGTCCGGGGGGGTCCCCTTCTTCGATCTCCCCCACGGCCGCCGTCCAGCCCTGGATGGAGACTCGACCCAGCATGTCCTGCGAGCCCACCATCCCACCGGCCATGTTGACGCAGGTCTCGTAGCCCAGCTGCGTCAGGGCGTGCGCCGCGTGGTTGGAGCGGTTGCCCGACCGGCAGGACAGGATCAGCTTCTGGGAGGGCAGGAAGAGGCGCTGCATGACCTCCAGGAAGTCCGGGTTGGCCACGAGCCCTCGAGGCCCCTGGAGCGCCCAGGGGATGTTGAAGGCCCCCGGAGGATGTCCCAACTGGAATTCCTCGACGGATCGGACGTCGACGAGGGTCCATTCCTCGTCGGCATCGAGCCTTCGTTTGGCTTCTTCGGGGAGGATCTGTTCGATGTTGCTCATGGCTGGTCAGGGGCTGGTTGTGCAGAGGCCCTATCTGGGGTTACGTAGAAGGTCAGGGTTCCGCTTTCGGCCACAAGGTCTAGACTCTGGGGCCACTGAGAACAAGCCAACATGACCGCCTTCCACGATCTTCTGGCGCGTCCCTTGAGGAGCCTACGCCTCTCGGTGACCGACCGCTGCAATCTCCGCTGCTCCTACTGCATGCCCGAAGAGGAGTATGCTTGGCTACCGAAGCGGGACATCCTGAGCTTCGAGGAGATGGGGCGCCTGGCCGAGATCTTCGTGGCGCTCGGCGTAGACAAGCTCCGCATCACCGGCGGCGAGCCGCTGATCCGTCGGGACCTGGAGAAGCTCCTGGCCGAGCTGGCCCGCATCCCGGGCGTGCAGGACCTGGCCATGACCACCAACGGCATCCTCCTGGCCGAGAAAGCCCGGCTGCTGAAGGACGCGGGCCTGCATCGACTCACCGTCAGCCTCGATAGCCTGGACCCGGAGCGCTTCCGCCGCCTGACGCGCCGGGATGACCTGGACCGGGTCCTCGTGGGCATCGACGCGATGATCGACGCGGGCTTCGAGAACAGCAAGCTCTACACGGTCGTGATCCGAGGCACGAACGAGGACGAGATCCTGTCCCTGCTCGACTTCGCGCGGGAGAAGCAGCTAGAGCTGCGCTACATCGAATACATGGACGTGGGGGGGGCCACGGCCTGGTCTCGCGAGCAGGTCGTGACGCGCGGTGAGATCCTCAGGACGATCGAGAAGGCCCATGGCCCGGTCGAGCCGATCCTGGAGCCGCACAGCACGGCACCTGCGGATGGCTTTCTCCTGGCGGATGGGACCCGTTTCGGCGTCATTTCGTCCACGACCGAGCCCTTCTGCGGCAGCTGCGATCGCAGCCGCCTGACGGCCGACGGGACCTGGTTCCTCTGCCTCTATGCCAGGACCGGCGTGGATCTCCGCAGTCCGATCCGAGCAGGTTGGAGCAAGGATCAGCTGGCGGGACTTATTCGCCGGAGCTGGATGGCCAGGGAGGATCGTGGAGCCGAACAGCGCCTTGAGCAGGAAGGCCGTCAGGCACTCGCGGGGGCCGAGGAGATGAAGGCCAATCCACACCTCGAGATGCATACTCGGGGCGGCTGAGGTTTGCGTTTGCAGGCCAGTCCGGGGAGACTCCTGCCTCAATTCCCGAAGTCACCCCCAGGGTGACCTCAACCGAGACCCAATCAAGGATGGAAGGACCCGTGGACGTTCTCGTCGTCGGATCGGGAGGGCGTGAGCACGCTCTCTGCTGGAAGATCGCCAAATCGGACAAGGTGGACCAGGTCTACTGTGCACCGGGCAATGGCGGTACGCACCTCGTCGCCAAGAACGTGCCCATCAAAGCCACGGACCTGGATGGCCTCCTGGCCTTCGCCAAGGAGAAGAAGATCGGGCTCACGGTGGTGGGCCCCGAGGATCCGCTCTGCATGGGCATCGTGGATCGGTTCGAGGCTGAAGGTCTGGTGATTTTTGGACCCGACCAGAAGTCTGCGGAGATCGAGGGCAGCAAGGCCTTTTGCCGCGAACTCTGCCGGACCCACCACATCCCCTCACCGCAGTCATGGATCTTCTCGGACGTGACCAAGGCCTATCAGTTTCTCGAGGGGCACAAGGACGAGAAGCTCGTCATCAAGGCCAGTGGTCTCGCTGCGGGCAAGGGGGTGATGATCTGTGAGAACCATGCCGAGGCGCGCCAGGCCGTGTCCGAATGCCTGGACAAGAGGACCTTCGGCGACTCTGGGAACACCATCGTCATCGAGGAGTTCCTGACCGGACAAGAAGTCTCTGTCTTGGCCCTCTCCGACGGGTCGACTATCGTTCCCCTGGAAACGGCCAAGGATCACAAGGCCCGGTTCGAAGGCAACAAAGGTCCCAACACCGGCGGGATGGGTGTGATCTCGCCTTCCCCAGCTGCCAACCCCCGCACGCTCAAGCAGACCGAGAGCCAGATCCTCGTGCAGGGAATCCACGGTATGGGGCAGGAGGGGCGTCGCTACAAAGGGGTCCTCTACGCGGGCATCATAGTGACGTCTTTGGGACCGAGGCTCCTGGAGTTCAACTGCCGGTTCGGGGACCCCGAGACGCAGCCTCTCATGATGCGACTCAAGTCGGACATCGTGCCTTACCTGCTGGCCTGCGCCCGTGGGGATCTGGGGCAGATTCGATCGGGGCCGGACTGGGATCCGCGCCCCGCGGCTTGTGTCGTGGCGGTGGCCCGTGGCTATCCCGGCTCCTATGAGAAGGGGCAGAGGATCGAGGGGATCTACGAATTCGAAGGGCACGACGACTTGATGATCTTCCATGCCGGAACGGAGCGCCGTGTGGATGGCAACTGCTACACCTCTGGTGGGCGGGTCTTCTCGGTGACCGCCATGGGCAAGAGTACGGGAGACGCGCTCTCTCTCTGCTATGAGGTGCTCGGAAAGGTGGGCTTCCCCGGGATGGGGTTTCGCAAGGACATCGGAAAGCGGGGCGCATATCAGCACTAGACCCAGTGAAACCGGGGATTGTTGCGAACGCCTCTCGCTTGTCAAAGTCCTGTGGGTTACCGATGATACGACGGTCTAGACCGAGGATCACGAATCATGAGTCAACAAGAAGTCCAGACTGAGCTGGATCAGATCCGACGCTACTTCAAGAAGGTGGGACTCCGCTGGACCAAGCAGCGGGAGATCATCGTGGAGCAGGCTTTTCTCACACACGATCACTTCAGCGCTGAAGGTCTCTACGACATGATCAAGGATCGGCTCGGTGGGGACAGTGCGCATCTGGCGACGGTCTACCGCACACTGCAGGTCCTCGAAGAGGGTGGTTTCGTCGAAGGCATGGAGGTCGCCAAGGGTGAGGGCCGGGTCTTCGAGCACACCTTGGGTCACGAGCATCACGATCACGTGATCTGCAACGACTGCGGCAAGATCATCGAGTTCCACAGTGAGGCCCTCGAAGACCTGAAACGCAGAGAAGTGGAGAAGCTCGGGTTGGCGATGACGAGTCACAGCCTGCGGATTCATGGTGACTGCTTGAAGCTCAAGAACGAGGGTGTCTGCCCCAATCTGCCCTCGTAGCGCGAGAGCGCCAACCAGGGGTACAGGGGGGGAGAGATCTACTCTTCCTCTTCGGGGGGGAGACCTACTCTTCCCGGTCCTTCTGCGCGATGCCCGACGCGCGCATGTACAAGCTGACCAGCTTCGCGATGATGATGCCAACGTAGATCTGTCCCAAGGCGGCTTCACCGGTGGCCAAGGACCGGCCCACTGTGGAGCCTGGTGTGATGTCTCCGTAGCCCAGCGTTGTAAACGTCGTCATGCTGAAGTACTGGATCTGGCCCAACAGATTCGACTCCAAGGCGCTGCTCCAGATGTCGATTTTCGCATCGTGTTGCATGATTTCGATGCCCCGCAAGACCGCTGGATCTGCCAGCCATGCGAAGACGTAGATCTGTGTGAACATCATGGGAAGGAGCAGATAGCAGAGAACCGCTCCTGAAAGGGTTCCCGCACTCACGGTCTCCGCTCGAATCAGGTATCGGAGTAGTGTGAAAGAGGCGATGAACAGCAGGGGAATCTGCGGAAGGTAGGCCATCTCCACCCGGCCATGCCCTGGAAAGAAGATCAGGTTGACCAGGAGCAGGCCCATCGAGAGGAGGAAGAAGACGAAAGAAACGACCGTCAGGCGCCTTCGACCGGCATAGGCCCAGATCGAGGCCATGAGGATGAAGTCGAGGACGAACGAGAGACCGGCTTCGACGGCCTGTGAGAGGAACCCCGGAAGTGTTTCGATCGAGGCCGTCCCGCGGAAGTGCACACGCAGGATGGGTCCCAGGAAAAGAAGGAGGATCATGAGTGCCAGAATCGTCGGGAAAATGAACTCCCGCTCTTCTGGATGCTGCCACTCGAGTCGGATCTTGCGCCAGAGGTCATTCAATACTGTTCCTCCGCCAAGGCCTTCATGGTCGATTGCAGACTGGCATCGATCTGTGCCTCGGTGATGCCGTGTGTGATGAAGACGATGCGGGATCGCCGGTCCGATCCAGGCCAGGCATCGAGGGTCACCGGGTCATGGACGGCATGTTGCACGGAGTGGATGACCACGGGACGGTCGATTTCAGCAATGTTGAGGATGCCTTTGACACGCAGGAGGTCAGGTCCCTTGAGCTGGATGAGTGTCGAGAGCCATGCTTCGAAGACAGTCGAAGGGATCGGGGCGTCATAGCTGATGCAAAAACTCATGACTTCACTCTCCGGAAGTCGGTGCTCTACCGGCTCGTCGCTGTCTTCCTCGAAGGCATCGTCGCGCAACCATCCGTCAAGGTCGGGGTGCGCGTCGTTCGATCGAAACAAGGAGATGTCGAAGAGTAGATCCTTGTCGATGCGACCCTGTGCCACGGGGATGCGTGGCGACCCAGGGTTGAGCTGGTCCAGGACATTCTCGAGGGCGATGTGTCTGGCTTCTCCATCCGGGAGCGCCTCGAGGAGATCCAGCTTGGTGAGCAGGATCCGATCTGCGACGGCGATCTGCTTGCGAGACTCGGCGTAGCGCTCCAGGGTCTGCATCCCGTTGAAGGCATCGAGGGTGGTGATCACGCCATCCAAGGCGAAGCGCTTCCCCAGCTCCGGATCCCGGATCAGCGTCTGAAGGATGGGGGCTGGGTCCGCGAGGCCGGTCGTCTCGATGACCACGCGACGGATGGGTGGGATCTCACCCTCCTCCATGCGATGAAGGAGGCGGTCCAGGGCTTCGATGAGGTCCGAGCGGACGGTGCAGCAGAGGCATCCGGATTCGAGCAGAAGGATGTCCTCCTCGGCGGATTCGACGAGGAGATGGTCCAGCCCGACTTCGCCGAACTCGTTGATGACGATGGCCGTGCCCTCCATGTCCGGCTGCTTCAAGAGTTCTGAAAGGACAGTTGTCTTCCCACTACCGAGAAATCCCGTCAGCAATGTGAAGGAGATGCGATCTCCTGTCGGTCCCATGCTCTCAGTGTCAGTCACGTACTCTCATCCTCCCTTGCGTCCCAGGTCCTCACTTTGCCCTCAACGGCATTCAAGTTCCACGCTGATCCCGAGCAGTCGGGGGGATAGAGTGTCGACATGTCGGAATCGAACAAGAGCACTTGTGGGTCTGCTCTACGGGCTGTGCCCTATATGGGCGTCATCTACGTTGTTGCCGAGGCTGTCAAGCTAGGCTTCTACAATGGCCATCCCGATTGGAGCAATCTGGGGCAGGGACAACCCGAAGTGGGCCCCATGGAAGGGGCTCCCCCCAGGATCTCCTCTGTCGAGATCCGGCCAGAGGACCACGCCTATGGCCCCCTGGAGGGCGTGCCGGAACTCCGGGCCCGCGTAGCAGATCACTACAATCGACTCTTCCGCAGAGGCAAGGCCTCGCAGTACGGGCCCGAGAATGTAGCCATCGCTCAAGGGGGGCGCCTCGCCCTCACGAGGGCCTTCGCCGCTCTCGGACAGATCCGGATGGGCTATCAGACTCCGGACTACACTGCCTACGAGGACCTCTTCAACTACCACCTGGGCAGGATCGAGCCGGTGCTGTTCGAGACCCGGGAGGAGGATGGTTTTCTTGTCCCGTCCAGGCGGATCGCAGAGGCGGCGCGGGAGGGCAGGCTCGACGCCTACCTGGTCTCCAATCCATGCAATCCCACGGGGCAGGCCCTGGTTGGTGAGGATCTGGCCGCACTTGTGGCCCTCTCCCGGGAGACGAATCTCTGCCTTCTCATGGACGAGTTCTACAGCCACTTCATCTACAGTCCCGGGATGGAGGCTGGCTCCGGCCCGGTGAGCTCTGCGTGCGAAGTAGAGGACGTGGAGAAGGACCCCGTGCTGATCTTCGATGGGCTGACCAAGGGGTATCGCTATCCAGGTTGGCGTGTCGGCTGGGTGCTCGGGCCGAGCCACATGGTGGAGCCACTCGCGCGGACGGCCAGCGCCCTCGATGGTGGGCCCTCGCGGATCGCACAACGGGCTGCCATGAGCGCCTTGGAGCCGGCTCAGGCTGATCAGGAGACCGATGCCTTGCGGGTCTGCTTTGCAGCGAAGGCCAAGGTCATGGTCCGACGATTGGAGGCCATGGGAATCCGTGTGCCGCATCCTCCGCAAGCGACCTTCTACGTCTGGGCCAGCCTGGACTCACTGCCGGCTCCCTTCAACGATGCCCAGGAGTTCTTCAGGCGGGCTTTGGCCAGGAAGGTCATGACGGTTCCCGGGGAGTTCTTCGATGTGAATCCAGGTGAGGCCCGAGAGGGTGACTCACCACTCAGGCAGTGGATGCGATTCTCCTTCGGGCCGGACATGGACAACATGAACCAGGGCCTGGATCGGCTGGAGGCCATGCTTGCGAAAGCATAGGCTTCCGAGCCTGGGGATCGGGAGTCTGATCGTTCAGCAGGCTTGGACGCGTGATCCGGGCACGATGTCCATACTCTGGTCGTCCTCGAAGCGGACCTGGCATTTGCTTCCTCCATCGTAGTCCGTGGCCCTCAGATGGAGTGAAGCGGGCCGGTTAAGGGCCATCACCCGGGACTGGAGGGGCTTGTCCTTGCCTCTCCAGAGCCGGACGAAGGGGTTGTTCTCCCACTCCTGCCCTATGGTGCTGGGCTCCATGTGTCCGGGGAAGACCTGCGTGTCCTTCGGGAGTCGCATGAGCACCTCGAGAATGGAATGGCGGATGTCTTCGAAGCTGGTGTGTCCGGGAGCGCGTGTACCTCCGATCGAGCCCTGGAACAGGGTGTCCCCTGTGAATACCGCCTTGTCGTCGATCAGGAAGGCCAGCTGGCCCAGGGTGTGTCCGGGGATGTGGAGGGCTCGGATGAAGAGGTCGCCGACGCGTATCTCCTCTCCGTCAACGAGGGTCCTGTCCAGGCTGCCAAAGAGCTCCTCCTCCAGAGAGTGCCCGCAGATCGGACAACCGAACCGCTCGGCATAGGCCTGGTTGTTTTCGACATGGTCGTAGTGGTGGTGCGTGCACAAGACCTGATCGAGGTCGAGCTTGAGCTCCTCGATCTTTTTCAGGATAGGTTCCATCGGTCCACCTGTATCGATCAAGATCGCCTTGCCACCGGGCTTGTCTGCGACGAGCCACGTGTTGGACAGCCAGGTGGCATGCATGCTCTTCTCGATGATCATCCAGTTCCTCGAAATCGTGCCGATAAGGAACTGATCAGTCTACCCGTTTCTGTCAGCCCCGAAGATTCTACGCCCAGATGATTCCATTGGTTCTCGCTACTTCCCTGCTCCTCGTCGCCCATATGACTGGCGCAGATCCCGTCTTGAAGGGGACGCACGACATCGATCAGATTCGTGCAGGCAGGCACGTCCAGGGTCCGAGACTGCAGAAGGGAAGTCTGGAGGGGCGAGTCGTCCTGTTCGTGCAATGGGGTGTGACCGGGACCTTCCAGGATTTGAGTCTGCCGCTTCTCCAGCTGGCCAGGGAGTTCGGGCCGGATGGATTTCAGATGATCCTCAGTCTGGACCACCCGAAGCCTGACAACGCGCTCCTCCAGAAAATGGGGTTGACCAAGGCGGCATGGATCAAGCGACGTGTCACCGTGACCAGTCGAGGGCGGATTGCTGGCAAGAACGTCTCGGGATCCCTGCCCTTCTTCGCGCTCTTTGATCACGAAGGGAGACTCATCGAAGTCTATTCGGGTGGCACGTCCGTCACGGCCGAGTTGCGCAAGATCAACCGGGCCATTCTCAGCAACGTCGATCGGATTCCCCCGATCTACCTGGGCGCGACTCCCTTCGTCGAGGCGAAGGAATTGGCCAAGAGCATCAGTGAAGGGAAGGACCTGGGAGAGAACCTCCGGGAGCTCGAGAAGCAGATTCGTCTGGAATCCCTGAAGACCGGAGGGAGGAGCCTCCTCTACGGCGAACTCAAACGCATCCTGAAATCCGTTCGTCGCCATGTGGACACCCAGATCCTGGTGGCCTGGGATCTGCGCGCAGCAGAACCCGACAGGGGAATGAAGCGATTGCGCAAGCTCGAAACCGATCTCCGGGGTACGCGCATGCACACAGTGGTCGAGAAGGCCTTGACGGATGCCAGTCTCGATCAGATCTTCCTGCAGGGCCTACGATATCTGCGTGCCTTGGACTTGATCCAGATGCGGCTCAAACGACTGCGCCCTTGCAAGTGGGCTGCGGAGATCCCCAATGTGAAGCTCAGGTACTTCGATCCCGCTTGTCCGGATTGCAGGCGTGGAAAGGGTGGACACATCCGGCAACTCGAAGACGATCTGGCTCGCTTGCAACAAACCTACAAGAAGCAGGAGATCCGTTGGCGGGCGATGAGTCTGGAGAGCTCTTTTCTGGCAGGCCGGAAGCATCCGATGTCCCACCGGCAGAGATTGGAGCTCATCAAGGAGGAGAAGGACAGGGCTCTTGCGGAACAGCAGCAGCGCAACGTCAGGCTCAAACGAAGTGGCCGTTTCGGAGCGAGCCCGCCGAAGAACCGCTGATTCCGCCTGGGCCACACTCGCGGGCCCGTCAAGCGAGGTAGCCGTCCTTGTCCACGGTGATCACTCCTGATGCGATCAGCTGATCCCGAGCACTTTCGAGGGCCTCGGTGAGTCTCTTTCCCGAGCGCTTGAACCCCAGCCATCGACGTGTGCTCTCGACGACATCGTCGGCAGGTAGTCCCACCTCGAGCCTGAGGACCTGAAGCACGGCCTCCTGTAGTTCCTCGCCTGCGATGTGCTCGGTCTCGATAGCCGGACAGCTTCCTCCGCGATAGCGAACGCGCGCCCGTGACATGCCGCGCGGCCAGAGAAACTCACCTCTGGCCACGAGTTGTCCCTCGCTCTGCGCATGGAGCATGCCTCGTTGGAAAATCTCCCGCGGACGTTTGGTTGCCTTGGCATCGAAACTTCCGGCCAAGGTGCGGAGGGCGCGGTCCACATGTACGGGGCCTTCGGTCTCCACGATCCGGATGATCAGCTTCGCGAGGTCCTTGGGCGTGGCGGCTGCCATGTCCTCGAAGGAGCCGAGGTTGCCCAGATCGGTGCACTCGTAGGGCAGCGGAGTCGCGTTGTCCGGAAGGATCAGTTCTGGATCACTCTCCAGCTCTGGTTCTGCCGACTGCGGCTGAGGAGGCTCGGCTGGTTCGGCTTCGATCGGTTCTGCGTCGCGCAACAGATTCTCAATTTCCGAGAAGAGACGTTGGCGAGTGCTTTCGGGGCGATGGAACCAATCCGTGGACCAGACCCTCAGAATGCGCCAACCCAGTCCCTCGAGGACTTCCTGGCGAAGACGATCTCTGTCTCTCGCCGTGGGTGAGGAATGATAGGTGGCTCCGTCGCATTCGATGCCGCAGAGGTAGCTCCCCTGGGCACCCGGGTTGCGGATGGCGAGATCGATGGAGAATCCTGCCGACCCCACCTGCGCATCGACCTGGAATCCATGTTCGCGCAGCACCTTGCACACTTCGGCTTCGAAGGGCGAATCGTGATCGTTTCTGGGAGCCTCGATGCCCTGGAGGACTCCATTCTCGGCGTAGTAGAGATAGTCCCTGAGAGCTCGAACACCGATGGAATCGGTCTTGCTGAGGTCGATATCCTCCGCGCGGATCGACGAGAAGATCTCGCACTTGCGACGGGCCCGCGTGATCAGGACATTGAGGCGTCGCCAGCCCCCGTCACGATTGAGAGGACCGAAGTTCATGGAGAGCTTGCCGAAATCGTCTCGTCCATAGCCGACTGAGAGCAGGATGACATCCCGCTCGTCTCCCTGGATCGTCTCTAGATTCTTGACGAAGAAAGGCTCGTGCTCATGTGCGAGAAAGAAGTCCTCAACCCTGGGGTCGTCGGACTCGCGTCGGAATCGTTCGATCTCGTCTTCGATGGCTCGCTGTTGAGGTGAGGAGAATGCCCCCACTCCCAGGCTCAGGTGTGGATCGGCAACGGCATGTTCGATGACCCGACCAGCGATCTCGCGTGCCTCCATGGGATTGTACTGCCCTTTCCCACGCAGATAGACGGCGTCTCTCGTGTAACAGAACTCGAGTCCGAGTCGTTCACGGGAGCGTTCGGGACTTGGGAAGACACGCAGATCATGGTCATAGAATCGCGAGTTGCTGAAGTCGATCAGGCTCTCGTGTCGACTTCGATAGTGCCATCGAAGTCTGGATCGATGGGGGAGTCTTGCCTTCCCCAGGAAGAGGACGGACTCGAGATCCGCTTCACGGAATCCATCATCGGTGTCTGGAGCGTCCTCACGTTCGCCACGTGCAAAGAATGTGGTAGGGGGGAGCTGCTTCTCGTCACCGACCAGGATCAGCTGGTCCCCTCTCGAGATGGCTCCGTAGGCGTCCGCGGGTTCGACCTGACTGGCTTCGTCGAAGATCACGAGGTCGAATCGGACCTTGCCGGGCTCGAGGAACTGCGCCACGGAGATGGGGCTCATCATGAAGCAAGGCTGGATCCGTTGGATGAGATCACCCAGTTGTCCGAAGAGTCGACGCAGGGACATGTGTCCCCGCTTCTTGCCCAGCTCACCCTGCAGGATTCCTAGTTTGGAATTGCGGTGTGCGTTGTGCCCCATGTGAGGCCAGCTGTCCTGGATCCGGCGGCAGAGGCGACCACGATTGTGTTGGATCCAGAGATGATCCAGTTCGCAGAACCGTTCGATCCGCTCTTCCTGCTCCAGACCGCGGAAGTCCCTGAGGGTCTCCAATGTGTCCAATGCCTGGTCGACGAAGAGACGATGGAACTGCCTGAGGAAGCAGGACTCCAACTGTCCTCTCCCTACGATTCCGGACTTGGACAGGGCCCAATCGAGGAAGCTCTCGGTGACTTCGCCGCGGCATTCCGAAAGAGACGCCTGGAAGTTGGCCCAGTCCTGGAGTCCTTCCATGTTCTCGGCCAGGCCATCCATCCGTGCTGCGACGCTGGAGAAGGAGAGCTTGGACCAGGGCTTGCCAAACCAGTCCTTGGTGTTGGTCTCGAGCCTGGCGGCGAGAGCTTGCCAGGATTCCCGCAAGGCGATCAGGCTTGTGGAAGTCAGTTTTCGGACGGCCACGAGCTGACTCCGATCCTCCTGGGTGAGGATGGAGCGAACCTCTTCCAGGCCTAGCTGTCCAGTCCGGATCTTCTCGCGGATCCGGTGGATCGAGAGGATGAGTTCCTCCAGCTGGCTGAAGTCTGCTTCGAGTCCGCTCCAGTAGGACCCCAGCCGAGCGCCGAAGTCCTGCTGCTTCTCCTCGATCCGCTCCCGCAGTTCGCGACTGCGGATGACGAGAGGCAAGGAGACGCTGGCTTCTTCGAGAGGGCCGATGGCATGTTCACGCAGGAGGCGTTTGTCCCTGTACCAGGAAGGGCGAAAGAACCGCAGTGGGCTGTCCTTGTGGGCGCGCCAACGGTCGTGCGGGGCCGTCCAATCCACTTGTTCCGCCGACGGTCGAAGGATCTGGCCCCATTTCTCGATCAGGGCCTGTCGGTCGCGACCGTCCTGGATCCAGGCAAGGAACTCCGGCCAGGAGCGATCCCAGTCCTCGGATTCCAACCACACGGCCTCGATGACCGGCACCTCGCAGAGGAACGCTGCAAGATCGAGCTGTGCGTCCATCGCATCGAAGGTTCCCGCTCCATCGTCGTCGGGGCAGATGCTTCCGAGGAGGTTTGCGAGGTCGACGCAGTGGGCATGGGCCCGGGCGAGATCTCCATCCAGGGCCGGGAGCTCGAGGCGCAGCGCCTGCCTGAGATCCAATCGTGCTTCGCAGAGCCTGCTGCCTCGCCAGGCATGTCTTGCGGGGCTGCCGATCCTGCGGATCCGGTGGTCGAGGCGACGGATCTGCGCCTGGATCGCTACCAGTTGATTCCGGTCGATCTGCAATAGACCCGGAATCTTGCAGGGCGCTTCAGGTGCATGAGCCAGTCGAATCGCCTGTGACATGGCACGGTAGGGACTCCATCCCAGGACGCCCATCGGAGTCTGTAGTTCACGCGTATAGGCATTGAGTCGGTCACGCATGTCCGCGAGGGACTCGGGCTCCAGCTTGGGATCGGTGGCGATGTTGTCGCGCATCTGCAGAGCTTGCTGGATGCTTCCGAGGACGGCGCGCTTGCTTGCCTTGCGGCTATGGAGTTGGAGAGCGAAGCAACCCAGGCCGACGCTCTCGAGCCTGCGCCCCACGACTTCGAGTGCGGCTGCCTTCTCCGAGATGAAGAGCACGCTTTTGCCCTCGGCCAGGCACTCGGCGATGATGTTGGTGATCGTCTGGGACTTGCCTGTCCCAGGCTGACCCTCGAGAACGAAGGAGAGTCCCTGTTTGGCCGCGAGGATGGCCGCCTGCTGGCTGGAGTCCGCGTCCATGACCTGCCAGACGTCCCGTGGATCCAATCGGTCGAGGGCGCTGGGGTCCGGAATCTCTGATTCGGGAAGGATGCCTTCCTCGACTTCGCAGCCACTCAGGAGACGAATCAGGGGATGCTCGAAGAGTCTCGAGCCCTGGAGCTCAGGATCCAGGTCTCGATACATGAGGAGCTTGGCGAAGCTGTAGAGGCCCAGGTGGGTTTCATTGCGCAACTCCCATCCCTCGATTCCACGGATGGCCTCACGCACCTCCTCGAAGTAATCGGCGATGCTCGCCTGCTGTTCAGGATCGTACTCCGGCAGCTCGAATCCAAACTGTCGGAGGCAGAGCTCACGGAGGTTGGGATTGGTGTCGAGATCCTCATCGAAGATGTGGATACGGTGACGACTCTTGACGTTCGCTCGGGTGAGTTCTACCGGGAGGAAGAGGAGGGGCGCACGGGAGAGGACTTCCTTGCTTCCTGTTTCCTTCCAGAGAACGGTGCCGAAGCTCAGGTGCAGGAGGTTCGTTCCATGATCCTCGAAGGCATGTCTGGCCTCTCTCTCCATCCGTAGGAGACGTGCCTGGAGTTTGCTACCCTCAAGCCTGGTCTGGAGGCCTGTGGGCTTCTCGTGGGGCCCCTGTCCGTCCATGGGGGCGAGTCTCCCGGCGTCGCCCTCCTCCGGAAACTCCTCCTCGACTTCGCCTTCTTGGACCTCTCCCTCCTCGTCCGGCTCCTTACCCAGTGGGGCCTCCTCGCGGGCCAGAAAGGTCATCTTGCGTCTCTTGTCCACAAGCAGGGCGCGAACCGCGTCCGGATTCACGTCCATGAGGTCCAGTACACGGGGGCCCTGTAGCCTTTGGTTGAGCAGGCGGTTGCGCCGGGTCAGATCCAGCAGCTCCCGGCGTAGATCCTCGAGTTTGGCTTCTATCAAGGTGCGATCGCAGTTCGTGGAGGGACAGCCCGGCCTGGCTCGCGTGAGCGGTAAGGCTGCAAGCTACTTACAAATGGGGCCGGGTAGAATGGTCAGAGGTTGCTAGGATAGCGACCTGTGATGGCGAAGTCAGCCTTCCCCCCCAGGCGGCTCCTCTACATCCGGCGATCGACTTCAGGATATGGGAATGCATTTCTCCAGAACGATCTCTCTCCTCTCCCCCCTCGCAGCCACAATGCTTCTCTGGCTCGTCCCTGCGCTCCCTGCACAGGAACGTCCGAGGGATGATCCCACGCCGCTGACCGAGTCCCAGCGGATCGTGCATGTCCTTTCACGATTTGCTTTTGGACCTACTCCGAAGGCCGTCGCGGCAGTCAGGAAGAAGGGACTCGATGTCTGGTTCGAGGAACAGCTGAGCGGACAGATCCAGGAGTCCGCTTAGCTCACGAAGTGGTTGGCTTCGCAGAAGAGCCTCGCCATGAGCGACCTGCAGATCTACCAGACCTATGTTTCGCCCAAGGCCCGCAGCAAGAACCCCACACCCAAGGAGATCCGCGCCAGGAACCGACTGCGCAACATCCCTGTGGGGGAACTCAAGAATTCGGTTCTCTACCGATCCATCCTCGGCAAGCGCCAGGTCCAGGAGGTCATGGCCGACTTCTGGCGGAACCACTTCAACATCGAAGCCAAGAAGGGCTCCTGCCGCTATCTCATTGTCACCTGGGAACGGGATGTGATCCGCAAGGGCGTGTTCTCGGACTTCGGTGACTTCCTGATGTCCACTGCCAAGCACCCGGCCATGCTCGTCTATCTGGACAACTACATCTCGAGAAAGCCACTCTCCAAGCAGGAACTCAAAGCTGTCGCTCGCAAGGTCCGCCAAAAGACCAAGTCACGCAAGAAGGGCGAAGATGCGGCCGACATCGCCAAGCAGCGTGGACTCAACGAGAACTACGCTCGTGAGCTCCTGGAGTTACACACGCTGGGCGTCGACAACTACTACAAGCAGAAGGATGTGATCGAAGTTGCGAAGGCCCTGACCGGTTGGGGGATCACGACGAACCGCGACAAGTACGTGGGCTTCACGTTCCATGGTGGTTTGCATGCTTCTGGCGACAAGGTCGTGCTCCGCAAGCGGATCCGCGAACAGAAGAAGAAGCCTGTGCGGGAAGGCGAGATGGTCGTGGAGAGGCTGGCCAGGCATCGTGGAACCTCAGAGTTCATCGCCTGGAAGCTCTGTAGATTTCTCGTAGATGACAACCCGCCTCCGGCCATGGTGCGTCGGGTCGCAGCAGCGTTCCAGCGCGCCAAGGGCAACCTGCCCGAGGTCTACCGGGCGATCCTGCACGACCCGGACTTCTTCGACAGCAAGCATTTCCAGTCCAAGTTCAAACGACCCTTCGAGTTCCTGGTGAGCACGATCCGCGTGACGGGTGCCGAGATCCGTTCGCCACGCGGTCTGGTCGCCTCGCTGACCTCCATGAGCGAGCCGCTCTACGATTGCGTGGATCCCACAGGCTACTACGACCAGGCTGAGGCCTGGAACGACCCCGGTGTCATGGCGCTTCGATGGAAGTTCGCCATGGACTTCGTCCGGGGCAAGATCAAGGGCGTTTCGATCCCCAAAAGCTTCTATGCCGATCTCAGACCCGATCTTCCACAGGTCTGGAAGGACCAACTGGCCAAGAAGGTTCTTCCGGCTGGCCTGAGTGAACGGACCTCGGAGGCCATGGATCGCAAGATTCGTGAGTACATCGAGAACAATCCCCTTCCAGAGATCAAGCAACTCGCGCCGTTGATCCTCGGGATGCTGTTAGGCGCTCCCGAGTTCCAGAGACAATAGCCCCGTTCGGAGCCTTCCAATGAATCACAAGAACATGGATCGTCGCGACTTCCTGAAGACCACGGGTGCCGGGCTTGCGGCTTTGTCGTTTCCCGTCCCCTTGGGCACGCTCGGCACGACGAAGCGGAGGACGGCCGGCGAAACACCTGTCTTCGTCTGTCTCTATCTACGAGGTGGGATGGATGCACTCAACTGCATCATCCCCTACAAGGACAAGCGCTACTACGAGATCCGTCCCACGATCTCGCTATCACCGACCAAGACCCAGGACGAGGAGGGAGTCATCGTCTTGGACAAGCAGTTCGGTATGCATCCGGCCATGCGTCCGCTGGAACCGCTCTTCAAGAGTGGTGAGTTCGCGCCCATCGTCTGTTGTGGATCTCCGCACCCTACGAGGAGCCATTTCGATGCACAGGATTTCATGGAATATGCGGCGCCTGGTATCCGTACGATTACCGACGGCTGGCTCAATCGATATCTCCAGCAGAGTCAGGATCGCCACGGCAAGGATGGCGAGCTGCGCGCGCTCGCGATGCAAGGCCTTCTGCCCAGATCGCTGCGAGGCGACTATCCCGTGCTCGCTGTCCCAACCGATCGCCGTCGTGGAAACAATACCGGGCAACTCCTGGATCTCTTCGATGAGCTCTACAAGGACGATAGCAAGGCAGCCAAGAAGGACACTGCCAAGAAGGGTGGCAAGCGCAAGATGGGCAGGAGGGGGCGGCCCGAGGAGCGTGAGGATTCGGTCATTCTCTCCGGTGAGGTCACGATCAAGGCCCTGCGCAGATTCAAGGAGATCCAGGCCAAGGCCGGCAAGAGCCAGGTGAAGTATCCCACCAGTGGATTTGGTCCCAAGCTCCAGGGAATCGCCCAGGTCATCAAGTCGGGCGAACCCATGGAAGTCGCCGCGGCGGATTGGAATGGCTGGGATCACCATATCAACGAAGGCAACGAGGATGGCCGCATTGCGCAGATGCTCGGAAGCCTGAGCCAGAGTCTCGCGTCCTTCATGAAGGACATCGGGGAGCACCGCAAGCGAACCGTGGTCGTGGTCATGACCGAGTTCGGCCGGACCTGCCGCGAGAACGGCAACCGGGGGACGGACCATGGGCATGGAGGCTTGATGTTGACTCTCGGTGGCCCGATCAAGGGAGGCAAGGTCTACGGCAAATGGCCAGGGCTGGAAGACAAGGACCTCAACCAGAATCGCGATCTCGCCGTCACGACCGACTTCCGGGATGTCTTCAACGAGGTTCTCAAGAAGCACATGGACGTCAAGCGGATCTCCAAGGACTTCTTCCCCAACTACAAGCCGGGCAAGGGGCCGGGCATCCTGGGCTGAGACTCGCGAAAGTTCGTGGCCGGCGCATCGAGATCCGGATCGTGGGGGCTAAGATCCAGGCCCCCCCCGACCTTGGATCTCAGCACCGGAGCTCTTCGTGAACCTTCCCACTCGACATGCGTCCCTCTGGCTGGGTTCGTTTGCCGCCAGTCTTCTTCTCTTTGGCGCCTGCGACAAGGACCAGCCGGGGGGGGGGCCCAAGGGGTCTGGCAAAGCCCCGGTGGTGGGTGGAGACAATGTCCCCGACGGGAAGGACTCGGGGGACACGCTCGTGTGGGCTGTATCAGGGGATGCAGACGGCTTTCTCCCGACCGTAGGAGAAACGGCTACTGGCGGAGCGATGATGGACCTGCTCATGCCCAACGTGACCCAATCCGGGTTCGAGGATGGACGTCTGTCGTTCCAGCCCGCCTGGGCCAGTTCCTGGGAGTTCAGTGAGGACAAGAAGCACCTGACACTCCATTTGCGGAAGGGCATCCTTTGGGATGACGGCGAGCCTTTGACGGCCAAGGATCTAGCCTTCTCCTACGACTTGATCGGGAATCCCAAGTCCAATTCTCCCCGCCGACCCTACCTCGACAACATGGATGCGGAGGAGCCCTACACCGTCCTGGACGATCACACGATCCGGTTCAACTACAAGTGGGCCTACAATCCGCAGACGATGATGGCGCACGCTGGCATGAACCCCGTGCCCGAGCACCTGCTCCGCGATGCCGATCCCGCCCATCTCCGGGAGCACGACCTCAACATCAAGATGCCTGTGGGGCATGGCCCCTTCCGGCTCCTGGACTGGAAGCGCGGTCAGTCCATCCGTATCACGAGGAACCCAGCCTGCAAGACCTTGAAGGTCCCCTACATCCAGCGTATCGAGGCTCGGGTCATCAAGGAGTACGCGACCCGGATGGCTGAACTGGAGAAGGGTGCTGTGGACCTCATGGAGGGCATCGAGGTCAAGGACATCGACCGCCTGCGGGCGAATTCCGACATCAAGATCTACAGGCGCGGTTACCGGTTCATGGACTACATCGCCTGGAACCAGACGATCCCCCTCTTCCAGGACCGCCGTGTGCGTCGTGCCTTGACCATGTCCCTGGATATCCCCAAGTTCATCCGTTCCTACCTCACGACCGAAGGAGGCGAGGTTACGGCGCTGCCAGCCTACGCGACCGTGACGCCCGAGCTTTCCGACTTCAAGGAAGAGGGCTTCCAGCTGCTTTCCTTCGACACCAAGAAGGCCGTAGAGCTCCTCGCAGAGGCGGGATGGAAGGACAGTGATGGCGATGGCGTCCTCGATCGTGAAGGGGAAAAGTTCGTCTTTACCATGCTGACCAACTCGGGGAACCCGCGTCGCAAGAAGATGGGAGTCGTCGTCAAGGAGGAGTTGGGCAAGATCGGAGTCCATGTGAACCTGGAGTATCTGGAGCCCAACACCTTCTTCGGCAAGCTCCGCCAGAAGGACTATGAAGCGGCGATCGCGGGCTGGTCGGCTGCCCTCTTCCCGGACCCTGCCGTCATGTGGATGACCGAGACGAAAGAAAAGCCGAGGGCGTTCAACTTTACTGGCTATTCCAATCCGGAAGCAGACAAGATCATGCGGGAAATGCGCAAGACGGCAGATATTGTCAAGGAGCAGAAGCTGATGAAGCGTCTGTTGAGGATCATCTATGACGATCAGCCCTACACGTTCCTCTTCTGGCGAGCCGAGTACTTTGCCCTGCACAAGCGATTCCGTGGCGTCCACCCCAATGTCTTGAGCGTCCTCTACCAGATCGAAGATTGGTGGGTGCCCAAGAGCGAGCAGAGATACAAGTTCTGAGCGATGCTTCCTCTACCGACTCGAGACTAGATGTTCTTCTTCGTCATCAGGCGGCTGCTGGCCGGCATTCCGCTGATCTTCCTGGTCTTCCTGGGCATCTTCTTCCTGGTGCACGCGATGCCGGGGGATCCCAGCGATTTCTATATCAAGCCCGAATCACCGCCTGCGGAGATCCAGTTGATCCGCGAACAGATGGGGCTGGACAAGCCTCTTCTCGTCCAGCTAGGCAAGCAGTCCTGGAACTACGCACAACTCGAGTTCGGCAAGTCATTCTCCAAGAACGTTGACGTCTCGAAGCTGATCTTGGAGGCCCTTCCCAACACGCTGATGCTCTCGGCACTCTCCCTCTTCCTCATCTTCACGCTGGGGACGCTCATGGGGATCCTCTCTGCCGTCAAGCAGTACTCCTTCCTGGACAAGGGCATCACCCTGGGCTCCCTCTTCCTCTACTCGATGCCTTCCTTCTGGTTGGCCTTGATGATGGTCTACGTGGTGGCCCACTGGTTCCCGTCCTGGCCCATCTCGGGCATGGTGGGGGAGACAATACGCATGAAGGAGGCTGCCATCGCGGAGTCCGCCATGTTGAACCTTCCCCTACCCGCCGGAGTCGCTGTCGGATTCTGGGAGAGGATCGTGGACTCCTTGCAGCATCTCGTCCTCCCTGCTATCGCTTTGGGTGTGGCGCCTGCTGCCGGGGTCGCTCGGTATGCCCGATCTTCCATGTTGGAAGTCATCCGTATGGACTACATCCGCACCGCACGGGCCAAGGGGTTGCCGGGCTGGAAGGTCATCTTCAAGCATGCGCTGCGCAACTCGCTGATCCCCATCGTGACCCTGCTGGGCCTCTATCTCCCGTTCCTGATTTCGGGAGCCGTCCTGGTCGAGACGATCTTTGCCTGGCCGGGAATGGGGCTGCTGATCGTGGAAGGCATCTTCTTACGCGACTACCCGGTGATCATTGCCAATGGTCTCTTGTTGTCCTGTCTCGTGATCGTTGGCAATCTTCTGGCTGACGTCCTCTATGGCGTGGTGGATCCGAGGATTTCGTATGACTGATTCCTTCAAGAATCCGGACCACGATGCCGGACCCCGCTGGCAGCCAGAGTATCCCGCGGATCTGCCAGGGATCTGGCAGTTCCGCACAGGGTTGCCGCTGCTGGGTCTGTCCGTAGTCCTCCCGCTGATCATTCTACTCGGCATCCTGATCCTCGTGCCCGGGAGGGTGGCGACGAGCTTCGCAGAGATGGACGCCGTGCAGCTGGTTCTCCTCGTGCTCTTCGTCGGGGGAACCTACACTGGGGTGTACCGGAGAGTGGCGATCGAGGTCGTTGCCTGGCCCTGCATGGCCTTTCTCGTAGGCTTCTTTGGCCCCGGAAAGCCGTGGTTGGCCACCTATTTCCTTTTGACCCTGCCAGCCATCCTCGCGTTTCTCGGTAGGAAGCACGCGCCCGTTCCCAAATACCTCAAGAGCAATTGGGTATTGACGCGCGAGCGTTTCACCTACTCGACGCTCGCTCAGGTAGGGTTCCTTGGCATCGTCCTGCTCTATTGCCTGACATTCCTGGCTCCCTATCTCTCTCCCTATCCACCCAACAAGCACCTCGATATCGAGAACCTGCGACTCCTGCAGCCCTTCGTGGAAGGCCATTTGCTGGGAACCGATGACTATTCGCGCGATATCCTCTCCCGCATCATCCATGGTGCATGGATCAGCATGACGATCGGCATCTTTGCTGTGAGTCTCTCCGTATCGATAGGTCTCATGGCCGGTCTCCTGGCTGGATACGTGGGAGGGTGGACGGACTGGTTCATCATGCGATTGGTGGATTTCCTCCTCTCCTTGCCACGCCTTGTGCTGCTCTTGGTCATCCTCGCTGTGTTGATTGCCAGTTGGCCCAAGGACGTGCCGACCGAATACCGCATCCATGTCATCATCGCCATCCTTGCGGCAACCGGTTGGATGGGAACGGCGCGCCTCGTTCGTGGCGAAGTGCTCTCGGTGAAAGAGCGTGATTTCGTTCAGGCGGGAAGGGCTTTGGGCCTGAGTCAGATCCGGATCCTGATGGGGCATGTGGCTCCCAACTGCCTGGCGCCCGTGATCGTATCGGCGACCCTGGGAGTCGGAGGAACCATCCTCGTGGAGGCGGGCCTCTCCTTCCTGGGGCTGGGCGTTCCTCCTCCGACGGCCACCTGGGGTGCCATGGTCAACGAGGGGCGTGAGTTCCTCATCGATGCTCCCTGGATCACCTTTTTTCCCGGAATCACGATCGTCATTGCCGTGACCTGTTTCAATCTTGTGGGGGATGGTCTCAGGGACGCGATGGATCCCCGGCTGGCCAGTGCTGGCAGGCCCCCCAAGGGAGGTCGCAGGAACGTGGCTCCCGACGAGGCTCCCGACGAGGGGGAGGCCGAGAATGAAGCTGCCTGATCGGAGCCCGGTGGTATTCTCAGCGTCCCACTCCAGTCTCCCGATGATTCCCAAGAGTCCATTCTCGATAGTGCAAGATGACTGAGAAAAAGCCCCTCATCCTCGATCTCCAGAACCTGCAGACCTACTTCTATACGGATGAGGGCACGGCTCGAGCGGTGGACGATGTGTCGTATCAGATCCCGGAGGGAGAGATCCTGGCGGTCGTCGGGGAGTCGGGTTGTGGCAAGTCCGTAACCGCCCTCTCGATCATGCAGCTGATCCCCGATCCTCCGGGAAAGATCGTCGGTGGGAAGATCCTCTACAGGGGAGAGGATCTCCTCGGCAAGAACGATGAGGCCATGCGGAAGATCAGGGGCAACGAGATCTCCATGATCTTCCAGGAGCCGATGACTTCCTTGAATCCAGTCTTCACGATCGGAGATCAGATCATGGAGGCCATTCTGCTCCATCAGGGTGTCGACAAGACACAGGCGCGCCATCAGGCGATCGAAATGCTACGCAAGGTGGGCATTCCTAGTCCCGAGGCGCGTGTCGACGAGTATCCCCATCAGTTGTCGGGCGGCATGCGACAGCGCGTCATGATCGCGATGGCATTGTCCTGCAACCCGAGCCTCCTCATCGCAGACGAGCCGACAACGGCCTTGGATGTGACTATCCAGGCGCAGATCCTGGATCTCATCCGTTCTCTGCAGAAGGACGTGGGCATGTCCGTCCTCCTCATCACACATGACCTGGGAGTCGTGGCCGAAATGGCAGACGAGGTCGTCGTGATGTACGCGGGCAAAGTGGTCGAGAGTGCCGACGTGCGCACGCTCTACCACAAGTACAGACACCCCTATACGGAAGGGCTCTTCCACAGCCTTCCGGCCATCGAGACCCCGCACGATCGCCTCAGGGCCATCGAAGGCAATGTCCCCACGCCCTACAACTTCCCTTCGGGCTGTCGCTTCCGGGATCGGTGCCCGATTGCCGAGCCACATTGCGCCGAGGAGATCCCGCCCTTGCTCGAGTTCGAAGAGGGGCACTTCGTGGCCTGCCATCTTCGCAAGCCCGAACCTGCTTCCACTGGTTCTGCCAACTGAGCCCCGATATGACGACCATCGATCCCGAAACGAGTCGCGCCGAGCTACAGCCGGATTCCTCACGACCACTTGTAGAGGTCCAGCACCTCAAGAAGTGGTTTCCCATCAAACGGGGTTTGTTCAGTCGAACCGTCGGTCATGTGAAGGCCGTCGACGACGTGAGCTTTCACATCAACCATTCCGAGACCGTGGGGCTGGTGGGAGAGTCTGGTTGTGGCAAGACCACGGTCGGGCGGACCCTGCTCAACCTGATTCCGCCCACGGATGGCCGGGTCTACTACGACGGACAGGACGTCTACAACCTGGATTCCATGGAACTCAGAGATCTGCGAAAGCACATGCAGATCATCTTCCAGGACCCCTATTCCTCTCTGAATCCGCGTATGACCGTGGCCAACATCGTTGGGGAGGCCATGCTCGTCCACAAGATCGTGGGCAGCCAAGAGGAGGCGAAGGCCAAGGTCGGTGATCTCCTGGAGCGCTGTGGACTGGACCGCAAGTACGTCAACCGTTATCCGCACGAGTTCTCGGGCGGACAGCGTCAGAGGATCGGGATCGCGCGGGCCTTGGCTCTCTCTCCCAGCTCCATCGTCTGCGACGAAGCCGTCTCGGCACTGGACGTGTCGATCCAGGCCCAGGTCATCAATCTGCTCATGGATCTCCAGAAGGAGTTTCAGCTCTCCTACCTCTTCATCGCTCATGACCTCTCGGTCGTCCGTCACATCTCGGACCGTGTGCTCGTGATGTATCTGGGCGAGATCGTCGAGAGCTCCGCGACCGAGGATCTCTTCGAGCGTCCTTCCCATCCCTATACACGGGCTCTCCTGTCGGCCATTCCCATCCCCGACCCGGATGCCAACGTGGACCGGATTCTCCTGGAGGGCGATGTCCCGACTCCGATCAACCCACCGTCAGGATGCCACTTCCACACGCGCTGTCCGGAGGTCATGGATCGTTGTAGCCGAGAGGATCCTCCTATGTTCGATCTAGGACAAGGACACTGCGCCAAGTGCTGGCTCTTCGAGGATCGTTTCCCGATCGTGGATCCAGCCTAGGGGGCGACATGATGCGAAGGGCTTTGCCACTGGCGATCCTTTGTCTCTCTGCAGCCGGTAGAACCGAGCCTTGGGCGAGGCAGGCGGAAGGGCAGGCCCCGGCCTCCAAGCCTGAGATCCTTCCAAGGGACAGGCCCTGGAGCGATGCCATCCAACGCTTCGACAACGGATTCGAGCTGCTCATCGAGCCGGTCAAGGGCAGCAAGGCCATGGGGCTGTTCTTCTTCGTCAAGTCCGGTTGGAACATGGATCCTCTGGATCGGACGGGCCTGGCCCACTTCGTGGAGCACATGGTCATGACGGCGGGCACACCCTGCCGCAAGGATGGCTGGCAGTACGGAGACTGGGTCAAGAACCGCAAGCACGGAGCCAACGCGATGACGCGGTCGGGCTGGACGCTCTACTTCTCGATGGGCACTCGAGAGGAGTGCAGCAGCGACGCTCGCTGGTTCAAGGAGATCCTGGACGGAAAGGCCGAATTCCATGATGCTCAGTTGGAGCGCGAACGGGAGCGGATGCAGAGTGAGGTCACGAACATGACCCTGTACCGACCGGGTGGGATTCTGCAGTGGCGCGCCCGGAGTCTGCTTCTGAAGGGAGCTCCGGGTCGGGTCGGCATCGGTCTGGCTCCTGAGGTCGAGAAGGTGGTACTCGATGACATCCGGTCTCAGACGGCTCGCACGCATCACGCAGGCAATGTCCTCTGCATCGCTGTGGGGCGCGTTCACGCTGACAGGGACCTGCCCTTCTACAAGGATCTCTTCGGCGGGTTGGAGGGGAGGGCGAGTCCCGAGGCCCCGCCGTGGAAGCCTGTTGCCAAGATCGCGCCCGTGATCGAACACCCCAACGTCGGGGCGGTGTTCGGGACGCTCGCATTTCCTGCCCCCGAGCCCGACAGCGCGGCCTACCCTGCCTATCTTCTGGCGGCGAGCTGGCTCATGCAAAGGGCTATGGTCGAGCGCAAACCGAGAGGCAAGCAGATCCAGGGAATGTTCTTCCCTGCGCAGTACTCCTATCTTGAGGGGCCAGAGCTCTTTCTCCTGAATCTGCGAGGGACGGAAGAGCAATCCACCGATTGGGTGCAGAAGGAGCTCTTGCGGTGGTTGGACAAGAAGAGGAAGTCACGCATCGGATGGGTCCATCTGCGCAGCTCTCAATCGAGTCTCAGGTTCTTCTTTCCTCCTCATCCTCTCGAGCGACGGGACCTGGGTATGTTTGCTGCGACGCCGCGCAGCCTCTATCGGCTGGGGCTCTCGCGCGGAGTCTCGATTCTCTCCCGTATTCCCACCAACCTGCCGACCCTTCTCTCCAAGGTTCCGGCTCGAGATGTTGAAGCGTCGCTCACAGAGTGGTTTGCGACCGACCGAGGACGCTTTCTGGCGCTCAGGCCGAGGAAAGGGCAGAAGTAGGGTCGAGTTCTGGACTCCGATCAGGGGCACCTTTACAGATCAGTAAAGGTCCCTAGGCTTACTCGAAACCGACTCTCGGTGAGAACCTCACTCCAGCCCTGGCACATGAGTTCTCCCATCGACCCACTCTTCCGCGATCCAAGAACGAAAGCGGCGGTTCAACATCTCCTTGAGATCCTCATCATGGATGAGGGAAGCCTCTTGGAAGGTTTGACCGCAAGCTCAGGAATCCCCTACCTTCGGTGGTATCTGGAATATCTGGTCAAGAGTCTGGGGCTTCGACAGGCCTTCATCGGCGAGCTCTCCGGTCAGGACCTGGATTCTATTCGCACTCTCTGCGTACAGGGGCCGCAGGGGCTCATCCCCAACTTCGAATACAGCCTCGCAGACACTCCCTGTCGGGAAGTCCTGGAACAGAACACCTGTGCCTGGCCCTCACGCGTCCAAGAGCTGTTCCCCGAGGATCCTCTTCTCGTGGATTTGGGCATCGAGTCCTATCTTGCCGTGCCTCTCCATGACAAGAGCTCCCGCCCACTGGGTCTCGTGGCACTGCTTGACGACAAACCCATGTCGGCTCGACTGAGTTCGATCGCGCGTGAGACCTTGCTCCTCTTCCAGCCTCGCTGCGCCGCTGTGCTCGAACATCGACGTCTGGTCAGCGACATGGAAAGGGTGCTCGAGGCAGAGAACGCCAAGGGTGCCGATCGCCTGGGGGAGCTTTGCCGCGCGCTGGCGCGCACGCTCAGCGTCAAGGTCGCATTCGTCGTCCGGATCTTGCCTGGAGATCCTGGCAAGTTCGAGTCTCTGGCACTCAGCATCGATGGAGGACATCAGTCCACAGCTGTCCGATCGCGCGAAGGGACTCCCTTCCAGGATCTTGCCGATCATCGGCATTTCTACATCGAATCACGCGTGCGGAGTCTCTATCCCGAGGACGAGTTTCTCGAGTCCGTGGACGCGGAGTCGGTCTATGGGGTCCAGTTCACCGATGCCAAAGAACGTGCCTTGGGGTATGTGGGGGTCATCAGTGATCGCCCCTTGGATCCGGGTATCGTCAACCAACCCCTCTTTGGATTCTTCTCGAGGAGGATCGCTGCAGAATTGGAGAGACACCAGGACGAGGAGGCTCGTCGGGATGCCGAGAAAAAACTCAATGCGGTCCAGAGAATGGAGAGCCTGGGCGTTCTGGCGGGTGGCATTGCGCATGATTTCAACAACCTCCTGACCTCGATCCTCGGCAATGCAGAACTGGCACGTGGAGATCTCGCAGGCCAGGCGCTGGCTCTGACACACCTTGCCGAGATCGAGGTAGCCAGCCGCAAGGCCGCTGATCTCTGTCGTCAGATGCTGATCTATTCCGGCAAGTCGCGGCTGGAGCGTCAGAGGCTTTCCCTCAACACCCTCATCAGTGAGATCGGCTCCCTGCTCGAAGTCTCGCTCAGCAAGAAGTGCCAACTCGAGATGGACCTCGCGGAGGGGTTGTCCGCCATTGAGGCAGACAGTGCGGGCTTGCAACAAGTCATCCTGAATCTGATCCAGAATGCTGCAGAATCCCTCGAAGGACGTGTGGGCCGGGTCAAGATCCGGACCGAGCAGACGCACCTGCGTGAGGAGGATCTGAAGGCGATGATCCTGGGCGATTCGATGGAGCCTGGCTGCTACCAGGTCCTGGAAGTGGAGGACGACGGCAAGGGGATGCCGCCCGACCTCCTGGCACGCATTTTCGATCCCTTCTTCACCACCAAGGAGGAGGGGCATGGCCTGGGCCTTGCGGCCATGCTTGGCATCCTGCGAGGCCATAAAGCTGGGGCTCTTGTGAGTTCCTGGCCCGGACAAGGAACGCGATTCCAGGTGTTCCTCCCCACGAAGGCGGCAGCGGAGCCGCTCAAGGAGAATCCCAAGATGCTGAAAGAACAGGAGACGGCGACATCGAGAATCCTGGTTGTGGATGATGAGTCCAGTGTCCGGGATGTAGCGGCGCAAGCCCTCAAGCTTGCCGGACATGAGGTCCAGACGGCGTAAAATGGATGTCAGGCACTCGACATCCTGAAAGCGGGAGAGCCCTTCGAGCTCCTTCTTCTGGATGTCTCCATGCCCAGGATGGATGGGATGGAGTTGATTCGCGAGCTCAAGAGGAATGGTATCGACGTCCCCACGCTTCTCATGAGTGGGCACGCGGCGAGGGAGATCCAGGATGCGGCTGTCGACGGATTGATTCGAGGGGTCGTGAGCAAGCCCTTCGGGATCACGGATCTACGCAAGGCGGTCCAGGAAGTCCTGGACAGAAGAGAGTGATGGGCGCCGCGAGCCTCAGTCTCCCAACTTCATCAGGAGGTCGCCTGCGAACTCCCCGGCCATGGCCTTTCGATAGGAGGGTGGGAAGGGCACGTTGCGATACGTCTGCACGCGAGAGCAGAGTGCGGCCCGCAGTTCGTCGGCGCAGCCGTCATCGATCTGTCTTCCGGTGAATCCCAGGTCTCCGTAGTGGATCGGGATGGCTTCGGCTCCGGTGACGGCAAGCTCCAATCTCTCGATCTTGCCTGCCTTGCTGGACAGGGCCATGGCGACTCCCATGACGGGATACTCGATCGTGTCCCGGACACGGAGTTTGTGGTATCCGGTTCGAAGCTGCCGTGCATTCTCGGGGATGCTGATCGCGGTCAGCAGCTCGCCGGGTGCCTTGTGGAAGCGTTGGATGCCATCCAGGGCATAGAACTCCCGGATCGGTACGGAGCGCTCAGCTGCTTCGTCCTGACCGTGGATGTCATGGAAGTGGAGTGTCGCATCCAAGGTCAGGAGCACGGGTGCCAGATCTCCCGAGTAGGTGGCGTAGCAGATCTCCTTCTGGGGGACCACCAGGCAGACATCTCCATCGGCCTTCATGCAGTAGCCCTTGGAGGCGCGCCAGAACTCACTCTGATTGAGGTAGTAGCAGCGTGTATCCAGAAGCAGGTTGCCACCCAGCGTTCCCATGTTGCGTAGGGGGGGCGAACTGACCTGTCCGGCCGCTTCGACGAGACCGGGGTAGTGTCGGCCCAGCTCGGGATGCCTTGCGATGTCCGTGAGGCTCGCCAAGGCACCGATACGATCCACGGCGATCGTGTTGCAGCCCTCGAGCTTGGACAGCGAGATTACGTGTGAGCGAGCGTTGATGCGGTTCTTGTAATTGGGCAGCACATCGGTTCCGCCCGCCATGAAGTCGTAGCTCTCACCGGTCGTCTCGAGTCCGGTGCAGATCGCGCGAAGCTCGGCGAGACTGCTGGGTTGATGTAGCTCGAATGTGGGGAGGATCATCTGGTCTCTCGGTTGGATTCAGCCCTGCACAAGATTTCGTCGGGCCAGCTTCTTCTGTTTCTGGACCGCCCGGTAGATCTTGTCGGCCGTGATGGGCATCTCGTAGAAGCGGATGCCGATGGCGTCGTGCAGCGCGTTGGCGACGGCAGGCAGGATGGGGAGCAATGGGCCTTCGCCGCACTCCTTGGCCCCAAAAGGACCTTCGGGATCCATGGTCTCCACGAGGATGGGATGGATCGCAGGAGTTTCGGTCGGAGACAGGGTCCTGTAGTCGAGGAAGTTGGGGTTCAGGACGTTCGCCTTGTTGTAGTCGAAGGATTCGCAGAGCACCTGGCCGAGCCCCATATGCACCGATCCCTCGATCTGCGCTTCGACCGCCAGGGGATTGAGAGCTCTCCCGCAATCGTGCGCGGCCCAGATCTCATGGAGCTTGGGCTTGCAGGTCAGGGGATCCACCGAGAGCTCGACGACGAAGGACTGGAAGCTGTAGGTGGGGGACAGTCCCGCCGCCGCACCCTTGAACTTGCCGCCCATCGGTGGCGCCTGATAGGCCCCGCTGCTCTGGAGGGCACCGCAGTCCTTCATGGCGCGCTTCAGCGCTTCCATGTAGTCGACCCTGACTTCGGGCATCGTGGCGTTTACGACCTGCGCCTCCTCCATGACGAAGTGCTCTGAGGGATAGCCCGTCAGATCCGCAGCAGCGGCCACCAGCAGTTTGCGCATGTTCTCGGCTGCCATGCGTGCCGCGTTGCCAGCCATGAACGTGACGCGCGAACTGTAGGATCCCAGATCCAGTGGAGCGGTGTCCGTGTCTTCGCTGAAGACGCGACAGTAGTGGATGGGCAGGCCAAGCACATCCGCAACGATCTGGGCCAACATCGTGTCCGACCCCTGACCGATCTCGGCAGCCAGCGAATGGATGGTCACGCCGCCATCGATGTCGATCTTGAGATGGACGGTAGATTGTGGAATGCCATCCCAGTGGATCGGGAGGGCCGAACCTGAGATGTAGAATCCGCAAGCCATGCCGATTCCGTGACCGTGGGGGAGCTTCCCAAACTTGTCCTTCCAGCCGGCGGCTTCGGTCGCACGCTCGATGCACTCGACGACTCCGTTGGTCGTGATGCGAAACTCATTGATGGTCTTGGTGTAGGCCTCAAGGGCGTTGTTCAGTCGGAAGTCCCTGGGGTCCTCGCCGAGGTCTGCGCAGGCCTCATCGATCAGGACTTCGTAGGCGAATCGCGTATTGACGGCTCCATGCCCGCGCATGGCGCCCGAGGGGGGACGGTTGCTGTAGACGCGTCTCCCGTGGTAGCGGAAGTTGGGCAGCCGGTAGGGGCCATTGGCGAGGACGCCATTGTAGTAGGTGGTCACCACGCCGAAGCTGCCCGACGCCCCTCCGTCGATGAGGCAATCCAGATCCATGCCCGAGATCTTGTGATCCTTGTCGATGGCCAAGGTCATCTGGATCTTCGACGGATGACGTCCGTGATTGCTGTAGAAGACCTCTTCACGGTCGAAGAGGATACGCACCGGCTTCTTGCACTTGCGGGAGAGGAGTGCTGCGACCATCTCGTGGGGGAAGGGGTCGGACTTGCCGCCGAAACCTCCGCCAACCGTCGGCCGGACGACACGGATGCGATGCATGTCCATCTCCAGCACTTTCGCGAGGGCTCGCTGGAGGTAGTGGGGAACCTGCTGCGCGGACCAGAGGGTCAGTCGCTCATCGGCATTGAACCAGGCAAGAGTGCACATCGGTTCGGTGAACGCGTGTGTCACACCCGGCATCAGGAATCGTTGCGTCTTGGTCCAGGCGGCTTCTGCGATGGCCTTGTCGACATCCCCGAAATCCTGGTGGACCTCCTTGTGGATGTTCGTATTCCCCACGACCTTTGAGTGAATCTTCAGATCGTCACTGATCTCGCGGCAACTCTGCTCCATGTCCAGAAAGGAGTCCAGGACCTCGTACTCGACCTTGATCCTTGAAAGAGCCTCGAGGGCAATCTCCTCGGTGTCCGCAGCCACGGCGGCCAGGTTCTCGCCGAGGTAGATGACCTTGTCCACGGCCAGGGCCGTCTCGTCCTGGCTCACAGGGAGCACACCGAAGCTGTTGGGTGCCTCCTTGCCAATCAGGGTGCAATGCACCCCGTCCATGGCCAGGGCTTCGCTCGTGTCGATGGAGAGGATCTTGGCGTGTGCGTGCGGGGAGCGCAGGATCTTGCCGACCAGCTCACCGGGCAGGTGGATGTCGTCGGTGTAGACCGCCTGGCCAGCAGCCTTGCGCCATGCGTCGACCAGCGGGAGGCGCTTGCCGATGAGCCCATGCTTCTGGCGTGGGTGTTCGTGGGCATGCGGAGGAAGGTCGTTCTGGCTCATGATCGGATCTCCGCTGCGGCACTCTGCACGGCCTCGACGATCTTTTTGTATCCGGTGCATCGGCAGACATTGCCGGACAGCGCCTCGCGGATCCTCTCTTCGCTGGGATCAGGCTCCTCTGTGAGGAGTGCCTTGGCTGTCATGACGAACCCGGGCGTGCAGAAACCGCATTGGCTGCCGCCATGCTCTGCCCATGCCCTCTGCAAAGGGTGGAGTCCTCTCGGATCCCCGACGTCGAAAAGGCCTTCGATCGTCTCGATCTCCTTGCCTGTCATGTCGTGGGCCAGGAGCAGGCAGCTCATCTGGACCTGGCCGTCCACAAGCACATTGCAGCAGCCGCAGGTGCCCATGTCGCAACCGCGCTTGGTGCCGAACAGGCCGAGCTCATTGCGCAGCACGTCGAGGAGGAGCGCCTGAGGCTCGGCAGCACATTCGTGCACCGTGCCATTGATACTGAGTTTGAGGATTCGTTTGCCGGTGGATTTCATTGGCCTGTCGCTCAGATCATCACGTCGAAGTCGCGGCGAAGGATCTCGCGCAGCTCGTAGAAGTCCTTGATCGTATAGTCGGGCTCCGTTTGGCCCTTCTGACGGCTGTGTCTTCCAGAGCGGCGGTTGAACACCGTGATCATGCCCAGTTCGTTGCAAGGGTCTACGTCGTGGGACGGATTGTCCCCGACGTACATCGTGCGTTCAGCCTCCAGTCCCAGGGACTCGAGGACCCGGGCATAGAGCTTGGGGTTGGGTTTGCTGATTCCGATCTGCTCCGTGATGAAGATTGCATGGGGGCTCAGGAAATCGTAGATGTGGAGCCGCAGGATCTTCTCTGCCTGCTTCTTGGTGAGACCTGCGGAGATGATGCCGCGAATCATGTTCGTCCCTGAGAGCGCCTCCAGGACCTCGTAGACGTCCTCGTAGACCCTGAGGTCGCGAAACTTCGTGTCGTGATAGGCCATCATTCCGCAGGCCACGATCACATCGGGGTTGAGCCCTTCCAAGGAACCCTCTGGCAAGCGTGCCAAGAGGTTGTCGAAGTGCTTGCCGTGGTTGGAAGAGAACTCCTGGATGACCTCCTCCAGCTCCCTCAGACATTCGGCTCGATCGACCTGAAGCCCGTGTTGGATCATGGCATCGACGGCATTCCGTCTCGCTTTCTCCGCGAATACCGACGTGGAGAAGAGCGTGTCATCGATGTCGAAGAAGATCGCGTCGAGTGGTCGGCTCATGTCTGTCCTGGCCTGTATCACAGGTGGGGGGGGCAATTGCAACCGTCCCTGATCCCTTCGGATCAAGGACGGCTAACGAGGTCCTCCGAAGTGGATCAGCGGCTGCTGACGTTGCGGAGATTATACAGCTCCCACTCGCGCTGGCGCTTGTCCATCACGTCCTTGACATTGAAGATCGAGGCACGAACCATGACCATGAGGCTGCTGTTCTCGTCGGCGACGCCTTCCTGCTTGAAGAGGAAGCCGATCAGAGGCAGATCGGCGAGCCATGGCACTTCTGCGCGACGCTCGCGATTGAGGACGCGGTTGAGGCCACCAATCAGGACCGAGCCACCGTAGGGAACCTTGACGCTCGTGGCGGCGCTCTGCACCGTCATCTGCGGGAACTGGATGGTGACCGGCAGCGTCGTGCCGGAGAGGGAGGTCGTGAAGGTCGGGATCGGCCGGACGAGCTCAGCCACGGTGGGCTGGAGTTCGAGGGTGATGTACTTGCGGTCGTAGGAGATCGTGGGTTGCACGTCCAGGACGACTCCGTCCTGGATGATGTTGACCTCGGGGTCGGCGATGAAGGCCGCCTGGGCGACCTCGACGTTGAAGTCCTGCACGAAGGCCGTCTGGACGATGACCGAGACGTTGGCGCGCTGACCGTTGAGGACGGTGAGCATCTGGGAATCGACTTCCTGGATGTCCTCATTCTTGGTGATGGCGCGAATCAGGAGGTTCAGGTCCGTGTCACCGAGGATCGTCAGGCCGATCGTTGCTCCACCGCGACCGGTGAGGACCTCGCTGAGTCCCGTCGTGAAGAAGTTCTCGGTGCGTCCACGGAAATCTCCGTCGAGGCCGTCATCGTAGTAGACACCAGCGACCGGAGCTCCTGACGGACTCTGGACTCCGTTGTTGTCCAGTCCCCGCGAGGTGTTGTCCGGTGGGCCATTGGTCAGGTCATCCAGTTGTGCCTCGCGGCCCTTTGCGTTGGAGCCGCCCAGCCCGCGCCAGTCCACGCCGATCTGCTCCATGAAGTTGCGGTCGACGTTGAGGAACTTGGATTCGATGGCCACGAGGCTCGTCGAGAACTTGCGCAGATCGTTCAGGAAGGTGCGCACCTGGCGCTGGACCTCTGGGGTGTGCTGAACGATCAGCTGTGACTGAGTCGCCTCGATCTGAACGCCATCTGCATCCCACGAACCCGGAGAAACGTGCTTCCGGACCAGCTCTTCGAGCTGGCTTGGGTCGACGAAGGTGATGGGCTCTTCTTCTTCTCCACCTCCACGCGCTTCCTCTTCGTCATCCGCGCCCGGACGCGGGATGTCGCGGATGATCGGAGCGGTGAAGTTGGTGATCTGGACAGTGAGGTCGGCGATCCCGTGGACAATGAGAGTCGGCTTGCCGAGAGACTTGGCCTTCGTCGTGAGGATGACGGTTCCATCCTGGATCATGTAGGCCAGGGCTCCCTCGGTCTTCTCCACGAGGACGTTGAGGAAGTTGCGGAGGGAGATCGGGGCGCCAAGGGTCAGGGTCAAGGTGTAGCCATTGTCCTCGATGGCCGCTTTGGCCTCGGGACTGCTCAGGACATTGACGCCCGTGACACTGTTGACCTCGGTGATGACCTCGCTGTAACCGGTATCCTCTTCGAAGGTCATGCCCTTGGGCAAATAGGTCGTGCGGAGAGTCTTCTCGAGTGCGATCGTCTCGGCGGTCTTGGGGGTGATTCCGAACTCAGCTTCCATGTCCGCATCGCGGAGCGCCGAGATCTTCATCCAGTAGTTCATGTCCGGGCCGGTCAGGATGTCCGTGTAGGTCGTCTTCTGTTCCTGCAGGAAGGCCTGGTACTTCTTGAACTCCTTGGCCTTGTTGGCGATGTAGTTGTCGTTGACGACATCCCGGAGGGCCTTGTCGCTGGCCGACATCAACTGCCGGGCAATCTCGTTCATGGGACGCAGGCGGAGGGCTTGCTGCGCATACTCGAGGGCGCGGTCGTATTGGCGGTTCTCGAAGGACTTGGTGCCCTTGGCCAGGAGGTCGTTCGTCTGGCGATCGATCCTCTCCTCGGCTTCGCGAGTCCGCTCCTGCATGCGCCGGAAGGCCTCGCGCTCGACGCGGGTCTGGGTCTCGCGATACGCCTGGTCACGCTCGGTCTGGTAGCGTGTCAGCAGGTCCTCGGAAGTGGGAGCGATCTCTTCCCAGTCGATGTTGCGGCCGACCTCGACCTTGATCCGGACCTCTTTGAGGAGATCGATCGCGCGATCGTAGTTGCCCTCCTCGCGAGCCCTCTTGGCGTCCCCGATGAACCGCCGGGCTTCCGCCTTGTCCTTCTGGATCCGGACTTCGAGCTGCTGGGCCATGTAGTCCCGGTAGCTCGTGACATCACCCTGCCGTTCGCCCAGCTGCCGCAGGGTAACGCCCAGAAGCTTCTGCACTTCGCTGTTGTCAGGGTCGACATCCGAGGCCTTGAGGAGGATGACCTTCGCATCCTCGTAGCGCATCTCAGAGATGAGCTTCTTTGCTTGGCGCGTGTATCTGTCGATCAGCAGGTTGACCCGCTGCGCCTCGAGAGTGGCTTGCCCACCGCTCATGGGGTCCTGGGAGGAGTCGTGAGACCCCTCTCCGCCCTGATCTTGAGTCGGTGTGCTCTCCCCTCCTGCGCCAGAGTTGCCCTGGTCAGCTGAGGAACACGAGAAGAAAACGAGAGAGAGCCCGACAAGTGAGCCCGAAAGGAAACGGGAAAAGTCCAAGGACATCTTTCCGCCTTGAGATTCAGGGACAACGAGGGGGAGGAGCGTCCTCACCTCGTCTTCGAATTCCGAAACATCCCTGGCCCCATGGGCCGAACGAGGACGCTTCGGGAGGAATAGTGCGCTTGCAGGGCAAACAGCTCGGGGCAGTGGACCGGGTCCCGCCAGTAGCCAGGTCAATCCCTTGCCAGGCGGGTAGCGATCCGTGTTCTTCCAAGCGGCGGGGCGGCCTCCAGGAAGGCGACGAAGATAGCCAAGGAAGCCCTTGGGGGAAAGGGCTTTCTGTCAACCGGAGGGGAATCCCACCGGTTCCGAACCGGGCTTGGATCCTCACCCTGGTGGGGCTCGGTTTCTGGCATCAATTCAGGAGAAATCGGCAGGTTTTTCGGCCATCGACAGCTACCTGCCCGTGGATTTGCGCCTGCCTCCTTCTGCAGCAAGCGATGGAAGCTCGATGCGTCGGAGAAAGGCTGAGGGCCGACATACCATCTCACCTTGTGTCCCACGAGCTGGACGCGCTCCCGACCGTGGATGTCCGGGATCTCCTGTCCCCAGGCGACCTGCTCGATCCGGATGTCGAGATTGTCCAGTGGCGTGGGGACCTGGGTCCCGGGACCGACGTTTCTGGGGAGATTGGCCGAATGTTTGCTCTCCAGCGTCTTGAAGTCGAGGCAGAGGAAAAGGCAGGGCATCGGGTTCAAGCTCCTGTACGCAGAAACGGAGCCGCCCCCCGACGAGCGGGGGGCGGCTCCGTTTCTTGCCGCTGGCCAGATACCAGCGGCAAAGGTCCTGCAGTCCTCTACTTCTTCTTTCTGGCTCCGCCACCGCCACCGAAGGTGATCGTCTCGAAGCCCGCGTACTTGGCCATGTCGATGACCCAGGTCACGTCGCCGTAGGTCACACCCAGCCCCGTCTTGATGGTGATCGGCTTAGGTTCGTTTTTTTGCGTGGTGTCGTTGAACTGAAGGATCTTGGCCTCACGCTGCAACAGGCGATAGAAGCTCTCCTTGTCCCGGAAAGGCTGCGGACCGACGTACCACTTGACCTTGTGTCCCACCAGGTTGTAGCGGGTTCGGCCATTCGGGTCCTTGACCTCCTGACCCCATCGGACCTGCTCGATGCGGATATCGAGTTTCTCCATGGGGACGGCTTCGGTCGTATTGACGCCCACGTCCTTCGGGAGATTGGCCGAAAGCTTGCTCTCGAGCGTCTTGAACTCCATGCAAAGGAAGAAGATCAGGAGGAGGAACACGACGTCGATCATCGGCGTCAGGTCCATGTCCGTCTCTGCCAGTTCCTTTGGCTTTTTCTTTCTGCCGGCCATGTCGTCTCCTACTTCTTGGATCCAGTCTTGATGAAGTCGGCAGCGGTCTTGCCGTCCTTGCGCTCGCCCAGGGCCAGCTCGATCTTCCAGATCATCACCTTCTGATCACCGCATCGTTCCATGATCTTGGCGATGTAGTGCATCTCCGTGAACTCGTCAGCGCGAATCAGCAGGGGGTCGTAGGGGATCATCTTCTTGACGACCGGATCCATCTCCCTCTTCATGATCGTGTGGGCGAATCCGTAGAGGAGCTTGTCCAGCTTCACGAAGTTCTTGGGAGCGTCCGGCGTGTAGTAGTCATGCAGCTTGTAGACCATGCGCCCATTCTGGTGGACGTTGATGATCGGGCGGACACCTTCGGGCGGCTCGTCCGGGACCGCTTTGTCCGACCTTGGCAGAACCAGATCCTCGAGATCCTGGTTCTGCAGGTCGATGATGAGGAAGAAGAAGATGATCAACTGAAACACGCAGTCGATCATCGGCGTCATGTCCATCTTGACTTCTTCGGACTTGCTCTTGCGCCGTCTTGCCATCGTATGGCTCCTAGCTGGTGAGTTGCCTATCCGGGATGCCCCGGAACCTGCTCTCTATATCGTATGGCAGAAGTCTCGGTTCATAGACCAAGACTCCCGGACCGAGCCTCCAGGATCCTAGGCCCCGGGACGCTGGCGGAAGCGCTCGAAGAGCTCTTCGACGATGGCGCCGACTTCGAGGCTGAGCATCTGCGTCTTGTTCTTGAAGTAGACGTAGAGGGCGGTCACCGGGATGGCCACGGTCAGACCCAGCAGGGTCGTGACCAGGGCGCCCTTGATACCGCCGGCCAGGTCGTTCGGCTTGACGCTGGGTTTGCTGGCGATCTCACCGAAGGTGGCGATCATACCATTCACGGTTCCGAGCAGACCCATCATGGGGGCAACGGCAGCGATGAGGGACAGCCACCCAACCTTGGCGTTGAGCTTGATGTCGTGCTCCTCGTGCATCTCCTCGTAGGCCACTTGAATCGTATCGAAGTTATGCCCCAGCTTGGTGAGACCCGCGCCCACGATATCGGTCATGTAGCAGGGCTCTGCTTCGCAGACCTCGACGGCTTCCTGGAACTTCTCTTCGTCCAGAAGGGCTTCGATCTCGTCGATCAGGTGGGGGGGGGCCAGCTTGTCGCGCTTGAGAGTCATGAAGTTCTCGATGGCGAGAGCCGCAGCGATGACCGACACCAGGACGATGAGCCAACCGATGAGGCCAGCGTTGTTGAAGACGTCCTCCATGAAGCCCGGGACTTCGTTGGATTCGGTCCCCGCCTGCATCGGAGCGGCAAAGCTCACGGAGGTCGTGACGAGAAGAGCAAGGAAGGCGAGGCCTGAGTTCTTGAGATTGAGCTTCATGACTGATCGAGGACTGCTTGGGGAAGGAAGGGGCACGCTGACGCGGGGGGGGGCGTAGCTGGCCTTGGACCTTCCCGATCTATCAGGATCTGGAATGGTTGGGAACGTCTCCTGCCCCGGGGTGGGTTCACGGAGAACGCGTCGAAAATCTTTGCTGTCGATGGTCTACGGTCGTGCAGGAGAGCTGGGAACGCGAATCCGATGCTCTCTGCGGGCCCGGGGCAAGGCGTTCCGACCAAAGATTCTGCAGGATAAGGGCCTCCGAAGAAAGGCTTGTTTGCACGGAACGGCTACTTGAGGGCTCTTTGTGCCTCCAGGGCCCAGGTGCTGTCCGGGTAGCCTTGAATGACAGACTCGAAGTAGCGCTTGGCCTTGCGGCCCGAATCCGGCTCATCCTTTCCCAGGGCCCGGATGACCTTACCCAGGTAGAAGAGGGCCTTGGCACTACTGTCTCCGTCCAGGAGGTCCGTGGCGGAGACCCTGGCCAGGCGGTCCTGGGCGGTCCGGAGCTTCTTGTGATCCTTGCTCGCGATGCCGATTTCGACCATCGCAGCGGCCTGACCGCATACGGCTGCGGTCTTGAGCGCAGCATTCTTGCCGGCGGTCATCTCCATGCCCCGGAAGTTGTTGAGGGCGACGTCGAACTTCTTCTCCGCCATCAAGGTCTCACCTTTGCCGACTTCGGCAGCAATGAACACCGCTGCGGCTGCTGGATCCTTGCTCAAATCCTGTCCACGGAGGGTGGCCGCCGCGGAACTGTAGGCCTGGCGGGCCTTCTCGAACTCCCCCTCGTCGGTGAGAGCCATGGCCTGACCATATCGAGCGCGGGCGAGCCAGGTGGTCGGCAGGTTCTTGGAGTCGACCGCGGCCTCGAGATCCTTGTAGGCCTTCAGGGCCTCCTTGGGCTTGGCCGCGAGGAGGTAGAGTTTGCCCAGCATGCCCATGACCTCGGGGGTCTTTCGGTGATCGGTGTGGGCGGCCAGCCAACTCTTGGCTGCCGTTGCGGACATGTCAGCCTTGGACGCATCACCGGCGCTGGTCTTCAGCAGGGCCTCCAAGGCAAGGAAACCAGCGGCGGCTACGAGTGCGGTTCGTGAGGAAGCATTGGCCGTGTCCTGGTAGAGGCTGGCAGCCTTCTCCCAATCGCCCTTCTCCGCGGCCACCTGTGCCCGTTGCCAGGACTCGGGCAGATTGCCCCATTCGATCTTCAAAACGTCTTTGGTCGGGATCTTGTGCTCCGTCTTGCCCCTCTTGTAGGTGATCTCCGTGAAGCCCTCCTGGATGACCTCGAGTCGACGAAGGACCTTGCCTTGAATCGTCGTGAGTTTGTCACTTCCGGCACTCTTGGACTTTCTCTGTGCTGTGGCGCTCGGTGTCATGAGCGCCAGGCCGATCACGGCGAGCAGACCCAGCGAGCGAGCATGGAGGGAGCGGGGAGGCTTGGAAGCGCGGGTCGTCGTATTCATCGAAACTGTGCTTTCGGTGGATTCATTCGTCTTGAGATTCATGTGGCTCTTCCTCCTGTCTAGCGCTGGAAACGCTTGTCGAAGAGCTTGTAGAGATTCTCACCCTTCTTGCCCATGTCCTTGAGCGTCTGGAAATCGTTGTGGCTCTTGGCGATGCGCCAGAACTTCTTGGCGGTCTCATTGAAGTCCGAGTTATCCTTGACGGCCTTGAGTGCCAGGTCCATGCACTCGAAGTACCAGCGGTACCACTCGAAGCTGTACTTGTAGTTTTTGACGCGTTTGATGTAGACGGCGTACTTCAGGAACAGGATCTCGTAGGCCTACTTGTAGTCGCCCTTCTCCCCGCGCCCGTAGATGATCTTGATGCGGCCGTTCTTGCCGATTTCGGACCATCCTCCAAGAGCCTGGGCCTGGAAGCGCAGCAGCTTGTACTTCGTCTTGCCCTTTGCGACCTTGAGAGCGGT
>JAJRTL010000143.1 GCA_024278315.1 Planctomycetota bacterium | reverse complement strand
AGGGGAAATCGCCAGCCATCTTTGGTTCTGCGCGGGTCCAGATGGCGCGAATCCCATCCCTTCGAGCCAAGGGGGCTGCCCCAGGCGGACGATTGAAGACCAACCTCCATGCTCAGAGAGGATCTCTTCAGCTCTTATTGGCGAGCACTCCCGGGCCGACGCTAATCCTGCCCTCAGGTGACCTTTGGCTCAACCCATCTCGGACCCTCTTTCTCGACGCCAGCATCATGGACAAAACCGAGTCTCGAATTCTGAGTTTCGTAGTTCCTCAGAATCGACTGCTGCAAGGCAAGGCCATCGCCTTCCAAGTCCTGAACGTCTCTTTCGGCCGTTGGATTCTCTCTAATCCCGCTGTCGTCATCCTGAACTAGACCCGGTCACTCACAGACGATGGACTTTGATGAAGGCAGGCGGAGCGCTCCACGACTCGGTCGCGCGCACACAACTCACGGGAACAACACCCGATATGAGACCTATCAGCGCACCGATCTGGCGCACCGGCCAGAGGCTCGTCAACAGGCAGGACAATTTGTATCGAGAACGAATGCTCTCCCCCAACCTCGTTGTGAGATCCACCCCATTATCCGCACGTTGCCTTACGGGAAGGACCCGGCAACCCCTCCTCTACCTCCAACCACTGTGTCTTGTCGTACCTCTGGTGCTCGGGGAGCCTGGCTCGTAGACAGATCATCTGGATGCCTCCGGTGATCCGATCTCAGACAGGCCCGAGGGTATCGACCTTCGAGCTCGAGTCTAGCAGTCTCGAGATCGATCACCGCGCGCGATTGGAGGCTCCTTTCCAGGGAACTCGCCACCTGCGGGCAGTGCATTTGCTGAAGAATCTCCAGAAACAACCAAGTGTACGCCTACAAGCGAAGTCCAAGGGGGAGAACCAACAACCCAGGAGCCATTCATGATCCCAACCCGTTCTCTCAGCATCGCTGCTCTCACGCTGGTCACGGCCCTGCTGTGGGCCCCTACCCCTGGTTCCCTGAACCCGGGTTCCGAAAACGCGAACGCAGTGATCTCCCTCGGGGACAATCTGCAGAAGGTCCTCGATACACTGGGCGTGCCCTCCGGGATCCAAGCAGATAGCCAAGGCGTCGCGGCGCTCACGTATGCGGACCCTTCCACGGATACCAATGAGCCGACCTTGAGAGTCAACAGCGGTATCGTCATCTGGATCCACCCGAAGGCGACACTGAAGAGTCAGGGCACACCTCGACCAGCCGAAGGCGCCTACCTCGGCCAGAGCGTTCAACAGCTCGTTCAGCGATTGGGCCAACCATCCAAGTTCTCCGCCGGACTGCAGTTGGTCTCTGTCGAGTATGCCGATGGCCTGTCCGTGTCACTCGCCAATGGCAGGGTCGTGGGTATCACCAAGCGCCGTTAGACCGATGGCATCACCCTTCAGGCTCGAGTCTACGCAGCATGGGGGATAGGCAGCAGGTCGGGACGAGGACAGAGTGGCGGGACTGTGGCACTCCCTGGATCGTCGGCGGAAGGCCGGCTCAAGAGCCCATGCTGTCCATCATGAACCCACCTCTCCTCCTGGCGGCCTCTCTTCTTCTCTCCATAGGCCTCTGCGACGCACAGGCACCCAAGGTCCTCAAGGACAACGTCCCTGGACCGTCCGGTGCAGGTGTCGGATCTGCGACGTTCTGCGGGGGAAAGGTGAATTTCAGTGGCTACACATCGACCAAGGGAATCGAACTCTGGGTCATCGATTTCACGAGCAAGGGAACCGTGATGGTCAAGGATCTCGTTCCGGGCAGCAGCCTCTCGGGCTCAGCAACGGCCTGCACTGAGCTCTCGGCAACTGACGGAGCCACGCGAAGGAGCTAGACTATCGTCCTGGCATGGCAAGAGCTTCGTCGTCGAGCCGGATGTGCCAACCAGGTCGGTAGTAACAGGGCGCGGGTGCAGGCCTGTCTGCCGCTTCCCAGTCCTCGACCTCTTGCAGGAATCGCGCAAGATGCAGAGATTCTCCTGGGGCAACCTCGTACATCGATTGATTGGCCCGAGCCGACAACAACGACCATGCGACCAGACCTGCAACGGCCAGCTTCTGGGCATCAGGGCGCAGTCGGTTCACCGCCGATAACAGAAGGGCGAAGAGGACGGGCAGCCAGAGCAGTCGCTGGATGTATGCGTAACGAATCGGTATGGCATAGCCCGGACGATCATGAAAGGCGCGCGAGTAGATGCAGGCCAACGACAGTGTCGGCACAAGGAGAGCCATTTGGATCAGGCACTGTTTCCTGCGACCTTCCAGGGTCGGCCAGATCCGGACACAGCTCAATAGGACAAACCCAAGCACCAATCCTCCCAGCAGGATGGCCCAAAGAGACCCGGAACTGAATCGTCCGGGAACCATGGGCCCGACCAGAGCCTCGGAGAAGACGTGCTCGGTCAAGAAACCTGGAAGCAGGCTCATGGCGGCCAATAGGTCACGGCCTTCCTGTCCGGAATCGGACCGGACACCGAAGACGAAGTACAATCCGAGAGTCACAAGCAGGGCCAAGGCCAGCTGACGCTCAGGTCTCGAGTCGTTCTTGCGCCAACGCCAGATGAGGAAGGGAACCAGGACCACACTGAGAGGGTGTGACCAGATCGCGAGTACCGAGAAGAAGAACTGGGCCCACCGCACAGAGCTCGACTCACTCTCGGAGAACAGGTTGAGCGCAATCAGGAGCCAGAGCAGATTCCAGAGTGAGTAGACATCCGATGACAGGAGCATAGCGTTGGCCACCGGGAGGATCGCCATCAGCAGACATATGCCAGCACGATGCGCATCCGAAGCGACCAGCGGGCGAAAACGCGGGAGTGCAAAGACCGAGTATGCGAAGACGGAGACGATTCCGGCGAAGGCACCCATCGCATAGGGAGTCCATCGTGCTGGCAAGAGGCTGGCGAGGTATCCCGCGACTCCTGGCAGGAGAGAGATGTACCCGCTGTAGAAGTCGAACATGCCT
>JAJRTL010000142.1 GCA_024278315.1 Planctomycetota bacterium | reverse complement strand
TTTCGAGTTCAGGACGGCTGCGCGAGATGAAGGCGACCCAAGAGGGTCGTCGAATCGAAGCCATGCCGAGCGAACCGATAGGTTCGCGGTCCTGGACCGAAAGACGCCGTCAGACGCATCGAGGTCATGAATCGTTCGGGCTAGGCGCCCGGAATCGGAGTTTGACAGGAGAGGGATTATAGGACGGCAGCATCTCGAAGAAAAGCCGCCTCGTCTTGCATGTCCCATGAATTGGCGGATCATGGAGGGTCATGCGCAGGATCGACACCGAGGGGCCCGGTTGATGATGGATGAACGCAGCCGTGCGAGGTCCTCGCAGTTTGCCCCACCTCCCGATGCTGTGGATCGAATCGTCGAAGGGCTCCTGATGGTCCTGCTCGTCTTCTTGCCGATGGCCTACGGCGGAGTCACGGCCTCAGGGCACTTCGTACTGATCGGCACGGTGATGCTCATGTCCCTCCTGGTGGGCATGAGGGGGCTCCTCTCCAAGCAAGGACGCCTTGCCTGGTCCACGGCCTGCATCCCACTCTTCTTGTTCCTGGGGTTGGTGGCCCTGCAATCGGTTCCGATGGGGCTTTCGCTCATGGCAGCACTGTCGCCTGGGAACGCCGATGTCTGGACAGCGATGCTGAGCGAACCGCAATCCCACGGGGGGATTCCCAGCGCACTGCCTCTGAGTCTCTATCCCCATGCGAGCCGTGTGGACCTCGCCGTACTGTCGGCCTTCGTCGCCCTCTTCTTCGTCGTGCTACAGGTCTATCGCAGCCTGGATCAGGTCAAACGATTCCTGACCCTTGTCTCGTTGATGGGATTGTTCGTGGCCTCAGTTGCCTTCGTGCAACACCTCACTGGCAGTGCATCCGTGATGGGCTTGTGGGACATGCCTACGGGTACACATCACGGTGGCCCTTTTGTCCATGTCGGACACTTCTCGCAGTTCATCAACCTGAGTATGGGAGCCGCCCTCGCGCTGATGCTCGTTCGGCTGGCGGAACGTCTTCCGGGGAGGAGCTGGGAGGCAAAGGAACTTGTTTGGGGCACGGGAAACATGCTTGGACGATGGGGCAGCCTCCTCTTGATCCTGCTCGTCCTAGGCTCCGTGATGGTGGCCATGAGCCACTCACGGAATGGACTGCTCTCCCTCCTGGTCTCGGGAGCCGTGACGACAGTCGTGCTCTCACGGACGAACTATCTCAAGGGGATCGCATGGCCCTTGATTGGATTGTCGGTTCTCTCCCTCCTTGCGTTGCTACTGATGGGTTTCGATCCGGTATACGAGCGTCTAGCGACCCTGGAGGATCCTGGCGGACAGATCGAGAGTCGCTTCGCGCTCATCGGTGACTCCTTGGAGCTTTGGAAGACGTCCCCCTGGCTGGGAGTAGGACAGGGAAGCTTTGCATCGGTGTTCCCGGGTTTCGATCTCTCCTTGCGACCCGGCACCGCAGCACATGCCGAGAACCAGTACGTCGAGCTGTTGGTCGAGACCGGTGTGTTCGGGTTCGTGTTGTTGCTGACGTTCCTCGGTGTCCTCACGCTGTCCTGGTGGCGTTTGTTGCGTGCATGCCCTGCGCCGCGCGCCGGAGTGGCGTATGGCCTGGGTTTCGGATTGTTGGCGGTTGCGCTCCACGCAACTACGGACTTTGGCTTGCGTAATCCTGCCGTGATGCTGCTGGCCATCACCTCTGCAGGTATGACTGTAGTGACTGCAAGGCCCAAGTGCCTGGGAGGCGTAAGCGGCCGGGGAACCGTGGGGGGGCTTGGCCTTGCGATGGCCCTCCTGTTGGGCTTCCAGGTTCTTCCTGCCTTCGATCGCTGGCGCGCAGAGCAGGGTTGGGAAGAGGTCCAGTGGTGGCGCTGGAAACTGCAGGCGCCGAGACTTGCGGGTACTGCTGACGAATTGGATGGTTTCGTCGACAAGGTGCAGCGGGTGAGTCGACTGGATGCTGACAACATCGAGTTCCGCTTTGCGTACATCCTGCATCGCTGGCAACGGGAGGTTGCGCGGGTCCGATCCTCACTCGACCTGGCAGCAGGGGATTCGGTTCCTCGCACGCCTTCGTTGGTCCGTGTGGCCTCCGGGGTTCGACAGGATCTTCTGGACGCGCGACGTCTGATGCCCAGTCACGGCAGACTCTGGTCGATGCTGGGGCAGATTGGCGTCGAGTGGTTGGATGACCCCGCATCCGAGCAGTGGATCTGGCGGGGCCAAGAACTGTCACCGCACGATGCTGCGACCAATCTGGCTGCCGGACGTCAGGCACTGCGGAACCATCAGGACGTTGACGCTGTCCGATATCTGCGCAGGAGCATCGTCATGGGTGCTGCCTGGAAGGGGATCCTCCGTGTCCTCCTGATCCGGGAGAGCGGCACAGATCTCGCTCGACGAGTCGCACACGGCAACGCACACCGCTTGCAGTGGCTGGCCTTGCAGCCTGAGTTCCTCGCCAAGGCCAGCAAGGAGGATCGCGAGGCCTTGCACATCGAGTTGAAGGGCTTGTTGGAACGAGCGGTCCTTGAGGGGCAGGCACGCGCTTGGACCTATCGTGCACTGGCCCAGCAGGAGCTTCGCATGGGGAAGGACAGCTTGGCCATCCCTCTCCTGAGGCAACATCTCCGCATGGAGCCTCGGAGTGCTATGCGAGTTGAATTGGCCCGAGCCCTCAGCCGCATGGGGAAAACCGAGTCGGCGATCTCCGAAGTCCGTACCTGGCTGCGGAGTCACCCCGCCGATGCGAAGGCTCGTAGACTCTTGTTGGAACTTCGAGACAAGAGTCGTCGGTAGTTGTTCCTGCGCGGCCCCATCGCTGGCCCCATCTCCTGGCCCTTGTGGCGTGCTGAGGGAGAGCTAACATGGAGATAGCTTCTCTTCGACTCTCTTCTGTACCCTGGCCACCCACATGAACACGCGGTGCTTCCTATTCTGTGCATTCATGGGGATGTTGGCCTCCTGTGGTGGCATGGGGACCCACTACTGGCTCGAAGGTGAAGAGATGAAGGCCTTCGTGGAAGCGGGGCCGATACTCCCCGAGGTGGATACCAAGGTCATGCTCTCAGGCATGAAGAACCCGGGACCTTACAAGGTCGTGCCCGGTGATCTGCTGGAGGTCAAGGGACCGCGAACCTTCAATACGGAGATCGTGCAGGATCGTGCCGACCCGTCGCGTGGCTACTTCGCACGAGTGGACGCGGATGGCAAGATCTTCCTTCCCGTTCTGGGAGAGGTGCTGGTCAAGGGGATGACCCTGGGCGAAATCGAATCCCGGATTTCCAGAGGACTCTACCCCAAGTACCTCAAGCAGCGACCCTCCATCGTCGCGGAGGTCGTCGACTATCGACGTATGCGCGTGCAAGTCATGGGGGCTGTCGAGAATCCCGGGATCGTCAAGCTGCGCAGCGATGAGATGACCCTCTACGGCGCATTGTCCGAGGCTGGAGGTATCCTCAAGGGTGTCAATCTCGTCGTTGGGGCGCGGTTGATCCGCATTCGTCGGCAGGGGAATTCCGAGGTCAAGGACACGATACTCCCCGTCAAGGGTCTGAACATCCCCGTCGGGAATGTGGCTCTTTTTGGCGGTGAGACGATCGAGGTGGAACGTTACGAGCCCGATACCTTCACGGTCATCGGTCTGGTCAAGAAATCGGGAGCCTACGAGTACCCTCCCGAGGTGACCTACAACCTCATGCAGGCTTTGGCGGTCGCGGGTGGAGTCGACACAGTCGCGGATCCTCCCTATGCCACGATCTTCCGCAAGGACAAGGATGGCAAGATCCTCGCAGCGACGTTTGGGATCGCAGGCTCCGGCATGGCGCTGAGTTCAGGATTCGAGATCAAGCCTGGTGACGTGATCGCTGTCGAGCATACAGCGCTCTCCTGGTCGAGAGCCCTGCTGGCCCAGGTCCTCCGTATCAACATCGGTTTCTTTTTCGACCCTACGGATTGATGTGGCGCGCGATCACTCTGAGCCTGCTGTCTCTTGTTGCCTGCGCAGGGATGTCGGCGGAGGAAGAAGCCATGCAGAAGGAATGGGCCAGGCAGCTCGGACCCGAGTTCGAGAAGTTACCTGCTACCTGGAAGAAGTTACAGGAGGGGGGGCTGACGACGAAGACCCGGCTCCAGTTGGTCTTCTCCTACACGATGCCCAGCGAGAGCATGGCGCGAGTTTTCTCGAGAGGACTGCGTGAGAGGTTTGGGTATCACGTGGAGACTTCCGAGCTTCCAGCCTCCGAGGGGTGGTCCCTCAAGGGACGCACTGTCGAAACGACGGTTACGCTTGAGATTCTCAAGAAGTGGATCAGTTATATGGTCCAAGCCGGAGTAGAGTCTGGGGGCCGCTTTGAAGGCTGGGGGGCCCTAGGATTCGAATCTGGAGGTATCTAGTTTGGCTCTCTCGAAACGCTGCATGGCTGAGTTCCTCGGGACTTTTTGGCTGGTCTTTGGTGGTTGTGGGGCGGCCGTCCTGGCTGCCGGTTTTCCCGAGGTCGGGATCGGCTTCGTGGGAGTGGCATTCGCCTTTGGATTGACCGTTCTCACGATGGCCTACGCCATCGGCCATATCTCTGGCTGCCACCTCAATCCAGCTGTCTCCATCGGCCTGCTGGTAGGCAAGAGATTTCCTGCCGCCGACCTGATCCCCTACATCGTTTCCCAGGTCTTGGGGGCCATTCTTGCCGCAGGCGTGCTCTACCTCATTGCATCGGGAAAGGCCGGGTTCGATCTCAGCGGGGGATTGGCGAGCAATGGTTACGCCGAGCACTCCCCAGGCGGATACTCCATGCTTGCAGGTCTGGTGGCCGAGTTCGTTCTGACCATGATGTTCCTGGTCATCATCCTCGGTGCGACCGATTCCCGGGCTCCAGCAGGATTTGCTCCGATCGCAATCGGTCTCGGGCTCACGCTCATCCATCTCATTGGCATCCCTGTGACCAATGTCTCCGTCAACCCTGCACGCAGCACGGGGCCGGCCGTCTTCGTGGGAGGGTGGGCGCTCTCTCAGTTGTGGCTCTTCTGGGTTGCACCCATTGCAGGTGCGATCTGTGGAGGCATCGTCTACCCACTCATGGCAGGCAAGTCCCCGGAGTGACCCGAGAGTGGCGTCGCGCTCCCGTTGGCTCCCCCGTGGATCGGGGGACTGGCTACCGGGGGACTGGCTACCGAAGGACTTTCAAGGCTCTCTGGATCTCGGGCCGTGCTTCCGGGCCGGCCTGCTTGTGGATCTGGGTCAAGGCCTGCTTGGAATCGATCCTGGATCCTGCTGCGAGAAGGCGGCCGAACACGGGGCCTAGACCCTTGGCTTCACCTTTGCGAAGAAGAGTGAGAAGCTGGTTCGGGAGTTTCGGATCCTTGGCGGCCGAAAGACACCGTGCCGAGAGATCTCGTAGCGTTGGATCCGACCGAGAATCGGAGAGGACTCGCCTGAGGTCCTGGAGCTCGTTCGCGGGGATCTGCGGTGCCAGATCCGGTCGTCTCGCCAGCGTGAGCAGAGCGGCTTGCGCGAGGAGCGGGGCGGCTTGTGTGTGACTCCTGGTGAATCGAATGAGATCACGGCAGATCGAGTCCATGCCCCTGGTGGAAGTCAGGTGCTTGGAGGCTGCTGTTCGATTCAAGAGCTGGACGAAGGCCAGCAGGGCACGCTCACGCCGAGACCCCTTGGGGACGGGAATCTGGATCCCCAAGCGCTGCAGGGGGAGATAGCCAGCAGGCGTCTCTTTGAGGAAGAGCAGGTGGGGGCTGGCTTTGTGCGGGAGGCGCACGTGGAGACCATAGCTCCGTGGTTGAAGGATGAAGAGGCGCTGACCGTCCACACTCCCCTTGAGGATCGAATGGACCGTGACCGGGATGCGATCGCCTGCGAATCCCTTGGGGCTGGCGATCAGGACGAGGTCTGCCTCCGCGAACCCGAGATCGAAGGCCGGTAGACCTTCGGCCGCGGGGACGGTCTGAGGCAAGAGCAAGCTCAACAGGAGGATCGCGCTACTGGCCATAGAGCATGGTCTCCTTGAAGTAGGCTCGAAAGAGCGGATTGAATCCCGTGGCGATGTGGTTGGCTCCCTGGAAGGAGATCGATGGCGACATGACTTCTTGCGCCCCCAGAGGGAAGATGGACGTCGTGGCCAGATTGAGATGCCCGGAGGACGAGCCCGGGAATGAGCTACTGGCTCCAAAGATGCCTAGCGGCAGTGCACCGTCCTGCACGAGGCCCATGGAGTGACCGCATTCATGCGCAAGCGTGACGGCGAGGATCCGTCCCAGGCGCACCAATGCCAGGCCGATCTGATTCTGACGCGTGTCGCCGGAGCCGCTCGCGAGAAGACTCTGCAACCGTGCCTTGTCCCCCGGATCCTCTCCCACCGGAAGACCGCGATGATCGAGGATGGCGTCGAACGTACTACGGAAGTAGCTTCCCGAGAGGTTGACGCCATTGGCCGTGAGCGTGTGGGGGAAGACGCCGAGACGGAAGGCTGCCGTAGGCGATCCATCCGGGTGGAGCGTGTCGTCCTCCTGGCGGGTGTTGTTGGGATCGAATTGTGCGATGCCCAGGGCAGCCACATCACTGCTTCCTCCGAGACTGATCTGGGAGAAGCCAAAGCTGCTGTAGCCGGTGCTGGAAGCCCCGCTTGGAAAACTACCTGGCGCGTTGAAGGTGAACGAGACGCCCGTCCCCTGAAACAGGATGCCGAGCTGGGTCAGGATGTGCCCCTGCAGGAGCTCCCGCGTGACCTGGTTGCTGTCCTTGCTACCAGAGACGTTCGGAATGGGAGCCTGGGTGCGTAGTCCCAGGATGATGAGGGACTCATGAAAATCCGGGATCCCGTTGGGGAATGGCAGATTGTCGATGGGGAAGTTGATCGTCGTGCCGCCATCGGAGGTCGTGCTTCTCAGGGATTCGATGTCTCTGGAGGTGTCGATGAACCAAAGCTGTCCGTTCTCGAGGGGACGTAGTGCGTCCGTGGGGGTCTTGACAGTGAAGGTAAATGTCCGAATGGCAGAGGTGTTGCCCGTGATGTCCGCGATGGATGCGAGAAGGGCCTGGCTGCCGTCGGGAAAGACCAGGTTGCCAGGAACCTGGAGACTGGCGTTGCCGGCTCCGATGGATGCCGTGAGCAGGGGGGTCAGGTTGGTCCCAGCGAGGACGCTCGTGGCGTCGAGCTGCAGGGCCACCGTGCTGGTGAGGATGAGCGTCCCCGTGTCGATGGGGCTAGAGGGGTCGCTGTAGGTCAGGTCGATCGAAAAGCCTGTGGGCGGAACCTGCAGGGTGCCGCCTGCGCTGCCATCACCGTTGAGATCGCTGGGAATCGCATTCAGCGTGAGGAGATCGACGTTCGGATTGTTGCCGTCGGAGTTCTTGATCGTGACGGCGGTGCTGGTTTGAACCAGGTTGCCTCTGCTGTCGAGCACTGCATCTTGATCGGCCAAAAGGGCGAGGGTGCTGGTCCCTGGAGTGAAGCTCGTCCCGGCTCCGAGAGTGATCTCGATGGAACGGGAGGTGGTGGCGGTGGGAGGATTCCCCTGGCTCCCGACGCCGCCTGCGTTGGTGCCTGTGAGAATGCTGAGATCCGCAGAATCGATGCGTGCCGCTGCGACGAGAGAAACATCGCCCGAGAAGATCAGGATCAGTTTATCGCCAGCGTCCGGGACCATGTCGGCTGGAGTCTGCCCCTGGAAGACAGCCTGGGTCAGTACTACGGGCGATGTGATCGGACCTGGAGGCGCGTCGCCTCCTCCACCGCCTGAGCAGGCGGAGAAGAGGAAGGCGGCTGCCAGGGGGAATCCCTGGCTCCACAATCTGCGGCTGGGGCTGGTCATGTCATCGAAAAATGGTGTCTGGACTCCCTTCTCATCGGAAGGATGGGGCCCTGGAATGGACCAGAGCCAGAGAATTGATCATGGAGAAGAATAGAGTCGGCCAGGATCGGGGCCCGCGAAAGGGTGGGAAATCGAAAAAAAGGCAGGTACGGGGCTTCGATGGGATGGGAGTGATTGGATCGAGGGAGTCCAAGCCTGCGCCTCATCTCAACTCTCGCCAAGCCTCTGACGAAGAATCGGGTGCAAACGGGGAAAGGCATTGGGGGACCACCGGGGCGACGATTCATGATCCAGATCGCGGTTGGAGAAGTAGTCGGAGAGTATCAAATTACTCGATTTCTGGGACGAGGGGGATTCTCCTTCGTCTACCTCGCAGAGGACAGAAGGAGCGGGGAAAAGGTAGCTCTCAAGTTCGGAAACGCCGCAGGCGGTGGGCACTACGTGACGCGCTTGTTGGAGGTGTCCAGCAAGAGGACGACGCAGGGCATCAGTCCTGACGAGACTCCTGGCGAGGCCATCTTCCTGGACTCTGACGGAGTCAGGGTCGACTTCCTCGAGCAGGAGGCTCTCAACGGTTTGATTCGAAGAGAGTCGGAGCTGCTCTCGCAGGTCGTCTCTCCCAATATCGTCAAGTCGAGAGAGGTCTTCGATTTCGAGGACAAGCCCGTCCATGTTCTCGAGTACGTGCGGGGCAAGACGCTGCGAGAGAAGATCCGGAACTTGGAAGGCATCCATCTCAACTGGTTCCTTTCTGCTGTTCGCGCACTGCAGGCCCTGGCGGCCGAGGAGACGCTGCCCTACCACGGTGACCTCAAGCCGGAGAACATCATCATCAAGCCCTCTGGCAAAGTGGTTCTCCTGGATCCTGCCTATCGCACCGCTGATGACCACACCTGCTCGACGACTCCGTTCTACAACCCGCTGATCCTGCGGGAGAGCAAAGCAGACGTGATGGGTATCGGCATCATGATCTACGAGATCCTGACCGGGACCTTGCCCTTCGAGGATGTTCCCTGGCAACACGCGGGCAGCAACCTGGGCGGAGAGACGGTGCGACTGAGCCTGTCCTACTTCCTGAGCTACCAGCCGCCGCGCCAGCTCAACCCGAAGACGCCTCAGGGCCTCGAAGAGATGATCTACCGCTGCATCACGGTGCCGAGCTATGGCCTGGATGAGCTGCGCAAGGATCTCGAGGACTTCATCGGAAAGGCCTAGCCCGGACGATTCATGAGATCGTTGTGAGCAATTGCGAGATCGGCGCAGCCGATCTCGCAATTGCGGTCTGACGAGCGCATTTCGAGTTCAGGACGGCTGCGCAAGATGAAGGCGACCCAAGAGGGTCGTCGAATCGAAGCAATGCCGAGCGAAACGATAGGTTCGCGGTCCTGGACCGAAAGACGCCGTCAGACGCATCGAGGTCATGAATCGTTCGGGCTAGTCCGGGTTCGCCTCGCCGTACTGCGGCGATGGATCCAGAAGCACCTACAGGTGGCCCTACTCGATGCGCGCGGCCAAGGTGCGAATCTTGTATAAGATGCGGAGGATGAGGACCGTTGAGGCGAAGGTCAGGCCGACGGCCAGTCCCCACCAGAGTCCGTTGGGCCAGCCGCCGGGCCCGCGTCCCGATGTGCCGAAGGCCATGTAGAGGCCCGCGGGTGCTCCGATGATCCAGAAGCCGATCATGTAGAGGAACATGGGCCAGACGGTGTCGGCCATACCGCGCAGACAGCCCGCGGCGACCACCTGCAGCCCATCGACGACCTGGAAGGCGCCTGCGATCGGGATGAGGATGGTGGCCAGGGCCAGCACTTCTGGCTCATGGGTAAAGAGGCTTGCGAGAGGCCCGGGCCAGCAGAGGAAGAGCGCACCCCAACCCAGCATGAGGACGCTGGTGCTCATGAGGGCCACGCGAGTGGCGGCGACCAGCGCCTTGTGATCGCCTGCGCCGACGGCGTAGCCGACGCGGACCGACGCCGCCTGCGACAGCCCCAGCGGGAGCATGAACGCGAAGGCCGCGAGTTGGATCGTGACCTGATGACCGGCCTGAGCGGTCGGGCCGATCCAACCCATGAAGAGCAGGGCCGAGGCGAATGCGAGCAACTCGAAGCTGATCTGTATGCCGATGGGGATTCCGAGCTTCAGGATGCGCACCAGGGGGCGCAGGAGGAAGGCCTTGCGCCAGGAGCCGCGCAGGTAGGGCCGCAAGAGGGGCCAGGCGATCAGCAGGGCAGCGAGGAACTGGAACCACCGGCCGATGGATGAGGCCAGGGCGGAGCCACGCGCACCCATGGCCGGACAACCCAGGTTGCCGTAGATGAAGACCCAGTTGAGGAATGCGTTGAGGAGGTTGGCCAGGAGGACGACGGTGATGAGCGGTCGAAGGTGGTGCAGCGCCTGGAAGGAGGTGCGAAGGACGTTCATGCCCAGGAAGACCGCCATGGAGGGTAGGGACCACCACACGTAGTCGCGGGCGACCGGGATGACCGTGGGAGGTTGGTCGAGGAGTTGCATCCAGAACTCCGCCGGGACCAGCAGGGCGCTGAGCGGCAAGGAGAGAACGAGAGCGAGGACCAATCCTCGCTGGATGTTCAGGCGGATGCCGGGTTCATCGCGTGCGCCGACGGCTTGCGAGATCAGCGGATCGAGGGCCAGCAGGATGCCCATCCCGAAGTGATGCAGGGCCATGAAGACGACATTGCCGAGGCCCACTGCCGCCAGGGCGGCGTCGGCACCATGATCCATGTGACCCACCATGGCGGTGTCGAGAAGGCCCATGGCCATGTAGCCGAAGTTGGCCAGCGCCACCGGAAGGCCCAGACGAAGCAGGGCTTGGAGTTCAGTCCGCATGCTTTCTTGCGGCGATCTGGAGATGACCTGCCAGCCCAAAATACTGGGGCAGCTTGTGTACCCGCTCCTCAGCGATCAGCAGGTTCTTGCGGGCCTTCTGATCTTCCAGCCACTGCTCGTTCTTTCGGTGGACGAGGCAGGTCTTGGCGATGGTCGACAGCACCTCGAAGCCAGCCTTCTCGAGGAGGCTACGTAACTCATCGGGGTCGAACATCTTCATGGGAAAGGCCTCCTCCCTGCGTTGCGCGAGCCATGACGTGCGGCCCGTGCGGAGGAGTTCGAGGGCCTTGTCCGGGCTTCCCTCGTCCAGGAGGGAGCGGACGCCGGCCATGCGGCTGTCGACCGAGAGCACGGCGTTACCCCCTGGCTCGAGGACGCGGTAGAGCTCCCGAAGCGCAAGCTTGGGGTCCTTGCAGAAGGAGAGAGGATCGCCCTGAGCGGTCGCGAAGGCCAGGCTCCCACTTTCGATCTGCGAGAGGTCCTCCATCTCGCCCTGGATGTAGGCATGCTCGCGACCTCTCTTACCCTCCTTCTCGACCTGTGTGCGGGCCTTCTCGAGCATGGCTCCCGAAGGATCCAGGAAGACGAGATCGAATCCCGATTTGATCAGCTTGCGACCGAACCAGCCTGTGCCGCAGCCGAGGTCTGCGGCCCTTGCGGGGCGCTTTGCGGGCAGGAAACCCTTGAGATGGCGCCAGGAGATCTCGCGATAGAAACGCCAATAGGGTCGATCATAGATGTCGTCATAGCGACCAGCAACGCGATCGTGATAGCGGCGATTCCCTCTTGTGACCATGGGACAATTGCTCATTTGCTGCTAAGAAAGGCCTTGATGACTCGTCCAAGAGGCATTCTGCTTGGTTTCATGCCACGAACCTCCCTCGAAATCCAAATGAGCAAAAGACTTCTGATCTTTGGCTGCCTGCTTGGGATGGCAGCCTGCGTCAGCTCGGCGCCCTCGCATCAGGCCCGGGCCATGGCGGCTTTGGGGCAGGCACACTACTCCCTGGCCTTCCGGCAGATGCTCCTGGCTCTGGAGGCCGATCCGGACAATCTGGAGATCCAGAAGCGCACGGAGCAGTTCCGGGTTCTCTACAATCTGGATCAGGCACGAAATCTGATCCAGTCCGACAAGGAGCTCGAGGGGATCGAGAACCTCCGGCGGCTGCTGGAGGAATACCCCGTCAACCAGGATGCCCAGAGATGGCTCCGCAAGGGAATCCTCAAGCTGGCCCAGAAGGTCCGTTTCGAGGCCGACGAGGCGCTGGCCTCGGGCAAGCTGGCCAAGGCCCAACAATACTATGCCCATGTGCTCCTCCTGGTGCCCGGCAACGAACTCGCCATCGCTGGCCTGGCTCTTGTCGAGGCGAGGGTCAAGTCGAAGCTGGACAAGGCGGAAGACATCTACAACGAAGCGGTCGATGCCAAGGCCGTCCTCGCCTGGGAACGTGTCCTCTACCTGGCCAAGATCTGCCGGGACTTCGATCCGAGCCGCCGCGATGCCGCGAGCCTGGAGAGGGCTGCTTCCAGTCGAACCGCCAAGCGGCTGCGCGAGAGCGCCGAGAAGCTCAGGAAAGGGGGGCATTGGGGGGCGGCCGCCAAGACCTATCGCCTGGCAGCAGGGTTCGCCAAGGATGCAGGCCTCCCCTGGGCGGAGGAGGTCGATGGCATCATCGATGAACTCATGAAGGAGATGGAGGCATCGAATCTCCTGGAACGTGCCGAGCTCTTCATCAAGGCGGGCAACATGGAGAAGGCGGATGAGTTGATCGAGGAGGCGGATCCGCTCTGTCAACATGACCGCTTCAGGATTTCCGCATTGCGTGGCCAATCACTCAATGCGAAGGCAGCCAGGATCGTGGCCCGCGCTGAGACCTTCGCCAGGGATCACCGCTATGAGAGGGCGATTGAACTCTACAAGCAGCTCATGGGGGGGCCTAGCGAGACGCTCGGCAAGAGTCGGATCGAGCAGATCGAAGAAAGCCTGGCTGAGAACGAGAAGGACTACCAGAAAGCCCTCAAGCTCCTGGCTGAGGGCAAGAAGCAGGAGGCCATGGACTTGTTCCGCGCCATCCACATCTTCAATCCGCGGTTCAAGGACGTTGAGAAACGTCTTGTGGACCAGTAGTGGAGTGAAGGTAGTCTGTGGATCCCATCCGCCTGAGCGTCTTCCACGAGCTCTTCACCGCCTTGGCAGAGGAGATGGGGGAGGTGCTGCATGGCACGGCGCCTTCGGTGAACATCCGCGAGAGACGGGACTACTCCTGTGCGTTGTTCGATGAAAGAGGCCGCTTGGTTTCCCAGGCTGCGCATATCCCGGTCCATCTCGGATCGGCGGGCCTGTCGGTGGATGCGGTTCGTAGGCACGCACTGGAGGACGGCGATGCCTGGTTGCTCAATGATCCCTATGCCGGAGGGACGCACCTCCCGGATCTGACGCTTGTGACACCTGTCTATCTGCCGGGCAAGGCGCTGGAAGGTCTTCCCTGGTTCCTGGTCAATCGCGCCCATCACAGTGACATTGGTGGCAGCCAACCTGGGAGCATGGCACCTGCGGCCGATCTGCCTGCGGAAGGTCTGCGTATCCCTCCCCTGCCCCTGATCCGCAGGGGGGAGTGGCAGGAGAGCCTGCTGCAGATGATCTTGGCCAACACGCGTACCCCCGACCTGCGTCTGGGGGATCTGCGTGCGCAGGTGGAAGCCAATCGTCTAGGAGAGCGGCGACTCCGCGAACTCTGGAGCGAGCAGGGTGCAGCCTCCTGTCGTGAGGCTGTGGATGCCCTCCTGGACTACAGTGCCCGCCTCCTGGCGTCGAGTCTGCAGAGCCTCAGAGCCGGAAGGCATCGGGCTGTTGCCATGCTCGAAGGTGACGGAGTCGAGGACGGCGATCTCAACCTGCGGCTCGAGCTGGAGGTCGTAGAAGGGCACCTTCGTTTCGATTTCGCGGAGACCGATGACCAGGGCCCCGGCTGTCTGAACGCCAACCCTGCCATCACACACGCCGCTGTCCTGTACTGTCTCCGATGCCTGGCGCCGGCCGACTTGCCCACCAATGGGGGTCTGCTGCGAGATGTGGAAATCCTGACCAGGAAGGGGAGCTTGTGCGATCCGCGCTTCCCTGCGGCCGTGGCCGGCGGCAATGTCGAAACCTCCCAGCGACTGGTGGACCTGTGTTTCGCGGCACTGGGAAAGGCGGGAGCCCGCGTCCCGGCAGAGAGTTCGGGGACTATGAACAACCTGTCCCTGGGGGGCTTCGACCATGCGCGCGGGCAAGCCTTCGCGATCTACGAGACTATCGGCGGGGGGGCCGGTGCCATGGACGGACTTCCTGGTGCCTCCGCTGTGCAGACGCACATGACCAACACGCGCAACACTCCCATCGAGGATCTGGAGTTGACGCATCCCATCGTGGTTGAAAAATACACGGTCCGACGAGGAAGCGGTGGCAAGGCGAGTGGCAGAAAGCGTACGGGCGTGGGGGCCCGTGGAGGTGATGGCCTGATCAAACGCATCCGCAGCCGGGAGAGACTGCAGGTCTCGCTTCTCAGCGAGCGCAGACGCATCGCTCCGACCGGAAGGGAGGGGGGTGGGCCAGGTCGAGTCGGAAGACAGACCGTGCAGGGAAAGCCATTCCCATCCAAAGTGAGCTTTGTGCTCGAGGCCGGAGAAACCCTCGAGATCCAGACCCCGGGTGGTGGTGGCTGCTAGCAGCCTCTCGCTGCCAAGATCGATCTACGAGATGCGGTGCTTTTTGGGATCTCCGCCCTGCCTCGTGCCGGGATTGGGTGCCACGGCATAGCTGTCCTTCCGGAGCTCCCGGACGACCCATCGCTGCTTGTCCCCGTTTTCCCGTGCATGGTCGAAACGTTGGTCGAAGACCAGAAACTCGAAGGGAAGGTCCCATTCGGCTTCTTCGCCTTCTGCAGAATCGTAATCCTCGAGGATGATGACCTTGTACTTTGGCATGGCCAAGAGTCTACTGAGCCCCCTGCTCCAAGGCGAGGCGTATCCCGCGGAGGAGCAGGGGGCTCAGGCTTCGCCTGGCGTGGCTCTGGCGAAGCACCTGCTGGGCTGCATCGGCCCGGTCCACGAGGTCCGCGAGTCGCGCCAGCACGAAGCGGTTGTACTGGAAGAGAAGATCGTTGCGGGAGCGTGCTTCGCTGGCTTCAAGTTGATCGGAGGCTTCGGTCGCGCGGCCCAGCTTTTCGAGGCAGCGAGCGCGGGCGAGGCGGAGCAGCAACGAGCGACGCGGTGGTAGCGCATCAGCGTGCCAGGATTGGAGCAGGGTCAGGGCCTGGTCGGGTTCTTCGTGAGCCCGAAGACGTTCCGCCTCGATGAGATCCAGGGCCAGGGGGTCCGCCCCCAGTAGCCTCGCTGCCCTCGCGAGTGCATCACAGGGGATCACGGGTTTACGCTGGTGGAGACGAAGGAGCCTGAGTGCCTGACTCAATGAGACCTTGTCTTCCAGGTCAGGGTGCAAGCTGGAAGCTGCGCCATAGCTTCTGAGCCGGGAGAGTACGAAGCGGAGTCGTCGCTGTGTCTGGAGCCGACTGCCCAGCAGGTCCCCCAGTTCTTCCTCGGTCCGGATCCGGAGAAGTTCCAGGCTGGCCTCCCCCAGGCGCTTGAACCAGAAGGCTTGATACTCATGGCCTTGTCCGAGGGTCTGCAGCAACACGCGGATCCGTCGTCGAAGCACTTTGGCCGAGATGCCAAGATCCAAGGCCAGCTTCTCATAGTGGAAGCGGCCATTCCCCTTCTTGTGCCGCTCGTGATCCAGAAGGGTTCGGAGGAAGGCCTTCTCGGTCTTGTCGAGAGAGAGGTCCTCCAGGTCGCTGTCCGGGACTTGCGGCGCCGGGTGTATACGTGACTCTTCGAGCGAAAGGCCCAAGCCTACCCGGCTCCGGAAGAGGCGGTGCCCGACTCGGGATACGAGGCGCATGAGGGCACCGGGTTCTGGCCCGAGTCCTTCGTGGAGGATGCGAGTGAGGGTCTCGTGCACGAGTTCGATACCCTGATGACCCTGCAAGAGGTTCTGAGTGGACTCGTACTGGTGTCGAATCAGCGTCCTCAGGGCTCGCCGGAACTCGATCTCCAGTTCTGCGCGGCGCTGTTCATCACCGATCAGATCGCCGAGCTCTTCGAGATACTGCTCGAAACAGGTCACGGTTCTGGATCGGGTCTGGGGACGATCTCTCATAAGCGGCAAAGCGTATATGCGGCTCCTCATGGGAGCAACCGATTTCTGGGCGGTGCCAGGAAGAAACCGGGCTAAGATCCTTCGCTTTTCTGCGCGGAATCTGATGACAGCGACTCTGGTTTTTGGAGCCCAATGGGGCGACGAGGGCAAAGGAAAGATCATTGACCTCCTGGCTGCGGAGGCTGACCTGATCGTCCGCTTTTCCGGCGGTAACAACGCCGGACACACTGTGGTCGTGGGCGACAAGAAGTACGCCCTGCATCTCATTCCATCGGGCATCCTGAGGGAAGGAGCTGTGAACTACCTGGGTGGAGGGGTCGTCATCGACCTCTGGCATCTGCGCCAGGAAATTCAAGGCCTGCGGGATCTGGGGGTCACCGTGACACCCGGAGAGAATCTCTTCCTGAGTCAGTGCGCCCACTTGATCCTGCCCTATCACCGCGAGGAAGACCGGATTCGTGAGGAACTCCGGGGTTCGGGGAAGATCGGGACAACCGGGCGCGGCATCGGACCGGCGTACCAGGACCGGGCCAGCCGATCCGGTTTGCGCATGGGGGATCTCCTGGATCCCGTCTATCTGGGTGAGCGCCTGTCCGCAGTGATGCTCGAGAAGAACCGCTTTCTCAGGGGATTTGGCCATGCGGGGATGGATCCCGCGGACCTGTTGGCCGAGTTGCTGGAGATTGCGGAGGAGCTGAGGCCAGCGATCTGCGACACGGGTGGGATCGTGCGCCGGGCACTCAAGGACGAGAAATCTCGTGTCCTCTTCGAAGGGGCGCAAGGGCTCTTGCTGGATGTCGACCTGGGAACCTACCCCTACGTGACCTCGACATCCGTGGCCACTGGTGGTCTCGGGGGTGGGGCGGCCGTTCCTCCCCAATCGATCCAGCGTGTGCTCGGTGTAGCCAAGTCCTACACGACTCGTGTGGGCGAAGGACCTTTTCCGACAGAGCTGGACGACCAAGTGGGCGAGCATCTCCGTGAGAAAGGGAGAGAGTTCGGCACGACGACCGGAAGGCCTCGTCGCTGTGGCTGGTTCGATCTCGTCGCGATGAGCTACACGGTGGAAGTCTGCGGCGCGCAGGAACTCGCGTTGACCAAGCTGGACGTCCTTTCCGGGTCGAAGTCGATCCAGGTCGCCACGCACTACGAGTTGGATGGCAGGACCTATGAGGAATTTCCGGCAGGCCTACCAGGCTTGGACCGCGTTCAGGTACGATATGAAGAACTGCCGGGGTGGGAGGAGGAGCTGAGCGATATCCGCAAGTTCGAGGATCTTCCTTCCAAGGCACAGGACTACATCCAGTATCTCGAATCCAAGTTGCCCGTGCGATTGTCCTTGATCGCTGTGGGCCCTGACAGGGACCAGATCATCCGTCGACCATCGTGATGCCGATTTCCGACCATAGTTCCAGCTCACCGAGATCCGAATCAGTGCCTCGCTCGATCGCAATCATCATGGATGGCAACGGCAGGTGGGCGAAGAAACGGGGTTTTCTCAGGACCAAGGGGCATGAGCAGGGTGTGCGCGCCGTGCGGGATACGGTGACGGAATGTGCGCGTCTTGGTCTCGAGTCGCTGACCCTCTACGCCTTTTCGGAGGAGAACTGGAAGCGACCAGCGATCGAGGTCGGATTTCTCATGACCATGCTGAATCGTTTCCTGGTCAAGGAGCGTCCGACGCTGATGGAAAATGACGTGCGTCTCGTGCATGTAGGGCGAATCGAGAAACTACCTGCGAAGGTGCGAGGGACGCTGCTGGAGACCGAACGTCTGACAGATGGCAACGGTGGACTGACGCTCTGTCTGGCCTTGTCGTACGGAGGACGTCAAGAGATCGTCGATGCCGCCAAGCGCCTGGCTACCGAGGTGGAGGAGGGGACTCTCGCGGTCGAAGACATCGACGAAGCAGCTTTGGGGCTTCGACTCTACCGCCCCGAGATTCCGGATCCCGATCTCTTGATTCGCACTGCGGGCGAATACCGGGTCAGCAACTTCCTTCTGTGGCAGATCTCCTATGCCGAGTTCTTCGTGACGGAGACCTGTTGGCCGGAGTTTGGTGTCGAGGAACTGCATCGGGCCTTCGATAGCTATCGATCCAGGGATCGACGTTTCGGGGGATTGCCGAGTGTGCCGAGTCACGAGCCTGCGCCCTGAACATGGCTTGGGACGAGAAGAAGAAGAAGGCTCTGCGCACCCGGTTCACGATCGGCCCGCTGTTGCTCTTGGCCATTGGCCTGATCTACTACGCCGACCTCAGTTGGGGAGGACGGGGCAGGATTTCGGCTGCTCTCTTGGGAGTCATGGGCCTCGTCGGACTCTGGGAATTCGTGGCGATGTGGAAGGACGTCAAGAAGCCGGTCGCCACTGCGCCTCTGATACTGGCGGGTCTCGTCATCTTCCTGGAAGGTCCCCGATCCTGGAACATCGAGGCCGGTGCCTTTCCGGTGTTCTATCTTGTTGGAGTCGCGTTCCTTCTGCTCCTGGGATCCATGTTCTGGGGGCTCTCCCCCAAACGGTATGAACGCGCGGTCGAGGCCGCCGCAGCGGCGCTGCTGGGTTTCTGTTGGATCGTGGCCCCGATGTACCTGGGACAGAAACTGGCCGTGGCATCCTTGCCGAGCCTTCTCTTCGTGGTTCTGGTCTCGAAGGGGGGCGATATCGGTGCCTACCTCGTGGGATCGGCGATCGGTAAGCACAAGTTGATCCCCCATGTGAGCCCGGGGAAGACCATCGAGGGTTTTGCTGGGAGTGTGCTCACGGCTTGTCTGCTGTCCTGGCTCTTGGCGGGTCCCCTGCATCAGATCGGCACGGTTTGGGGCTTGCTGCTCATGGGGCTCGCCATCAACCTGGCGACGCAAGTGGGCGATCTCTCCGAATCCCTGCTCAAACGTAGCTGTGGAGTCAAGGACTCCTCTACGCTACTCCCCTAACATGGGGGCATCCTGGATCTCGTGGATTCCCTCCTCTTTGCCATCCCCGTCTATCTGTTATTGACCCCCTTGCTTTCATGAGCGCCGAAATCCGACTGAAGAACGTGGAGGAGGCCCGCACCCTGCTGGGCCCTCTGGACCGAAACGCCAATCTGATCCGCAAGTCCTTCGGAGTGGATCTCGTACATCGTGGGGACCAACTCAAGATCCTTGGCCCAGAGGGCCGTGTGCAGGACGTAAGGTCGCTGCTCGAAAAGGCGCTCCAACTCATCCGCAAGGGGCAGGTGCTCTCCCATCGTGATATCGAACGATGGATCGATGGTGGGGAGGAACCGGCTCGCAAGGAGAAGGAAGGAAAGGCACCCAAGGCCGAGCCCAAACCTGCCGGTGTGCGTCCCCGCACGGAAGGGCAGAAAAACTATCTGCGTGCCCTGCAGACCCACGATGTCGTGTTCGCGATCGGTCCGGCTGGCACCGGCAAGACCTATCTGGCCGTGGCGCAGGCCGTGGAAGGACTTCGATCGGGGCGATACAAGCGCATCGTCCTGACGCGACCGGCAGTGGAGGCCGGTGAGAAGCTCGGTTTCCTCCCCGGTGATTTCCAAGCCAAGGTCGACCCCTATCTCCGCCCGCTCCACGATGCCCTGAGTGATCTCCTGGAGCCGCCGGTCTGGAAGCGCTATCAGGAGAACGACCTCGTCGAGGTCTGTCCCCTCGCCTACATGCGCGGGCGCACGCTCAATCAAGCTTTCATCATCCTGGACGAGGCCCAGAACACGACGATCAGCCAGATGCGCATGCTCTTGACGCGCATGGGGGAGGGCAGCAAGGTCGTCGTCACCGGTGACGTCACACAGGTCGACCTACCCAAGGGCATTCCTTCGGGGCTCGTGGATGCTGTGGAGCGACTCCGCGGAGTTCCGGATCTCACCGTCGTCGAGCTCCACAAGCAGGATATCGTCAGGCACCGGGTCGTCATTGACATCGTGGAGGCCTACGAGAGCAGCCAGCACCGCAGGCCCTCGCCAGAAGATCGTGGTGCCAACCCCGTACACAGTCGGGCACGCCGCAAGCGCTGATGGAGGGGAAGTGGCCAGAGGTCGATGTCGAGGATGGACTGGATCTCCTTCCTTTCACGGAGAACTCGCTGGCTACCTTCACCAAGAGGGTTCTCGAGGGGCTCTTCCTGCTCGAGAAGCAGAGTCTACGCCTCTCCGTGCATTTCTGTGGAGATGCCGCGATGCGTGATCTCCACGAGAAGTGGTTGGGAGATTCCAGTTCGACCGATGTGATGAGTTTTCCCCTGGAGGGAGGACCAGTCGTGGCGGCACAGGGAGAGCTTCTCGTCTGCATCGACCATGCGCGTGCGCAGGCCGCCTCGTACGGCAATGCCTTCGAGCATGAACTCGCGCTCTATCTCGTTCATGGTGCCCTCCATCTGATGGGATATGACGACCATGATCCCGTCGAGTTGGTGCGCATGAAGGCGAGTGAAGCTCGCGTACTCAAGCAACTCGGACTCGCTGTCGAAGGCCGCCACTGAGAAAAGTTTCGTTTGGTCATCAAAAAAGATGACAAAGCTTTTCGTTCCTTACTACACTGTTCGTGAGTTCCACATCTGTTGGGAGGTGGATGCATGGTCTTGAAGAACAAGATCCATGAGAACAAGCGGACGAAGAAGGGTGAGGTCAAGCGCGCAAAGAAGCGAGCCATGCTTCATGCGAGCAAGATCGACGCCGATCGAATCGTCAGAGAGATCAGCGAGATTGCCGAGATCGAAGGCCTGTGCAATGCCGACCTTCTCGGTGAGACCCAGGACGCGAACAGTGAGGCCTTGCCGAGCTGGCGCGAGCTGCCTCAGAACGCTGAGTCGATGGAGATAGAGGAGCTTGCCTCCGAGCAGCTGCTGCAGCTGTTCCGTCTGAGTGGTGATACGCGCTGGCGGGATGAGGTGGTGCATCGGCACCTGCCAGATGTCGCGCAGTTGGCCAGGATCCTCCTGCAGAAACTCCCCAGGAGTGTGCACTTCGAGGATCTCTGCAATGCGGGCCAATGGGGTCTATTACGCTGTTTGGACACGTACGACCCTGAGAAGGCACGCTTCGCGTCCTACCTCAAGATCCGGGTCTACGGAGCGATGATCGATGAGCTGCGGGCCCTGGATTGGCTCCCCAAGCTGTTGCGATCGCGCTTCGAGCAACGGGATCGTATCTTGCATCGTCTTCGTGGCGAGCTGGGACGCCAACCCACGGACGAGGAGATGGCAGAGGGCCTGGAAGTCAGCCTTTCGGTGTATCGCCGATCCTATCCTGCCCAGGCACCCAGCATCGGTTCTGGCATCATCTGCGGCGGAGATCGCGAGTTCGAGAGCTTCGATGGCAAGGCTGTGGGATTCGGACTGCGAGGCCGAGATCTCTTCGATGAGGTCCATCCCCTGACACCGATGTATCGACGGGAACTCATGGACCGTATCCACGAACTCTGCAGCGATACCGAATGGTCGCTGGTGGAGCTTCACTACTTCCAGGGTCTCAAGCTCAACGAAGTGGCCGAGCGTCTGGGATTGAGTCCGGCCCGGATCTGCCAGATCCATGGCAAGATCCTGTTGCGATTCAAGGAGAAGCTCCAAGAGGAATCTCCGCAGATCTGATCGCAGGATAGAATCGCCTGCGTGGACATCCTCTATCTCGATCCGAATCATGCAGGGCCCTTTCCGGATCCGCAGACGGCTTTGCCAGAGGGGCTCTTGGCTGTTGGAGGAGATCTCTCCCTGGAGAGGCTTCTTCTGGCCTACGACTCGGGTGTATTCCCCTGGTACTCGGAGTACGAGATCCCGCTCTGGTGGAGTCCCGACCCGCGTGCCGTGCTCGATGAGCCTCATGTCTCTCGCAGTCTGCAACGCAGCTTGCGACAGGCTGACTACCGCGTCAGTTGGAATCGAGCTTTCGCACGTGTGGTCGAGGAATGTTCGCTGGAGCGTTTGGACGGGACGTGGATCCTACCCGAGATCAAGACGGCCTATCAGGATCTGCATGAGGCGGGACATGCCCACAGCCTCGAGATCTGGGATGCGGAGGGCACCTTGATCGGCGGGATCTATGGAGTTCAGCGTGGGGCTCTCTTTGCGGCTGAGAGCAAGTTTCACAGGCGCCGCGATGCCAGCAAGATCGCCCTGATGACCTGTCAGAAGGGTCTGCGGGAGGCTGGTATCGAGCTGTTCGATGTGCAGATCATGAATCCACACCTGCGGAGCCTGGGAGTGACAGAGATTCCTCGTGGTGAGTATCTGGAGCGTCTGGCACGTGCGCGTGTCCGGGACGTGGACCTCGCGGGACTCAGCGGCGAGGACTTTGGATGGACTACTTGAACAGGGGGCGAATTCCCTGGCGAACGAGGCGACCCAGGATGAGTTTCTCGGCACGGGCTGTGTAACGCGCTTCGAAGGGGCGCTTCTCCAGGCCGTCGAAGAGCGGGTGTTTGGGTCTCGTCGATCGTCGCAGCAGGAGCGTTGGATTCAGGAATGTGATGCCGAGCTTCTTGCAGATGTCAGCTAGACGCCGTCCTGCTCGACTGGATTGTACTTGCTTCGAGTCCAGGGAAAGCGCCTCGAGTTCCAGGGCGAGTCGTTTGGGATCCGCCTCTATGGGCAGGGGGAGGTAGAGGATGACCAGGTGTCCCTCCAGGGCTGCGATCCGTTGCTTCCAATAGCGCAGCGTCAGCACGAGCTTCGCGTAGCCTTCTCCTTCCCGAGCTATGCCATTCCGGAAGAGGGGCCAGAGGGAATGGGGGAAACTCCCTTGGTGAGTCGGGATCAGGTCGAGTTTGCGCAGTCTTCGGAGATAGGGCAGACGGAGGATCGGTAGTGGGGGTCTGCCTTGCGTGTGCTTCTTTGGCCAACCCAGTGTGATCCTGCCCTGGTCCTCGCGGAGGGTCGGGAGGACATAGCCCCCCCAGGCACCACGTTCTTCGCGGATCAGATCCAGCAGGGAGATCTCCAAGACCACGCTAGAACCTGTTGGGAGCTGGGAGAGATGCAGTATTTTCTGGGCGAGGCTCGCCTCGGGGAGTTCGATGACCTGGAGACGGAGCGGCCCCAACTGTTCTTCGGCGAGTCGACTTCGAAGGACCTGTTCCCGTCGTGGCCGTCCGCGAGAATCCATGGGGGGGGCTTCGATCAGGAGCAAGGGCATGGCGCCGGTGTGGCTCTCAGGGAACCGGGGTGAGGTCCATGCTGCTTGGATCCGTCCACCGAGCCCCGTCTCCCAGAACATCGGCTCCGAGGTACCAGGGTTCCAGGCGTCCAGATGGTCCCTGCTGGCGAAGAACCAGGGCTCCAAGACGAGGGCCAGCACCAGGAGGGGCGTCAAGAGGAGGAGGGACTTCGAGATTCGCCTTGCCTGGATTGCCATCCTGTTCATGAATACCCTCTTCGACGAAACAGCGGAAGAGGCACATGAGCGAAGTCGCCATCCATGAAGATTTCCTGGGCTGCTTTGGTCTTCTCAGGAGAGAAGAGGCCTGGCTCCTGGTCGGCAACCAACGAATCCTAGTGAACGGTGCCGAGCCCCAACTGGTCTTCGATCTGCCTGGAGGCCGCGTCGACGCTGGCGAAACCCTGCGTGAGTGCCTCGTCCGGGAGTGGCAGGAGGAATGTCGGCTCGAGATCGAGGTGGAGGCCTTCTGCTTCGTGCAGGAAGGTGTCCGGCGGGTCGCAGCCAGGCGGCACTATGCCTGGCGCCCCTTCTTCTTCGAGGTGCAGGCAGATGGAGAGCCCCAGGCGAGCAGCGAGGTGGACTCTCTTCTTTGGTGTCCTGACGGGCGCTTGCAGGAGGTGCTCCGGGCGCCCTATCACGAGGGTTTCCTACGCTACCTTGCAGGTGGACGACGCGAGGACTACCAGTTCGATGTCTGGGAGGGATAGAGCTTCCCCCTTTCCTGGCTCGCTCAGCCCTGCCTGTCCGCTGAGTCAGCGGGAAGGGGGGATCGCCTCAGGGGATCCGGATACCGAGGTAGAAGCCCAGCTCGGGAGTGGTTTTCTCCCAGGTACCATCTACAAAGAGCACGTTCTTGTAGTCGGGAGTGACCACGGCAAACCAGGTCTGGTTGTTGTCGGTGATCTCTAGCGTCAGACGGCCCTTGTTGGCGATCTTGAAGGTGCCCGAATACTTGAAGGCACCGAGGGGGCCAACGAGCGCGATCGTGAAGGTGTTGTCCAGGTTGAAGGTGGCCGTGCCCGTCGCGACATCCACGCCCTGACGGGCGATATCGGTCAGCATGGCGAAGTTGGCCACGGAATACTCTCCCGCCAGCTTGGTCTTGTCGGCATCCTGGGCCATCTCCCGGACCATGAAGGCAAGACCCAGGTCGCGGTCCTTGGAGCTGCCATCGAAGAGCATGGCCATGTGCTTGCCAGCGAAACCCGACCAGGACTTCGTTCCGGTATAGAGACCGGATTTCAGGGAATAGACGAGATCGATCTCTCCACCCTTCTTGGGGGTGACCTGCCCGGTCAGGGTCGAAGACGCGGTCGAAGAGTCCTTCCAGGTTGCGGCCGTGACCTTGTTGGTGGTGTCGAAGGTGACCGTGCCCTGAAAGCTGCGTGCGATGTTGTCGTTGGTCCGCTTGGAGTTCTTCACGGCAGAGAAGAGCGAAAAGCCCAGGTGGGTCCAGCTCCCTTTCATCACAGGCGTCGTCGTGACCTGCTTGACGCCCGCAAAGAAGAGCGTGGGCCAGGTGCCGCTGGTCGGTCGCGTATTCCGGACGAAGAAATACGTATCACCGCCCAGATCCAGGAAGCCCGGCATGCGGAGGGTCGTCGCCGAGCCTGCGCCGTTCAAGATGGTCAGGGCGCCGGTCTTGCTCAGCAGATACTCCTGTCCCGTGAGCGTGGACCTGCCTACCTGAGTCAGGGCATATCGGCTGTCTGAGCCGTACGTCATGGTGCCTTCGTTCGTCCAATCCTTGCTGTCGGTGAAGGCCATGGGGAAGGGCATCGAGGAGCCAGCGCCAAGGTAGACGTAGTTGTAGCTCTCATCCTGCAGTTTGACTTCGCCTACCTGCTTGATCGTCTCTCCGCCCTGGGAGCAGGACGTGAGGAAGAGGCAGAGTGCTGGCAGGCCGACGAGCGAGGCGCGGAGGATGTTCATTTCGGAATCAGTGTCAGGAAGCAGGGAAAGGCGTTCTCGCCTTGAAGCGGGCCGAATATCCTACCAGGGATTGGGGAGAGTCCCATAGCCCGGGAGGGAGGGGTTCTCTCCCCCAGGGGATTCCTCCATAGCAGGGATGTTCCAGGCATCTAGTCCATGAATTACCATATCCCAACCAACTTCGCCTTGATCTGCCTTCTCCCCGGATGCGGCCTCGTCTCGGGCTCCGCCCGTGAGGATGCGCCTCTCGACCCGGTCCAGACATACGAGGCCTTCGGACGTAGCCTGGAGCCTCTGGCTCTGGACGGTACGCCGGGTGACGCCACGGCGAAGTCGGGAAGGAGCAAGACCTCGTCTGGCCTGGGGCGCCTGGAGGCAGGCCGGCGCAAGACCTGGCTCCAGGAAGAGAGGGAAGCCATGGCCTTGGCCAAGGCCAATGCCCCGGATGACATCCTCGGTACGGATCGAACCAGTCGGCTCGCCCGGGGCCTCGCACTCTACAAGGAGCGCAAGCTGGAGGGAGCGAGGGAGACCTACCTCGACCTTCTTCAGGAGGAGGAAGCCTACTTCCCGGCGCGCCGGAACCTCGGGGAGGTCTCGCTCTCACTCGAGGAGTGGGAACCCGCAAGGGATGCCTTCGAGATTGTGCACACCCAACTGGGCTCAGGTCCGCGCACGGACAGTGACCTTGGCCTCGTCCTTCTCTTGTTCTTTCCCGCTGAAGCGGAGCGTGGACGTGAGCTGCTTGCCAAGCACGTGGCTGACGAGGAACGAGGGATGAGAAACCTCGAACAGGTCGTGACTTTTGACTTTCGTGCCCAGCATCCAGATCGCGCGGAACCCATCATTCTCCAAGCGGCTCGTGCGCACCAGAGTCCCGGGGACACCAACCGCCTGGCACTCCTGCTTGCCATGGCCCAATACCGACAGGGCAAGTTCGACCAGGCTGGCCCCCTGCTGCTTCGGCTCGCGAACTTCGATTGGCCAGGCCAAGGCACGGCCCTTGTCAACCTCTTCCAGGTGCAGCGCTCCCTGAGCATGTTCGAGGATGCCCAGAAGACCCTCGAGCGACTCAAGTCGCCGAGGTTCGTTTCGGCGCGCCGTGTTCTGGCTACCAGTGAAGCCCGGATGGAGAGCCTGACGCAGCAGGTTGCCGCCGAGCTGCAGGCAGGAAAGAGACTGCGGCCGATCGCTCTTACCGAGATCGTCATCGATTTGATCTACGAGCCGCGAGCGGACAGGCGCCGTGCGACACTGATGCAGATCCAGCGGTGGGGCTTGAAGACGCAGGCGCGATTCTATGAGTTCTCCCTCACCAGGGACAAGGACCCCGAGATCCGACGCCTGGCCTATCTGCTTCTGGCCAAGTCCTATCCCGACAACCGTACCTACCTCGAGATGGGAATGAAGGATCCGGATCCTCGCGTGCGCAAGGTGGCGATCGACAGGCTGGTGACGCTGCCTGAGATCGAAGCCAAGGACAGCCTCTTCCGGGCCCTCGAGCGGGAGAATGATCCTGACCTCTTCCTCAAGTTGCATCAGGCTCTCTGCCAGTGTTGCAATGACACGATCTTCCTGGAACCAGGTGAGGATTCCAGTGAAGCCGGGCGTGAGAAGCGACGACTGTTCTGGGCCAAGAAGCTGGATATCGTGAGATCCAATCGCAAGGAAGGGGCCTTCATCGAGAGAGACGGTCCCCAGCCAAACAAGGCAGCGGGAAACAAGGCAGCGGGAAACAAGGCAGCGGGAAACAAGGCAGCGCAGGACGGTGCCGTGCAAGAGGATCGAGGTCAAGGCGATCAAAAGGGAGGCAGCATGAACAAGGATCAGGTCAAGGAATGAGCATTCTCGTTGTAGGTGGAGCTGGCTACATCGGTTCCCAC
>JAJRTL010000141.1 GCA_024278315.1 Planctomycetota bacterium | reverse complement strand
GCGTTCGAGGTCGTGAAGCCCGCCTTGTTGGCCTTGAGGTCTACGACCAGGAGCTGGTTGTAGAACGAAGTGCCGACGAGTGGGGATTGGTTGGGGATCTTGAGCGTGATGCTGCCCAGGCCTGTGCCGGTCGGCATCGTCAGGCTCAGGTTCCAGGAGATGGCGAGGGAGCAACCGGGCGCGCCGAATCCACTCAAGCCGAAAGGCAGGTTGATGTTGCCCCATATGGACGCGCTCGAGCCGAAGATCAGGATTTGTGAACTCTTGGCCGGGACCTGGGAGTAGTTGAGCTTGAAGCTTCTTCCTACGGCTGGGAGTGTGGACCAGGCCAGCTTCGGAGTCCCCGCGCTGCCCTTGCAAGCCTTGCCGATCGCGAGCCAGGAACCGATCTTCTTGAGGAGACGGCGAGAGGCAATGGCTGACTGGAGATCGCTACGCTCCGTGCGCGTGCCGTAGTTGGCTGAACGGGAGTTGGTCTGGGAGCAGCCGCCATGCGTGTGGATGCCGACGGCCTTGCCGGTTTTCTCGTCGATGACCGGAGAGCCCGAGTTGCCGCCGGTCGTGTCGGTGCGGTAGCGAAGATAGGTCGAGGACAGGTAGTACAGCGTGCCGACGTGCGTCTGTTGGGTCTGGCTGAACTTGTTGCGCGGAGAGACGACGCCGTGTCCCGTGATGCGGATCTTGTCGACGCCTCTTCTGGTCGGTGCCTTGCCGAGCTCGAACCATGAGCCCTGCTTCTCACCCGGGTAGAGGCCGGTATTGCTGTTGCGCGCGACCAGGGATACGGTCCAGTCCTTCCCGACCCCGCCATTGAGGCGCTTCAGGCTGCTGCTGATGTAGGGGTACTGATCGCTGGGTCCGGGGTGGCGGAGGCTGCCCCGAGATGAGGAGAGAGGCACATTGAACTCCATCACCTGCCGGGAGCTCCTCGTGCAGTGGCCAGCTGTCAGGCACATGTTGGCGGCGATGAGCCAGGTCGTGCAGCCTGTCGGATTCTGGCGTGCCACGCGAGGATCCTTGCTGGGCTTGCGGTCATCGGTGGGGCCGCAGATTGTCATCGGGCCCACGAGTTTGAGCGTATCCGCGTTGACCGAGAGTAGATGCGCACGGTTGCCCGAGCTACCGGGAGCCGCCATGAGATCGAGGCGGACGGTATCCCCGTTGAAGTAGGCCGAGCGATGGTCCCATTCGCGGAGGCTCCAGTCCTCGAAGAACTGGACGTGGCCATCCAGGATCGAGGTGATTCGGAGGACCGAACCGCTCAGGAGTCTGCTGTCCTTGCCGAAGACCAGCTGGAGGGACCCGGCACCCTTGACCTGTACCGTCTTGGACCAGACGGTCAGAAGTTGTCGGCCTCGGTTGGCCAGGGGGCCGGAGTCGAGCGGTCTCGCATGGGAGGTGTAGGGGGAGGGGATGGCCTGGGCCGCGAGCTGGGTGCCTGTGGGCAGAATGGCAGCAAGAGCCGCAAAGAGGGTAAGGGACTTCATTCGGAAGGATTCCTGGAAAAGAGGACGGCCTGTAAGGGAAAGGCCATGGTTGATGAGGCAGGAAAGGGCTGCAGGCGCCCTCTACAATCCTAGGTCATCTTGGACAAGGCACCAGCCCCTGCCCATCCGGACTTGGGTTCCGGAGGGCAAGGGGGGCTGATCGGATCATGATTCCCCTGATCCCAGACCCTCGTCTTCCGCTACGAACCGGGGTCGATCGAGGCGTTCTACAGGTTGGCGGGGGGGGGCTGCAAGGGGGAGAAGGACCCCTTCTCGCGATTGGAGCCCGAAGAGCCCGAACCCGTCCCCCCCGTGTCTGGGCTGGACTTCGCATTGCGAATCAGTTGCTCGGCTCGTATTCCTTCTCGCTGTTCTATTCAGAGACTCACGGGAAGCGCCCCTTAACCCGAACGATTCATGACCTCGATGCGTCTGACGGCGTCTTTCGGTCCAGGACCGCGAACCTATCGGTTCGCTCGGCATTGCTTCGATTCGACGACCCTCTTGGGTCGCCTCATATCTCGCGCCGCCGTCCTGAACTCGAAATGCGCTCGTCAGACCGCAAGAACGAGCTCGGCTGCGCCGATCTCGCATTTGCTCACAACGATCTCATGAATCGTCCGGGTTAAGGCTATAGTCCTCCCCCTAATTCTGTTCAGAGTCACCAATCCCCTACTGTTTGAGAGCCCTTCCACGAGGTATGGCATGCAAATCGGCGTTCCGCGGGAATACGACCCCATCGAAACGCGTGTCGCGCTAACTCCCGACATCGTCGGGAAGTACACCAAATTAGGTGCGACGGTCCTTTTCGAGTCTGGTCTCGGTGACGCTTGTCACTGGAGCGACCAGGCCTACATCGATGCTGGCGCGGTCAAGGCGGAGAGCCGGGAGCAGCTGCTCCGGGACTCCGACATGATCCTGCGCGTGCGCAAGCCAGAGACCTCGGAGATCGGAGCCATGCGCTCCGACGTCATCCATGTCTCCTACCTGGATCCCTTCAACGAGAAAGATCTCGTCGAGGCCCTCCGGGAGAGCGGCATCACCGCGCTCAGCATGGAGATGATTCCGCGCACGACCCTGGCCCAGAAGATGGATGCGCTGTCCTCACAGCATTCCATCGCGGGCTACTACATGGTCATGCTCGCTGCTGATCGGTTGGACAAGATCCTGCCCATGATGATGACCCCGGCCGGCACGATCCAGCCAGCACGTGTCTTCATCATCGGAGCGGGAGTGGCTGGCCTGCAGGCCATCGCCACCGCCAAGCGCCTCGGCGCGAGGGTCGAGGCATTCGACACGCGCCCGGTCGTCAAGGAGCAGGTCGAGAGTCTCGGCGGACGCTTCGTCGAGATCGACCTGGGTGACACCGGCGAGACCGACCAGGGCTATGCCAAGGAGCTCACGGAGGATCAGAAGAAACTCCAGCTCGAAGGCATGAAGAAGCACTGCGCGCAAGCCGACATCGTCATCACGACGGCACAGCTCTTTGGCCGCGCAGCACCCGTCGTCGTGACGGCCGACATGGTCGCGGCCATGAAGCCAGGCTCCGTCATCGTCGACTACGCGGTCGAGAGTGGCGGCAACGTCGAGGGCAGCGTCCCTGGCGAGACCGTCGACGTCAATGGCGTGCGGATCGTCGGACTGCGCAACTATCCGGGTCAGATGGCCATGGATGCCAGCCGTATGTATGCCAGCAACCTGTTTGCGCTGGTGAGTTCCTTCTGGGACGAGGAGAAGAAGAGTTTCCAGCTCGATCTCGAGAACGAGATCCTCGCCTCGGCCGTGGTCACCCATGAAAAAGATCTGGTGAGCGAAATGATCCGAAAGGCCTACGGCCTCGAGGAGGTGGCATCGTGAACATCGAACTGTATTCCTTCCTCTTCCTGCTTTCCCTCTTTCTTGGCATCGAGTTGATCGCCAAGGTCCCGGCCAAGCTCCACACCCCCCTGATGTCGGGATCCAATGCCATCTCGGGGATCACCCTGATCGGCGCCATGGTCCTGGCCAGCCAGATCGCTTCTGGGACCTTCACCATCATCCTGGGCTCGGCAGCGGTGACCTTCGCGGCCATCAACGTGGTGGGTGGCTACTTCGTCACCGACCGCATGCTCGAGATGTTCAAGAAGAAGGATGAGCCCAAGGGAGGACAGTCATGAGTCTCCTCATTACCTTCATCTACCTCGTAGCCGGCATCTGCTTCATCATGGGGCTCAAGCTCCTGGGCAAGACGCACACGGCTCGCAAGGGCAATCTCATCTCCGCGTTTGGCATGTTCCTGGCGGTGGTTGGCACCTTCCTGAAGATCATGCAGGCGCATGGCACGGAGATGAGCTTCGGCAACATCCAGTACATCCTGATCGGTATGGTGATCGGGACGATTATCGGTATCCCGGCAGCCAAGCTCGTCAAGATGACGGCCATGCCCGAGATGGTTGCGCTCTTCAACGGCTTCGGTGGTATTGCGAGCCTCCTGGTGGGTTGGTCCGAGGTCTACTCCCATAGCGACGGTGTTGCTGCCTGGGCCTCGCACGCGGATGGGTTGACCCTCACCACGATCTACCTGGCCGTGCTCATCGGCGGTGTGACCTTCACCGGTTCGTTGATCGCCTATGCCAAGCTCGCGGAGAAGATCTCCAGCAAGCCCTTCCTCTACACGGGGCAGAACCTGGTCAATGGCATCGTGCTCCTGGCTGCGGTTGCCGGAGCGATCATCTTCGTGATGGATCCGGGCAACCAGTGGGTGTTCTGGATCGGCACGGTGCTGGCGCTGGTGATCGGTGTGGCCGTGGTCATCCCGATCGGCGGTGCGGACATGCCCGTCGTCATCTCGCTCATGAACTCCTACTCGGGACTCGCAGCTTGTGCGGCCGGCTTTGCCGTCAACAACACGCTGCTGATCACGACAGGTGCCTTGGTCGGTGCTTCGGGCATCGTCCTCACCAACATCATGTGCAAGGCCATGAACCGGTCGTTGGCCAACGTGCTCTTCAGTGGCTTCGGCGCCGCAGGTGGTAGCACGCAGAGCTCCAGCAAGGAGCAGGGCGAGGCCAAGCCGATGTCGCCCGAGGATGCCTACTACATCCTCGAGAACGCCCAGAGCGTCGTGTTCATCCCTGGTTACGGCATGGCCGTCGCCCAGGCGCAGCACGCCGTCAAGGAGTTCGCGGATCTGCTCGAGCGCAATGGCTGTGAGGTCAAATACGCCGTGCACCCGGTGGCCGGTCGTATGCCGGGCCATATGAACGTGCTCCTGGCCGAGGCCAACGTCCCCTACGACCAGCTGGTCGAGATGGAGGACATCAACCCGGTCATGGACCAGCAGGACGTGGCCATCGTGATCGGCGCCAACGACGTCGTCAATCCCGACGCCCGCGAGGACGAGAACAGCACGATCTACGGCATGCCGATCATCAATGCCGACTATGCGCGCACGGTGTTCATCCTCAAGCGCTCCATGGCCTCGGGCTTTGCAGGTATCCAGAACCCGCTCTTCTTCAAGGACAACTCCTACATGATCTTCGGCGACGCCAAGAAGACCATGGAGGCCTTGATCGCCGAGTTCAAGGAAGCCATCGCCGCCTGATCTCCTGAGATGATCCAAAGGGGGGAGGGTTTGGATCCTCCCCTCCGCCCGCGGTCACCTGGCCCGGACGATTCATCACCTCGTGACGATCTCATGGATCCATACTGTCTAACCCGGACTATTCATGAGATCGAATTTGCGGTCTGACGAGCGCATTTCGAGTTCAGGACGGCTGCGCGAGATATGAGGCGACCCAAGAGGGTCGTCGAATCGAAGCCATGCCGAGCGAACCGATAGGTTCGCGGTCCTGGACCGAGAGGCGCCGTCAGGCACATCGATGTCATGAATCGTTCGGGCTAACGAGGCTGCGCCTCAGACCAACGAGGCATGGGACCGGGATCCGGAGCTGTTCCTCACAGGGGCGCAGAGAGCACAGAGATTGGGAAACAACAAGGCGATCTCTGTGGTCTCCGTGTGGTTCCTCTTGATCACCAGGT
>JAJRTL010000002.1 GCA_024278315.1 Planctomycetota bacterium | reverse complement strand
CTCAAGCTGGCCCTCAACGTCGCAGCCATGCTGATCGCCTTCCTGGCGCTCCTGGCCATGGTGAACTGGGTTCTGGCCGGGTTCCATACCGAGGCCTGGTTGGCTGCCGAGAAGCTCCGCGTCGAAGGCATCGGCGAGGTGTACACGGAGCCTCTGCGCTTGCAGATGATCCTGGGGTGGATCTTCTCGCCCTTGGCAGCCCTCTTGGGCGTTCCGTGGGACGACATCCCCGAAGTGGGCACCCTCCTGGGGACCAAGGTGGCGGTCAACGAGCTGGTGGCCTACCTGCAGCTGGGAGAATACGTCCAGCAGGACACCATCTCTCCGCGTAGCGCCAGGATCGCCACCTATGCGCTTTGCGGCTTCGCCAACTTCAGCTCGGTCGCGATCCAGATCGGGGGCATCTCCGCTTTGGCCCCCAAGCGCAAGGGTGATCTTGCGAGCTTCGGAATCAAGGCCATGATGGGGGGAGCGTTTGCGAGCTGGATGACCGCCTGTGTCGTCGGCGTTCTCGATTTCGAATAGAGACAGACAGGAAGAAGGGAAGCAGTCCATGAGAGAGAGCGCATTCGGGACGGACCGATCCATCCAAGAGGAGATCGAGCTCCTGCGGTCCGCGGAGAGAGGCCTGCGCAACCGGGGCATCGAGCAAGCCGATATTGCGGTCGTCCTGGGAAGCGGGCTCAAGGACTTCGCAGCAGGCCTCGAAGAGGCGATCGAGCTGCCTCTGCACTCCATCCAGGAGTTTCCCAAGGTGCGAGTTCGTGGCCAGGGGGGCATGCTCGTCCAAGGCTGGTTGGGCGAGACGCTTGTACACTGCTTGACCGGGCGTGTGCACCTCTACGAGGGTTACCACCCCTGGGAAGTCGTTCGTGCCGTCCACTCGCTCGCCATGCTCGGCACGCCCAACTTCTTCCTGACCAACGCTGCCGGTGGCATTCGCGAGGACCTCATGCCGGGCTCCTTGATGTTGCTGACCGACCACCTCAACCTGGCGGCCACCAACCCACTGGTGGGGTCCCACAACGAGAGCCTGGGGCCGCGTTTTCCGGCACTGAACGAGGTCTATGACCCACGGGGACGCAAGGTGCTGCGCTCCTGTGACCCCGGGCATGGTCTGCGCGAAGGAGTGTATGCGCAGCTTCTCGGACCTTCCTACGAGACGCCGGCGGAGATCCGCATGGTTCGGACCTTGGGTGGCGATGCTGTGGGCATGTCCACGGTTCCCGAGGCGATTGCATTGCATGCCATGGGCTGTCGGGTTTTCGGGCTCTCGGTGATCACGAACCGCGCCGCCGGATTGTCGGTCGAGGCACCTTCGCACCAGGAGGTCCTGGACGAGACCATCCGGGCCGCAGAGCGATTCGAGGTGCTACTGAACCGCGCGATCCCCGAGCTCGCCATGATTCGGGATCCCGTCAAGAAGACGAGAGCCAAGCGAACCAAGGCGAAGGGGCCGAAGAAGGCCTCACGCAAGACACCACAGAAGGCTTCACAGAAGACTCCACCGAAGGGTTCTGCGAAGGACGGGGGAAAGCGCAGCAAGCGATGAAGGGACCCTTGATCCGTCCCTGGGCGCCTGGGGATGAGAAGTCGATCTTGGACGGCTGGAATCGGATCTTCCCGGCGCAGGACGGTCTTGTACTCCGTGATCTGGATTGGTGGAACTGGCAGTTCCGTGACAATCCGCTCAACAGGACCGAGGTTGTGGTCGCCGAGCAGGAGGGGCAGGTCGTGGGGCAGTATGCATGCCTCCCCTTCGCGGCCCTTTCCGAAGGAGAGCCCATGACGATCGGCTGCATCGTGGATGCATTCGTTCTCCCCGAGTTCAGGCGCGCGGGTGAACGTCCTGGCCTCATCATCCACCTGGCCAGGCGACTCCAGGAGCTCTACTGCGGGCCGAATGCCGCCCAGGGGCATGCCGGACACGCCCTGCTCTATGGCTATCCCGTGCCGATCTGGCGTATCGCGCAGCGCTATCTGGGCAGTGAGATGGTGCGCGACATGGACCTGCTCTTCCGTGAGTTGACGGGAGGCTTCGTCCCCAATCCGCTGCCGGCGGGCACGGTCGAGGAGCTCACAGATGAGGCGGAAATCCGCTCGGTCGCGGACGCGCTCTGGGCGCGCATCGCTCCGGACATGCGATTCGGGTTGGTCCGGGATGGGGCTTGGATGTGCTGGCGCTACGCGAGGCATCCGGGATACCACTATCGCTTCCTGCTGGTGCGGGATCAGGGGACGCGTGCTCCTCTAGGGCTGGCCGTCTATCGGCGTGGCAGCTACGCGGTGCCGGATGCCGGGATCCTCTGCGAGTTCCTCTGTCCTTCGGACGAGGACGACACGATCACGGCGCTCCTCCATGGCCTGGAACTCTTCGGGCTCGAGGAGGGAGTCCCGGTTCTTGTCAGCGTGTTGCCCCAGAACCATCCCTTCTTCCTGGCCTTCCAGCGCAAGGGCTTCCTGGTCGGGCCCCCCAGCCACTTCCTGGTCATGAACAGTTCCGGTCCCCATGTGCGATGGCTCAGGGACCGGTGGTTCTTTACTCTGGGGGACTCGGATCTGGTTTGACCAGGGACTTGAGCCAGAGGTTCGTCCAGGCAACCGTCGCGATCAGGAACAGGCTGGCGGAGAGCCCGATCCAGAGCTTCATGTCTGCGGGCTCCAGATGGCGCAGCATGCGGATGCCGGCCGCCAGCAGGATGAGTCCGCCGTAGACAGGGACCTGCCAGTTCTTGGCTGAGACGAGCTCGGGTCGACCGCCGTGGGCCAGACTCACATGGAGTCCCACGGAGAAGACCATGAGGGCGAAGCCCGCGATGAAGACGATGTGGAGGCCTGCCTGGTAGTTGGTGCCCAATGCCGCTCCGATCAGATAGCCAGCCGGAATGGCCCAGGCCGAGAGCCAGATGAGCCAGCGATGGCGTCCCTCTTTGCGGGGCAGGCGCCAGATCTTGGCTGTGGCAAGCAGCAGGATGAGCACCAGGAGGCCGCGCAGCAAGTAGGCTGTGCTTCGGCCCTGCAAGGTGCGGATCAGGATATGGGGCCGTTCGCCGAAGTCCCAGACCTCGAGGAACATCGTGCCTAGCAGGGCCAGTGCTGCCAGCAGGTGCAAGCCACGAACCCACCAGGACGATTTGGTGCTGTCCGGCGGCGAGTCACCGACCGTGAGCAGGGGCAGGACCATGCCGCCCACGCCGACGATGAAGCCCAGGAACATGCCCTGGAGCAGGAGCACATTGCCCAGTTCGTGGATATGGGCGTAGTGCTGGCTGAGCGTCGCCATGGGATCCAGGTCCTTTTCGTGCTTGATCAGGATGCCATAGAGCGCAAAGAGGGCCGTGCCCGCGAGACCGAAGAACAGCGAGATGGGGACCCAGATGAAGCTGTCGGGTGCCTTCCGACCTGCCTTGGGGTCGCGGAAGCGCGAGAGGCTGAAAAAGAGCAGCGTGAAGAAGAGGATCAGCCAGGGGTATTGGCTCTTGTCGAACATCCCGAACCAGGCCAAGGCAGTGGTGGCCACCGGGGCGAGGATGCCGACCCACATCTGCCAGGCGCGGGGTGGGGCGGTCTGCGTCCTCCTGGGGATGGCTGTGAAGAGGAATCCCACCGCGAAGCACATCAGGAAGCCCTGGATCTGCGCGATGCTGTGGAAGACCGAGTGATACTCCTCCAGTCCACCCAGGGACCAGATGAGCCAGTGCGCGATGCCGGCCCATGCCAGCAACATGCCCAAGGGGAAGAAGATCCGGTACGGTTCGGCACGCCATGCGGGGGCCTGCGCGATGAGGTCGGGCTGCTCAGTCATGTGCTCAGGCTAGGACCCAGCTCGGGCTCGATCCAGTACGCCTTTCTGCCCGAATCGGCAGGTATGCTCCTTGGCCATGACCGAGATCGAATTCCGCCTCTATCAGCCCGGGGACGAAGGTCCCATCCTGGAGACCTTCAACCGGACCTTTTCCGAGTCTTGGGACGAGGGCTACGTCGACCGTACCTTGGAGCAATGGGAGTGGGAGTTCCTCGGCAACCCGACCGGTCAGCGCATCCTCCTCGGCATGGCCGACGACGGGCGCGTGGCCTGTCAGTATGCGGCCGTGCCGATCCGCGTCTGGGCCGGCAAGGAGCTCTCCTTCTTCCATGCCGTTGACTCGATGGTCCACCCCGATTTCCGCACGGGTCTGCGCAAGCGCGGACTCTTCCTTGAGGTCGCCGAGCGCTTCTTCGAGATCTTCGGCGGCAAGGTCGACGATCTGGGTTTCGGCTACCCCATCCGCCCGGCCTGGCGCATCGGCGAACGTTTCCTCGGTTACCGCCTCATCCGCAGCCTGGACTATCTCCTGCGCTCCACGGACCAAGACCTCTCCGCACCCGCGGGCATCACCGTGCGGGAGGTACAGCGTTTCTCGCCAGAGCTCGATGCCTTCGAGGCGAAGCTCCGCCCGAGCTTCGCCTGCATGACGATCAAGGACCGTCCCTGCATGGACTGGCGCTACGCGGATTGTCCGAGCCACGAGTACCACATCCTCGAGGCCTGGGAGGGTGATGACTATCGCGGATTCGTGGTCCTGCGTGTGGAGGGTGGCCTCGTGCCCGATGCCGCGATGATCGGGGACTCGTTGGTCGCCGAAGGCGACGTAGATGTGATGCATGCGTTGATTGCGGCTGCAGTCGGTATGGCGCGAGGGGCTGGTTGCACCCAGTTGATGACCGTCCAGAACCCAGAGCTCCCGCAGTTCGATGCACTGTCCGGGCTGGGCTTCACGGCTGTTCCGTCCACGCAGTGGCTCGAACGTAAGCTCGGCTCGAGGGACTGGAGCTCGGGCTTGGACCAGGAATGGCTGGCCCATCACTGGCAGTATTGTCTGGGTGACAGCGATCTGTTCTGAGGGGGGGGTGTCTGGGTGTCAGGGTGTTGGGTCTGGGGGTCTGGCTGAGCCGCGTGGGGAGAGGCTGCTCATAGCCTGGCTGCTTCTGGGGTCAGGAGGTTGGCTGCCTCGCGTCTTGCGCTGGGCTTGTTCTTGGGGATGTGTGGGTGGTCACAGGGAGAGATCGGGCCGATCTTCTTCCAGCCCTCTCGGAGGAGCCAGCTCTGGGGAGTGGCCGCTGGTTTGGAGTGATCACTCAGCGGGTGTCGACTCAGGGATTGGGAACTCGGGAGGTGGGGACTCAGGGGTGTCGAGAAGAACCAGGGAGCCGTGCTGCAAGCGTCGACACCTGAGTCCAGAGGCCTCCATCCGTGCTTCTGTGCGTTGGCCAGCACATAGATCAAGGCGTGGCGGCACTGGGTGGGAGTGCGGATGGTCTCGGAGTGGTAGCGATCCGCAAAGACCTTGCCTCTACGCTTCCAGTGCCGGTTGAGAATCCGTGCCATGCCGCTCTGAATTCCGTTCATCGCGCTCGAAAGAGCCTCCTGACTATCCGTCTCGCAGAGGAGGTGGATATGGTTGCCTTGGATCGAGAACTCGACGATGCGGAAACCCTCCCTCTGGCAGATGCGTGCCAGATAGTTGAAGAGGAGGGCAACAGTCTTGGGGTCGCGAAGGGAGGGGAGGCCAGCGGCGATGCGACAGGTGATGTGCATGACACGCTGTCCTGAGAAGGGATCTCTCGTTCGATGACTAACGCCCGCGCGTGCCCCTTTCCCGATACGCCTCGCTCCTTTTCTCGCTCCGCCATGTCCGAGGGGAAAGCCAAACTCCAGCTGTCTCATCTTTCGCATGGGTAACTCCTCCACTGATTCCTCTATCACGTGAGACGCAAGAGGTAACAGGAATGTTCAGTGAAACAAGATTCCAGATCTCTTGTGCAACAAGGGTGCGCATTCAAGATGGATATCAGAACTTCTGAACGTTCTTCAATCCACAAATCCCGTCCAGCAAAAATCCCAGCCCGAAACGAATCGTGCCGACCCAATCCCCGAGCCGCGAGCCGCAGCCCCTGCAACTTCCGATCGGCCTTCCGCCATCGGCCATCCCACATTCCCAATCCCCTCGCCGGCCCCTGCCCACCCCCATTCCCGTTCGAACACCCTGCCCGTTCGCCCGAAGCATCCTCAAGGGGATGTGGGAGTGGCGCATCAACGATGTTTCGAGGGAGCCCCGAAGGAGCGACGTAGTCGGTGGCTCGCCAGCGGTGGCTACGTCCACACGCTTCGAACCCCCTCACTCCCTTTCGATCCACCCCATCCCCCCTCCTCCAGGACCCACTTCTCCAACCCGTTCGAGCGCACTCCCCCTCCGAGGCGCACCAACCCTCTCATCGGGAGCGACCATGGTCCTGATCTATCTCGGACGGTTTTTGGATGAGCGTCACGCTGCATCTTTGAACACGCGCATGCGGGTGGGGGCGTTCGGGTGTAGCAAAAGGACCCGTCCCCTTTCTTCACGTCCTCTCCAATCCCATCTCGTACAACCGATACCTGATCGGCTCATGTTTGAGCCCAATGCTCTCCACCGCGCCCAGCAGGGCCTGGTTGTCTTCGAGGATCCAGCTGACTTCCACGGTCGTGATCGTGCCGACGGCGCGGATGTGATCAGACACTACGCTGATGAGGCGGGCGTCGAGGCCCTTGTTGCGTGCTTCGGGAACCAGGCCCAGGGTGAAGATGCGACAGCCGACGGGACGCTTGATCTCTTTCAGCAAGGGCAGGAAGCCGAAGGGGAAGAGCCTTCCCTTGTTCTTGATCAGGGCCGGATTGATGTCGGGGAGGGTGACGATGAAGCCCAGAGCCTCGCCGTCGCGCTCGGCGATCAGGGCGAAGCCGGGTTTGAGCACCTTCTTGAAGTCCTTGGCCGCGTGGAAGAACTCCTCCTTGCTCATGGGCACGAAGGCGAAGTTCTTCTCCCAGGCACGCACGTAGAGATCGTGGAGGATCTTGAGCTCCTCCTCCATCCGGTCGAGACGCATCTCGCGGATCTCGCAGGGGAGGCGCTTGGCGCTGATCTTGGCCACCCGGTCCAGACGGGCGGTGCTGCCTGTGGCCACATCCAGTCGAATGGCCAGGAGATCCCTGGCCTTCGCGAGCCCGAAGGACAGCAGATGTGCCTCCTGACCCTCCGGATGTTGGTTCATGTCGATCATCGGAGGGTGGTCGAAATGACTGACCTGCAGGCCACAGGTGTAGTTCGTGGAGAGATCCACAGGGCCTCGAACCCTCGTCATCCCCTTGGCTCTCAGGAATTCGGAGGCCACGCCCAGCAGCTGGTGCCCGGCCTCCTCGTCCTGGGCCAGGTAGTGTCCGAAGTAGCCCGTCTTGTCCTCGTGGAAGTCCAGCGAGAGCTGGTCCACGGTCGCGGAGATGCGCCCCACGGGCTCTCCCTCACGCATGCAGACCCAGAATCGGGTCTCGGCATGCAGGAAGAAAGGGTTCTTGGACGGGTCGATACGGCCGAGAGCGTCCGAGCGCAGGGGCGGGACGAAGGCCTTGAAATCACGGAGGAGCATGCCTGGGACGTCGACGAAGAGCTTTCGACCCCGGGCATCCTCGATGGGAAGCAGCGTATCGGGCATGGAAGAGTTTTGCCGTGAGAGCCCTCTCCTGCCAACATGAAGCTCGTGGAAAGATCGATCCAAAGCATTAGAGACTCGTTCAGGCGATCTCTGCCGGTGGCCTCCCTCCTTCTACTCGCCATGACCGGTTGCCAGGGCGGTGGTGGGAGTGGGAGTGGCCAGTCTCTCGAATCCCGTGATTTGACCCAGAAGGACATCGCTGCCTTGGAGCGGCTGGAGATCCTCTGGACACGGAATGCGCCCGAATACCCGCGTGAGAAACTGGAGCTCCTGGCTTCCAAGCCTGAGGCGGGCCCCTGGCTGGCCAAGTCCATGACTGCCATGTCGGTGAAGGCCTACGACAACATGGTGAGGCAACAGGTGCGCGTCCGTGACTTCATGCGAAGCGAGCAAGGAAGAAAGAGCTTCCTGGGCCGCACGCGCACCGAGATGGAGGCACTGGGGGGCATGGGGCAGGATGCCATCATCACCTACCTCCTCCGGGACAAGCGCGCACAGGTCCGCGAAGTTGGCATCATCCTCTTCGAGAATTGGCCCGAAGCGGATCTCTTCCCGGCTCTCGAGAAGGAGTACGCACTCGGCGATCTCAATTCCAGGAGGGCCGTCCTCCTGATCTGTTCCGAACGCCCGGGCTCCAAGCGCAGCCAGGACCTCCTCATCAAGGCTAGTGGTGATGATTCCTGGATGGTTCGTGGCTTGGCTGTCCGCCCCTGGGGAGCCAGCATGCGCGTCCAGAGGGATCCGGATGCCGCGCAGAAGCTCTGGGCCTACTACGAGCGGGAGCGCGACAGCTTCGTCCGCAAGCAGACCTTGTTGGCGATCGGTGAGCTCAAGGACTCCAGTCAGGTACGACCACTCATCGATCTGGTCCAGACGCTCGAGCGTCAAGGGAACCGCAAGGAATCGCGGGATGCCATCCAGGCGCTCGAGATCCTTACTGGGTCCAAGCCAGGAAATTCCGCAAGCGCATGGCTGAAGTGGCTCAATGGATAGCAGCAGCCGGAGGGGAGCAGCGCGATGAGTGCACAGGGTGGAAAGGCGAAAGCACAGGCTGCGCAGGCCAAGGGTGCGGGAGACTGGCGCATTGCCGAATACCGCAATCGTTGTTCATCCTGTGAGAACCCTTTTGCGATCGGTGACGCCTTCTTCTCGGAGATCCGGTGGGTTGCTCCCGAATCGGCCGGGGGCGCGGATCCTCTGCCCCTGGGGATCCACCGCGTCGATTTCTGCGAAGCCTGCTGGCCGGCCAACCTCAAGAGCCAGGAGCAGCCACCGATCTTCTGGCGCACGCGTCGCAAGTCCTCCAAGAAGGATGACCACGTCGTGGATCTGGGCTCTCTACAGACGCTCTTCGTGGGGCTGCTCGAGGACTCCCGCGCCGAGGTCGAAGCCCTGCGCTACGTGGTCGGCCTGATGCTCCTGCGCAAGAAGATCCTCAAGCAGGTGCGCTTGGGCGGGATGTCCCGAGGCGATCTGGTTTTTCGCGACCCGCGTGACGAGAGCGGCCAGAAGACACTTCGTATTCCCACGCCCGACCTGACCGAGGAGACGCTCGAGCAGCTCAAGGAGCAGCTCGGCCAGATCCTCTCCTGATCCGGGTCTGGCCCAGGATCAGGCCTGCGGCGGCGCGGGGCGCTTGTAGCTGCGGAAGAAGATGATGGGGATCACCAGGAAGGGCAGGAGGAAGATCAGGATGATCCCCCAGGTCAGTTCCAGCTTCTTGCCCGGATCCTGACTCTTCACCTCGTGGATGCCCTCAAAGCCATTCAGAAAGGAGCGCATCGACCGGCTGCAGACTTCGCGATAGGCCTTGGGGTAGAGCATGTAGATCGTGAAGTATCGCTTGCGACCCGGCACGGTCCAGCTCTCGAGGAAGAAGCCACCCTTGTCCGGGAACACTGTCGAGACCAGCACGCGCAGGGTCCTCGCCCCGTCGATCTCGACGAGCGCCTGCTCGACCAGCTTGCTCTCCCCTTCGCGGTTGAAGAAGGCCGCGCTGCCCACCACCGCGTTGGCGTATTTCATCCGATGCGTCTTGAGACCATTCCGGGTCGGCGTTCCGCTCCGGTTGGTGTTGACGTGCACACCGAAGGCCCCGATCGGGGTCAGGCTCTCGAGCTTGGCTCTCGGGATGAACCGAGGCAGTCTCTTCCAGCTGTGAAACTCCTTGCTGTGCCCCAGAAGATCCTTGGTTCCGACGGGTAGATCGTTTGCCGTCTCCTTGGCCATGCCGTCCAGGAGAGCCAGCTTCTCCTTGTCGATCTGGATCCACTTGCGATCCAGCTTCACCGCCCAGCCATCGGTCGGATGCTCGTATCGTTCGGGGCAGAGCTGTTCGGTGAGATCCTGGCCCTGAACCGAGCTGGTCAGGAAGAGCAGGAGGGGGAGAAGAGGCAACATCTGGAACATGGGGCGCAGTCTATAGAGGCGCACCCCTCACGCCGAGGACGAGGCAGGTACTTCTCGATTTCTAGATTTCGCGGAGCAGCTTCTCCAACCAGGCCTGCGAATGCCGTGTGCGGTGGTCGGCTTCCAGTCGGTCGAACTGGTGGAAGATATCCTCACAGACCTCCTCGGGGAGGGCCTTGATGGCCATCTTGAAGAGGATTTCGTTCTCCTTCCAGATGTGCTGACGAGCGAGCTGGATGTACTCGGTGACCGCATCGCGGCACTCGTCCTCGCGGCCCTCCCTCGAGGCGTCTTCGATACGCCCGATCAGGGCGCGGTGCTCGGCATGTTCGGACAACATGGCCCCGATCGGGCCGCCGTCGACACTGATGCCCTCGTCCTGCATGGCCACGAAGAGGATCTGCTCCTCCTTGGCGTGGTGCTCGATGTCCGCGAAGATGTGGAGGAACTGGGCCAGGTTGACCCAGTAGGTCGGATCGAAGACGAGGTTTCCCTTTCGCTCTGCCTCGATGCGATCCTCTGCGCCGCGCAGTTTGTCCAGGATCAGCGCATGATCCTCATGGAGCCGTTCGACGGGATGGACGTGAGTGCGGGAAGACTCGTGGCTGGGGGTCATCATCGCGTGCTCTTTTGCTTTGGAACCTGCTCCCAGGGGAGCCAGGGGGAGAGTCGTGGAAGGATCGATCGAAGGCTAGGCCCCGGGAGTCGGAAAATCATCACCCTCCGACCAAGTCCCCGTGAGTCTCCGCACATGGGCGAGGGCTTCCCATCCCAAGGGCCGAGCGCTTAGATAGACGCCTGACCCGGCATGAGCAAGACCTTCCTTCTTCCCGTTCTGATTCTCGTGGCCTTTGCAGTCTATGGGAGCACGCTCTCAGGTGGATTCCTGGGCGACGACTATTCCCTGCTGGGCTATCTGCATCAGGCGGAGGCGGGGTATGCGGAGGAGGCGCAGTGGGGGGCGGTGGAGGACGCCTTCTTCAAGCAAGTTCCCGAGCATCAACTGCCCAAGTACTATCGGCCGTTCTGGGTCCTTTCGCACTACGTCGAGCATGAGATCTTCGGGATCTGGAGCCCTGGTTTCCGCATGGACAACCTGCTGCTCTTCGCCTTCTCGGCGTTCTTCCTGGCCTGTTTCCTGGAGGCGCTCACCGGTTCGGCCTTACTGGGGCTCTCGGCCGCTCTGCTGTTCCTGGTCTTGCCGACCAACTATGCCTCCGTGCAGTGGATTGCGGATCGCACCGGCCAACTCGCCGTCTGCTTCCAGATGCTGTCTCTCTGGCTCTTCCTGCTGTTCGTGCAGAAGCGGAGTTGGCTCCACGCGGGTGCCGCCTGGCTCGCTGCTGTGGGTGCGCTTCTCTCCAAGGAGACCTCGCTCATCCTCTTCCCACTCCTGGCGCTGCTGGGATGGGGACTGGCGCGGAGCCTGGCCGTGGGCGAGCGCAAGAAGATCGCATGGAGCGCGCTAGCCTTCGCGGGCTTGCTGCTCGCCTACTTCCTCTGGCGCCACCACATCCTCGGCACATTTCTGGGTGGAGCGCGTGACCCTGGTGGCTACACGCTGCCAGGGATGGTCTGGAACCAGCTGGGTGTGGCCTTCTCTCTCCTCGTTCCTGTCCGTTGGCCGGAGATGGGGCCTGGCTTCTTCTGGTCCGCGCTCGTGCTTGCCTTGGGCTTGCTGGGTGGGGGCCTCTATCTCGTGCGTCGTTCGGTCGCCTGGTGGCCCTTCTTCCTCCTCTGGTTCGTCGCGAGCCTGCTTCCCAACGCCCTGGACAGCTCCCTGCCGGGTGTGCAACGCAACCTCCGCTTCACCTTCCCCGCCGCCTTGCCCTTCGTGGTTCTCGTGATCCTGGCCTTGCAAGGCTGGCTCCGTATCCGGAAGCCTCGGTTCCGTTCCTGGTTCGCTCCAGCTCTGGGGCTCCTCTTGGCATCGAGTGCGGTGTTGCTCGTCCACAATCGACGGTCGTACGTGGAGGCGGGGGAGCTGGCTCCCAAGATCCTGGATCGTGTGCTGGGGCTCGCTGGTACCGAGTCCACGGAGGGCGTGCTCGTCTTCGGGTTGCCGGCCTGGCACGGCAACGCACCCCTCCTGCTCAATGCGGGACCCTACCTCGCCCACCCGCCTTTCCTGGCCCGTGCACGGAGGCCATTCCTGGTCTATCCCGATGGTGAGCTGGGTCAGCTCTTCCTGCTGAGGGAAGCGCCCCGCTTTCTTCGTGGGGGGACCTGGCATGCCCTGCGCTGGGACGCGTTGCGGCAAGCGCTCATCCCTGCGGAGTTGCCGCGTTACGAGGAGCTGCGTGGTCAGCTGATCCGAGCCAAGGCCGGGCATCTGGTCCTCGTGCCGCAGGGAGGCACGGCTTTGAACGGGCTCCGCATTGCGTTCTCCCGCAAGCCCCTGGCTGGCGCAGTGGATCGTGAAGTGCAGATCCGGGGTGTCAGCATCGAGACCTCCGGCGGCCGCGAGCTCCTCGTCGCCGAGATCCGCCCTCTCTGAAGCCTCTCGGGCGATTCGGCGGGACTGCTCTCGTGTGACCGGTCGATCCATGTGTGGAAAAGTGTCGCCTTCTCCAAGGGTCTCCCGCTGTAGCCAAACATAAGTCAGCTGATAGTAATAGACTAGAGTTATTCTAAGAGGCGTGGTCGGCGTTGTGGAAACTCTCTGGATAACTCTCTGTTG
>JAJRTL010000140.1 GCA_024278315.1 Planctomycetota bacterium | reverse complement strand
GGGGTAGCGGGATCTGCCCTGATCCCGAGCATGAACCGAACCGGGCGCAGCTCAGCTTACCGCAGCCCAATGCAGCGGACCCTCGTGACCTGACCCGCTTGTTGTTGTCCAGGAAGATTTGTGGGGCAAGGGCAGGGCTAGGGAGGCTCAGGTTTCGCATCTTGGAGCGGACCAGGCCGCACAGGCTGGGTACAATGTCTGGACGCACCATGGAAACACCCAATCGCCTCAGCGGAAAGATCAGAAGCATCCTCGAAGGCCTCGACGTCGGAGAATCACCCGATCGCGACGCTCTTCGGAAACTCGTTCGCAGCCTGCCCAAGGGCCCTCGGGATCGCATCCTGAGATCGGCACTGCAGAGCTATTTCGAAGCCGAAGCACTCAAGCCCTATCAGTCGGAGCTCATCAAGCTCCAGACGCACCTCGAGGCGCGAGGGCACAAGGCGATCATCCTCTTCGACGGCCGGGATGCCTCCGGCAAGGGCGGAACCCTGCGTCGCGTGACGCGCTACATGAACGAGAAGCACTACCGTGTCGTGGCACTGGGCAAACCCAGCGAGTACGAACGGACCGAGCTCCACATGAAGCGCTACATCAAGCAGTTTCCTCATGCCGGCGAAATCGTGCTCTTCGATCGCAGTTGGTACAATCGTGCCATGGTGGAACCCGTCATGGGCTTCTGCACGCCCAAGCAGTACCGTGAGTTCATGCGAAAGGTGCTGGACTACGAGGAGAGCTTCATCGCCGACGGCAACACCACGCTGATCAAGCTCTACTTCTCCGTATCCAAGAAGGAACAGCAGAAGCGTTTTGAACGGCGACAGAACGACCCCCTGCGAGCCTGGAAGCTCAGCGAAGTGGATCTCCAGGCGCAGGACCTATGGGATGAGTTCACGGTCAAGAAGTTCGAGCTCCTCCGCAGGACGCACACGGACAAGACCCCGTGGCATGTCATCCGTTCCGACCGGAAGCACCTGGCACGCCTCGAGACCATGAAACTGATCCTGCGAACCATCAAGTTCCGAGGTCGCAGCCGCTCTCTGGACATCAAGGCGAACCCCGATGTCGTCGTGAGCGGAGACAAGGAGCTCAATAACATGAAGCGTGAGCGACGAAAACACGGCAAGGCACAACGATAGAAGGGCCCAGAGAATGAGCAAGGACGACCGAAAGACCAAGAAGCGGAGTGACTCCAAGAGCGATTCCTCGGAGGAGAAGAGGAATCTCCGGCGTCAGAAAGGGTCGGAAGAAATCACACCACAGATGGACCTGCCCAAGCTCTCCAACAAGGTCTACGAGAAGAAGCTGGCCGAGCTGCAGGTCGAACTGGTCATGCTGCAGGAGTGGATCAAGGCAAAGGGCCTACGCGTCGTCGTGATCTTCGAAGGCCGTGACGCAGCCGGCAAGGGCGGCACGATCAAGCGGATGGCACAGAGACGCAACCCTCGCGTCTGTCGCGTCGTTGCACTCACCACGCCCACGGAACGCGAGAAGACCCAATGGTACTTCCAGCGCTATGTGCCTCACCTTCCCGCCGCTGGCGAGATGGTGCTCTTCGATCGAAGCTGGTACAACCGCGCCGGAGTCGAGCGCGTCATGGGTTTCTGCACCGACGACGAATACGAGGAGTTCCTGCGCTCCTGCCCGGAGTTCGAGCGCATGCTCGTCCGATCCGGCATCCTCGTGATCAAGTATTGGTTCTCCGTCAGCCTTGAGGAGCAGGAGCGGCGCTTTCAAAGACGCATGCACGACCCGGTACGACGATGGAAGCTCAGCCCCATGGACCTGCAATCGAGGGACCGATGGGTCGAATACTCGATCGCGAAGGACCTCATGTTCTCACACACGGACATCAAGCAGGCCCCCTGGTTCGTCGTGCAGTCAGACCAGAAGAAGCGTGCACGCCTCAACTGCATCGCACATCTCCTGAACCAGATCCCCTACGAGGACCTGACCCCAGATCCGATCCAGTTGCCCAAACGCAAACTATCCAAGGGCTACGTGCGCCCACCCTGGGCCGACCTCAACATCGTCCCCGAGGTGATGGAATAGAGGCGGGAACACGCTGGATCCTGGCCAACGACGAGGCTCGTATGGGATCAGTCAGAGTCTTCGATGCGTGTGGCCCAACCGTAGTAGCCGTCGATGTGATAGGTGATCTTGTCGAAGCCGGCCTTCTCCAGGATGCCAAGCGCTGTAGCGGAGCGGAAGCCGGTCTCGCAACTCACGACCATGGGCTGGCTCTTGTCGAGCTCGGCCAGGCGTGCTGGTAGTTCGATCAGGGGAATCCAGATCGTATTGGGGATGGCTCCGCGATTCCGTTCCATGGGGATACGCACATCCAGGATCGCTGGGGGGTTGGGGCCATCCAGAAGCGTCTTCAGTTCTTCGCTCTTGATCAGGGGAATACTGCCGACCTCTGCATCCTTGCCCTGCCAGGCCAAGGCACCGCCTTCGAGGTAGCCTGCGATCTTGTCGGCGAGACCGATCCGCCCCAGGCGCACCACCGCCTCCTCTTCTTCCCCGGGATCCGCAATGAGCACGATGGGAACCCTGAGATCCAGGACCGAGCCACACTGCGAGGCATAGGGCCCTTCCAACCCCACGTTGATGGACCCCTTAAGGTGCTCCCTCGCAAAGTCGATGGGCTCGCGTGCGTCCAGGATCTGGTCTCCCTTGTCCCGCAGGGCCAGGACCTTGTCGAGACTCAAGGGCTGCAGCGCCTTGGTCAAGGTCGCACCAAGCAGGGCGTGCTCCTTGCGATTGAGGATGGCATCGTGCACGAAGTAGTGGGGAGCCTCGGGTTGATCTTCAGTGACGATCTCGAGGAAGGCCTTCTTGCTCATGTCCTGGAGCGCGTAGTTCTCGATGCG
>JAJRTL010000139.1 GCA_024278315.1 Planctomycetota bacterium | reverse complement strand
GCTGAAGGCCGGCGATGTGCTGGCTGGAAGATCTGGCAAGGTCGTGGTACGCTCGACGCGTCAAGGCCTCTTCGAGGGCCTCGTCTACAACCTCTCGGTCCTGCGCGCCAACTCCTACCGCGTCGGAACGAGCGGTGTGCTTGTGCACAATGACTATGATGGGGGGCAAGCCAGGCTAAGGCAGCTGTTGGATGACCCCGATGTGTCAAGAGCTGATAAAGGCTGGATTCAGCAAGAGCTGAATCAGATCAAGAGGAAGAAGAGGAAGAGAATCCGACGGCCACCTGGGAAGGAACTGGCACATTCTCGTGGGAGAGAGAAAGCCAAAGGCTTTTCCCATGTCGACTCTCCTTCTAATCTTCAGACTCCGGAACTCCATGATCTGCAGCATCGCTACGACAACAATGGAAGAGCCAACTCTCAGCGCGAGTGAGGAGGAGCGGATTCATGTCGGAACCACTCAAGGTCAATGATCGGGAACTAGAGGCGGTCCTTGCTTTGGATGCACCTGATCGCCTCTCTTACTTCGTAAAGAAGGTCTCGGACTGGCAGCAGGCCTGGGGACTGTGGTACGAAGGCTGGGCTCAGCTCGTAGGGGCTGAGAGCAGCACTTGTCTTCCTCTTTGGCCAGCGAGACAGTATGCCGAGTGTTGCGCATGCAAGGACTGGTCCTTGTATGGACCTCGTGCAATCGCGATCGATGATCTAATGAAGACCGTGCTCGTCGAGCTACAAGAGGAGGGCGGCGATGTTGCGGTGTTCCCGGATCGGAACTTGCGATGTGAAGTGCTCGTTCCAGAGGGCCTTGCAGCACGTCTTCAAGCTGAGTTGGATCTGTACCAGTAATGAGTTTCTGTTGCAGAAAGGTCGAGAAGGCCGATGCGTTCAGTAATCCTGTGGAACAAGAAGCGCGCACACGTACCCTCTTTCAATAACCGCGGCGAAGACAGGGACACGCATCGATACGCGAGCAAGTTGGTGAAGGCCCGGAAGGTTGGGGATGGCATCCTTGTGATCTGCTCTGGCGAGATCCCGCCGGGACCACAGTGATCTACGGTCTGGCACGGCCGTGGATCCACTCCGGAATGGACGGCTGTGGGATCGTGTCCCCATCCTGCAAGGGGATCAGTGGGGGCAGGGAAGCGTGCCCTTGGGGGCGTGGGCGCGGAAGTGCTCGGCCAGGAGGCGGAACTCCGGGGCGCGGGAGCTCTGCTTGCGCCAGGCGAAGCCGATCGTGCGCTTGGGGGCGTTCTTGGTGAGCGGGCGGGTGATGATGCCGCGACGTCCGCGCAGCTCGGTAGGCAGTGAAATCGTCGGGAGCAGCGTGATGCCGGTGCCGGCGGCGATCATGGAGACGAGGGTGTTGAGGCTGGTCGCGCGGAAGTCGTGGACCTCATGAGCCTCTGAGAGATGGCAGACCTCAAGGGCGTGATCGCGTAGGCAGTGACCGTCTTCGAGGAGCAGGAGCTCTTGATCGGCCAGGTCCCGCGTGCGGATGAGGTCGAGCTTGCTGAGTGGATGGCGCGCCGGGACGGCGAGGACGAAGGGGTCGCGGTAGAGGGGTAGCGTATGCAGATCTCCGAGTTCGACTTCGAGGGCGAAGAGCAGAAGATCCAGCTTGGCGTGGTGGAGGTCATCGATGAGGCGGTCGGTTTGATCTTCGTGCAGGAGGAGCTTCAGGTGGGGGTACCGAGTGCGCAGGGAGACGACGGCCTCGGGGAGGACGTAGGGGGCGACCGTCGGGATGACGCCGAGGCGTAGCTCGCCCGAGAGGGGGGCTTGCAGGGCGTGAGCCTGATCCTCGAGGTCGGCGACGCAGCGTAGTACCTCATGGGCCCGGGAGAGGATCTCGCGGCCGGCCGAGGTGAGGCGCACGCTGCGCCGATCCCGATCGAAGAGCCGGAGCCCCAGGCTCCGCTCCAGGCCTTGGATCTGGGTGCTGAGAGCCGGCTGGGTGACGTAGCAGGCCTCGGCGGCTTCGCGGAAGTTGAGCTTCTCGGCGAGGGCGACGAGATACTCCATCTGACGCAGATTGAGATTCATGGGGACAGTCTAGCTCATAAGCTGTGATTATCACTGTAGGCAGTGTAATAGATTGGGCGGTCGTAGTGAAATCGTCGAAGCTCTCCCTGTCGAGAGCGGCAACCTGCCCTCTCCCAGAACTCAGGAGCCAGACATGAACCCCACGACCATCGTTTCTTCCTCGGTCCTTCTGCTCGTCGTTGCGAGCCTGGGCCTCTCGAACCCTTCTGGGGATCCCGCGCGTGAACGCCAGGATCCCATGGAGCGCGGCAAGACCAGCTACGCTCCCGTGGCGCAGACCGAGAGCTTCGACTCGGTGAAGACCCGCATGGAGGCCGCCAAGCCTGCGATCCAGAAGCGCCATCTAGCGCTCCTGCAGGAGCGCTACGACCTCTCGGACACGCCATCGTCCACGGCCAAGATGTCCCGCGGCAAGGGGGTCCAAGCCGGTGTGCGTGTGCGTCTACCCGAAGGCGTGACCTGGGAAGATCTCGCATCGATGAAGTCGAGCGAGATCCGCGAGAAGGGTCTCTGGCCCAAGGG
>JAJRTL010000138.1 GCA_024278315.1 Planctomycetota bacterium | reverse complement strand
GCGAGCGGCACCGTGCTCTCGACTAGGAGGACCCCATGGGTCAGGACCTGAAGAATTGGGACCCCGAAAACGAAGAACAATGGGCGTCTTCGGGCAAATCCATCGCCAACCGCAACCTGTGGTTCTCCATCCCCTGTCTGCTCTGCGGCTTCGCCGTCTGGCTCTACTGGGGCATCATCACGGTGCAGATGCTGAACCTTGGATTTCCCATCCCCAAGGGTGAACTCTTCACCTTGATGGGGATCGCGGGTCTCTCGGGCGCGACGCTCCGCATCCCCTCGACCTTCCTGATCCGGATGGCGGGAGGGCGCAACGTGATCTTCTTGACCACGGCGCTGCTGATCCTGCCAGCCGTCGGAACTGGCTTGCTGCTTACGGACATCGAAACGCCGCTCTGGAAGTTCCAGATCATGGCGCTTCTCTGTGGGTTCGGCGGTGGCAACTTCGCCTCCTCGATGTCCAACATCAGCTTCTTCTTCCCCAAGAAGGTCCAAGGCTATTCCTTGGGCATGAACGCTGGTTTGGGCAACTTCGGCGTCACGACCATGCAGATCCTCATCCCCTTGGTGATGACGGTTGGGATGTTCGGGACGACGGCCTTGGCGCTCAAGATGGGTTCGGGAACACTGATCGGCAAGATCCCGGCAGGAACCGATACCTACATATCCAATGCGGGATTCATCTGGGTCGTCATTCTGGTACCTCTTGTCATCGGTGCCTGGTTCGGGATGAACAACATCGTGGACGAGCATGTTTCGCCCAACATCGGCGGGACCCTGGCGGCCTTCGGGAAGATCCTCGGCATGCTCCTCATCGGTTTGGTCGTGGCCGCCTTGGGTCTCCTGCTGATGCTGCCCGAGACCAAGGGAGGCTTGTCCCTGGGTATCGGGATCAACAGGTGGTTCATCTTGCCCGGTGTGATCATCGTCACGGTGTTTGCGCTGAAGATCCTGACACCTGCGTCCATCAAGAGCAGCTTGGATCGTCAGTACAAGATCTTCAACAACAAGCACACCTGGGCCATGACGATCATCTACACGATGACCTTTGGTTCTTTCATCGGATTCGCAGCTGCCTTCGGGCTCGCAATCAAGGTGATCTTCGGCTACCAGCACGAGCTGGTCGAAGGGGTCATGGTTCATGTCAAACCGAATCCAGCTGGACCCAGCGCCTTGATGTGGGCTTGGACAGGTCCCTTCATCGGCGCCCTGATCCGTCCGATCGGAGGCATCATCGCCGACAAGGTGGGTGGCGCCAAGGTCACGCAGATCATCTCCGTGATCATGATCGCCAGTGCTCTGGGTGTGGCCTACTTCATGAAGGCCGCCTATGCATCGACGACACCTCAAGACCACTTCGTGCCCTTCCTGATCCTCTTCCTCGTGCTCTTCGCGGCGACAGGGATCGGCAACGGCTCGACCTTCAGGACGATCGCCATGGTCTTCGACAAGGAGCAGGCTGGCCCGGTCCTGGGTTGGACTTCGGCCGTCGCCGCCTACGGCGCCTTCATCATCCCGATCGAGTTCAAGGGCCAGATCAAGGCCACGACGCCCGAGTACGCGCTCTACGGCTTCGCCGCCTTCTACTTCGTCTGCGTGATCATCAACTGGTGGTTCTACCTCAGGCCCAACGCCTACGTGAAGAACCCCTAGCCCGCGACGCGCCAACCGCCTGAAGAAAAGGACCCGTCCCTTTTCTTCAGGCGGGGGTGTGGCGGGATTCTACAGCTGGTCTGCGCTTCTCAAGCAGGCTCATGGCTTGCCGACGATGGGGCTGTTCCCCGTCCATTCGAGGGGGATGGAAGGGAGCCCGGTCGCCACTGGGAGCCCAACCGAGAGCTGCGGCGGTTTTGTGATGCCGACTTCCAGACTTGCCTGCGAATATCCGCCGCAGCTCCCCTTTTTCCTCCCTCTGATCCCCCCAATGACCCCCCAGGAACAGGGTGTAATGGGACGCTGGATCGGATACCGTTCTCGCCCCTGATGGCGATCGACGCGGTGTCGAAGCCCATCAGACACCCATCCGAGCTCTGATGGATGGATCCGAGACCCCTGGGAGTGAGATGGCCCTCGACGATTTCAAAGATCGAATCAGCCTCTCTTCCACACGTCTCGCGCAGCTGAAGGAGTCTCTTTGACTACGATCGCTGGGCGGTGGCGCTGGAAGAGTGTGAGGCAAAAATGGCGGCGCCTGGATTCTGGGATGACCAGGAGACAGCCAACGAAGTCATAGGCCAGCAGAAGCGCGCCCGGGCCAAGGTTGGTCCGATCAAGAAATCCCTGGCCAGCTTGGAAGATCTGGAGCTGCTGCTGGAGCTCGCCGGCGAGACCGCCGAGGACGCCGCGGCCCTGTCCGGCGACCTCGAATCGGGGCTTGCCGAGCTCGAGAAGGACCTGGAGGCCGTGGAATTCCAGGTCATGCTCGGCGGGGAGCACGACCACCGCAATGCCCTCCTGAACCTCCAGGCCGGCACGGGTGGCATCGACGCCTTCGACTGGACCGACATGCTCCTGCGGATGTACAAGCGCTACTGTGAGCGCATGGGCTTCAAGGTCGAGATGCTCGACATCCAGAAGGCCGACGAGGCCGGCATCAAGTCTGCCTCGCTCCTGGTCAAGGGCGACTATGCCTATGGCTACCTCAAGGCCGAGCAGGGTGTGCATCGCCTCGTGCGCATCTCGCCGTTCGACTCGCAGTCGCGGCGCCAGACGAGCTTCGCCTCCTTGGAGGTCGTGCCCGAGCTGGACGACGACATCGAGATCGATCTCGTCGACAAGGACATCCGCGTCGACACCTACCGAGCCTCGGGTGCCGGTGGTCAGCACGTCAACAAGACAGACTCGGCTGTGCGACTGACGCACATCCCGACCGGCGTCGTCGTGGCCTGCCAGAATGAGCGCAGCCAGCACAAGAACCGCGCCACGGCCATGAAGGTGCTCAAGGCCAAGCTCTACCAGCTGGAGCTGGCCAAGCGCGAGGAGGAGATCGCCTCCTTCTACGGCGACCGCGGTGCCATCAGCTGGGGTAACCAGATCCGGTCCTACGTGCTGGCACCCTACCAGCTCGTGAAGGACCTCAGAACCAATGTCGAGACAGGCAACACGATCGCCGTCCTCGACGGAGACCTCGAAAACTTCATCACGGCCTGGCTCAAGCGGCGCAAGTAGTCCACTGCTGGAGCCCGGCCGGAGCGACAAGGAGCCAATGATGTCCTCTCCCTACGCGCTTCTCTCGGTTTCGGACAAGGCAGGTCTTGTGGACCTGGCCCGGACCATCACCGAGAGTGGCTATCGACTCTTGTCTACCGGTGGCACGGCCCGCGTCCTGCGCGAAGCAGGGCTCGAAGTCACCGATGTCAGTGAATACACCGGCTTTCCCGAGATGATGGACGGCCGGGTCAAGACCTTGCACCCCAAGGTGCATGGTGGGCTCTTGGGTCTGCGCGATCATGCGGATCACGTCACGGCCATGGAGCTGCATGGCATCGAGCCTATCGATCTCGTTGTCGTCAACCTCTACCCATTCGTCGAGACTGTCAGCCAGGAAGGCGTTTCGCGCGAGGAGGCCATCGAGCAGATCGACATCGGCGGGCCTTCCATGCTGCGCAGTGCCGCCAAGAACCACGGAACGGTCACGGTCGTCATCGATCCCGCCGACTACGGTGAGGTGGCCAAGGCGCTAGCGAGTGGCGAGGTGCCGACCGGATTGCGACGCAAGCTGGCGGCCAAGGTCTACGCCTACACCTCCGCCTATGACGCTGCCATCGCTTCGTATCTGCACGCTCAGGAGGACGATGCCGAGGCCTTTCCTGAGGTCCTGACCGTCGCTGGGGATCGCGTCGCCACGCTGCGCTACGGAGAGAACCCGCACCAGAGCGCGGCGTTCTATCGCCTGCCCATGGCTCCGGAGGGTACGCTCGCGCGGGCCGAGGTCCTGGGCGGCAAGGAGCTCTCCTACAACAACTACCTCGATCTGGATTCGGCCCTGGCCATCGTGCGGGAGTTCCCTGCGAGCGAAGGACCCGCCTGCGCCATCCTGAAGCACGGCAACCCCTGCGGCTCGTCCATTGCGCCGACCTTGGCGGAAGCCTACAGGGTCGCGCTGTCCTGTGATCCGCTGTCCGCGTTCGGCTCGATCGTGGCTGTCAACGGTGAGGTCGACCGGGCGACCGCCGAGCTCATGGCAGCGCCTGGCAACTTCATCGAAGCCCTGCTCGCCCCGTCCTACACCGAGGAGGCCCTCGAAGCCCTGCGTGGGGCCAAGTTCGGCAAGAACCTCCGGATCCTGCGTGCAGGAAAGTTCGTCGAAGGCAGCGTCGCGCAGAACGTGCGCGCGGTCTCAGGTGGCTTCCTCGTGCAGGACTGGGATGCACCTGGGGCTGGCGACGACGGGAGCACTTGGACGATCGCCACGGATCGTGAACCGACCGAGGCGGAGATGCGCGATCTGCGCTTCGCCTGGCGCATCTGCAAACATGTGCGCAGCAACGCGATCGTCGTGGCCAAGGATGGTGCCGGTATCGGCATCGGCGCGGGCCAGATGTCGCGCGTCGACTCGGTAGAGATCGCGATCAAGAAGGCGGCCGATCAGGCCAAGGGGGCGGTGCTTGCGAGCGACGCCTTCTTCCCCTTCTCGGATGGTCCCGAGGCAGCGGCAGAGGCCGGCATCACCGCGATCATCCAGCCCGGTGGCTCGCGCCGTGACGAAGAGGTCATCGCCGCCGCCAACGCCCACCGCATCGCGATGGTCTTCACCGGCACACGCCACTTCCGCCACTAGCCCTGCTCGCACCGATCTCATGAATCGTTCGGGGGAGGGTGAACCTCCCCGATCTGTCACGTGTGCATGGGGACGAGCCTCATCGACACGAGTGTCTTTGTCCCGCCGCAATCCACGATGAGCCTACTCTCGGAAGCCGCCGAATCTGTCCTGCTGGGGGAGAGCATCCACTCTGTCCGCGAGGGCTATCTGTGGGGAATCATCGAGGCCCTGAATCCCGAGGATTTCCAGGAGCGTTGGCTGGGCCTCGACGAGGCCTAGCGCCGCAAGGTCGAGGAGGAAGCGCGCGGCTTCACCTCCGATCTCGTCCGTCGCCTGGCCGAGCGGAACGAGGGGGACAATCGTGCCTGCACCGCCCTGCTCGAGTGGTGTGCCCGAACCCAGGACTACGAAGCCTTCGACTCCCTCCTCTGCCACTTCGACTTCCCAGGCCGCGAGCGCATCCTTGCCGAAGGAAAGCGCCTTTTCCCTTCGATCCTGACCTCGCACTGGGACTCCTGATCCCCCCTCCCTCCCCGACGACCCGCTCTCCGCAGGCGCCGAGCCCCTGGACCCTTCCGCGCGGGGCGATCAGCTGCCAGCCCATGGCTGGTCGGCTGCATCGTCCGACTCGGCCATTTCACCCAAGTCACCCGTCGAGGTTCTTCTCGGCCATCTCGTAGACCTGCCCCACGCTCCATTGCTCAAGCGGGCTCCAGCTGCCGTCCCCTTGCAGGGTCCTTCGGAACATCATGTGGTAGACGTAGCACTTGCCGGAGCTGAGCTTCGCTGCACAGTAGGCTCCAATGTAGCGGTATGTGCCGATGATCCAAGTCCGGTTGCGCCAGCGAGCCTCCTTGCGCAGGGCCCACGGAGAGTCGATGGCCACGCGGAGCAGCTTCTTGTCGCGGATCTTCTGCGTGAAGGCCTTGCGGATGGACGCCTCGGCTTCCTCCCACTTCTTTCCGGAGTAGTCGGTCTTGGGGAAGCGTGCCGCATCGATCCGGCTCAGTTCCGCATCCACGATCTGCTTGCGTACCTTGCTGATGTCCGCGGCGATCTTCTTGCTTCGGACCTCGAGTGCGTTGGCCCGGGCGACGAAAGCTGCTCGTACCTTGACGTAGCCCGGGAAGGTGCGCTTGCCCTCTGCCGATAGCTCGAGGAAGGCTGCCGGCACGATCTGCAACATCGCGTCAGCGTGGTCGACGCCCCATTCGAAGGCGTTGCCGGCGATATACTCCTGTCTGGCCTTCTCCAGTTTTTCGATGCCCTGGAGTTTTTTCTCATAGTTGGCGATGTTCTCCTCCGCACTGTCCAGGGATTCCTTGGTGGTGCGGCTGAGTCTCTGCAGCCACTCCTTGGGCGCAGCTTCGACACGCTTCAAGGATTGCTCTGCCGCGTACCCGTCTCTCACGAGCTTCTTGAGATCGTCCATGTCGGGGATCTGCTTGCGGAACTCACGGCAGACGATCACTGAATCCAGGAGTCTCTCGTTCACGATCGACATTTCTCCTGGAAGCTTCTGCAGGATCTTCCTCGCCTGCTTGATGTGTCTGTACTCCCGGGCATTGCTGTCGAAACCCATCAATGTGAAGTTGGCAGTCTTGGTTGCCGCCTGAAGTTCCTTCTCGTTCTCCAGCATCACGCCAAGGACGACCGACAAGGTTTTGGACATGTCCGCTGCTTCGCTCGTGAGTGATTCGACCCTCGCCCTCACGTTTGACATCTGCTTCGCAACGGCAAGCACTCGAGGATCGCTTGGGGCGTACTTTCCCTTGTTCCAATCACGGAAGGTCTTCCATTGTTGCTCGGCGAATCCCAGATCCGTTCGAGCCGCTTTCGCGTCTTTCCTTTCGATGCTCTTGTCGATTCTCTCGAGCAGGGACTCTACGTTCCCTAGATGTCTGGAGACGATGACGCTCATCTCCTGCTTCTTGGGGGTGGTCGTTCCCGTAGGAGTGGGAGTACCCCCGCTCGAGAGCGCGGCGACGTTCTTCCTCGTAGTCTCCATTCTTTTCTGTGTGGCAATCACCTGCGCGTGCTTGGGGTCGAACTTGCCCTTGTTCCAGTCGAAGAACGTCTTCCACTGCACCTCCGCTGATTCCAGATAGGTCCTTGCAGGCTTGGTGCTCCCCGCTGCGATAGCCTTGTCGGCCTTGTCGAGGAGAGCGATGACCTTGCCGAGATGATTGCCCACGATGCCCTTGAGCTTGTCCTGGGCTGGGAGGTCGTGGGGAGCTGCCTCGTGGACCTTGGGATGAGTCGAATGCGCAGCATTCGCAAGCAGGGAAGCATGCGAGTAGGCAGAGACCAAGAGGGCGAGAAGAACGGAACCCGTGGTTCGTGGGCTCATGGCAACAACCTCATCGGTGGATAGGAGGGTCTTGTGGTGAAAGAGGTGGGCCAGATCTCCTCGAATCGTCCAGCCTCTCTGGAAACTGCAACGACCCGCTTCCTTGAGCGAAAGAGCGTGGCCATACCGAACAGCAATTGCTCGCGAATCCCTGTCCAATTCCCCGAGTTCAGGATCTGGATCTCGACGCGTATTCAGGAGCCTTCCAAGCCAGCTGGAGTGCCTGCAGTTTCCCCCATTT
>JAJRTL010000137.1 GCA_024278315.1 Planctomycetota bacterium | reverse complement strand
GCCGGACCTGATCGTGCGCACGCGCGAGGGCTTTCGCGTCGTGACGAAGGTTGCGGGCGGAGCCAAGGTCTCTGCGCCCATGGAGATCCAGGCCAGCAAGCTCAAGGGCTTCGATCTCTGGGATCTGGATGGCGACTCGCGATTGGATCTGGTCGTGCACGCGGGGGGCGGACTGCCGCTGCAGGTCAAGCTCGGCAGGGCAGGTGGCGGCTTCGGTCCTTGGATCGGATTCACGCCCGAGCAGATGCGTTGGGTGGGGCGCGGGACGGGCGCTGGTGGTAAGCCCAGCCTCGCGACGATCGAAGGTGCGCAGCGTCGCGTCGTGGAGTATGCCTTCGCAGCATCTGCAGAGGACGGCCTTCGCGGGCTCGAAGTCTACGCGCTTCCGGGCCGCGAGAAGGGCGATCCCTTCGTCCGCGGCGACTTCGATGGCGATGGCGACGAGGATCTTGTCCTCGCGGCATCCAAGCGCGCGGAGTTGCTCTACCTTCTGGCCGAGAAGGACGGCTACCGACTGCGACGGATCCCGAGTCTCTCGGGGATCCGTTCCATGGCCGCTGCCGACGTGGATCGGGACGGCAAACTGGACCTGATTCTGGTGAGTCCCGAGGAGAAGACCCTGGCATGGAAGAGTGGCGCTCGACCCCTGAGCTCCTTTCCCGAACGCATTGGTGCAGACGGCATCCTGGAACCTCAGTCTGTGGCCTACCACGGTGACTACCTCTACCTCTTGAGTCGGGACAAGAAGCGCAAGGGCAGTGTCATGCGCCTCTCCCGCAACGCAAAGGGGCAGTGGGGTGTGCATGCCCACCGGGTTGAGCTGGGACGGATCAGCAGGGGACCGGCTCGCCTCCTGGTCGCCGAGCTGGACGAGACTCTGGGACCCGAGATCTGCTGGATGCAGCCGGGCAAGGGACTACAGGTCCTGTTCTCGCAGGGAACGAAGGGCTGGTATCCCATCGAAGAGAAACACGTGGATCCAGGTTTCACCAAGAACCTGGAGGACGGATCCCTGAGTCTCGTGACCCACGAAGGCAAGCCCTGGCTCCAGGTCGTGGGTGGCCAGTTCCTGCGGCAGTTTCGCTTCGATGCCAAGGGGCAGCCACAGATACACAAGCAGGACAACGGGCCCGTTGGCATGGAAGGACTCTCGCTCGCCGTGAAGACCGAGGGTGGAGTCAGGGTCTACGTCGATCGGAAGGCCCGCGTCCTGCGTTACGTCGAGGAGGGACGCACGGATCGCTCCCTCGCGCTGCCCTCCATCGGGATCGCACACCTCTTCGTGCAGGGCGAGACGCTGCTGCTTCTGGGGCGGGATGGTCTTCTCCGATTGCCTCCCGAGAAACGGAGCGCGCGCCTCCAGGTCCTCCGCACGGCGCAGCCCCCGTCGGACGAGACGCGCTGGTTCGCCACGATCTGCGGCGACTTCGACAAGGATGGGATTCGCGATCTGGCTCTGCTGGATGCCAAGATCCACGGTGTCCACCTCTTCGTGCCCCGCCAACAGGAACTCCTTCCCGCCCTCGTGTTCCCCATCTTCGAGCTCAAGGACGAAGAAGATTCCGACTACGAACCGCATTCCTGGGAGGTCGGTGACGTCAACGGTGACGGACGCGACGACCTCATCCTGCTCTGCTACGACCGCCTCCTGCTCTACCTGCAGGAAGGCTGAGGTCCGTTTCCAACCACCCTATCCCCTCTCCTCTCCAACCACTGAACAACGATGAAGATCCTCCACGCGCTTCCGCTGGCCCTGTTCCTGACTATTCCCGGTCTGTCGGCCCAGCAGTCCTTCGAGTCCCTCTTCCCCAGCAAGCCCCTCATGGAATTGCGGGTCAAGAACACGAAGACCCTCCTTGCCGACCTCGCCAGCAGCAGGATCGGAAAGGTCGTGACCGACGATGCTCTGGCGGCGATCGGTGAGATCCTTTCCGGCATGGAGGAGTGGAAGGAGGCCGTCGACGAGTTCCGGGACGCAGACAAGGAAGTGGGAGGGCTGCTCCAGAGGCTGAAGCGCATGGTGCTGGACTCGGATGCCACGGCACAGATGGCCATGGGAATGAGGAGCTTCGTCGAAGATGACTTCGATGGCTGGATGATCATGCGGCTGGATGGCGACAAGGAGATCCTGTCCGAGCTGGCCGAAAAGCTCGACGATGTCCTCTCCAAGGCCGAACCGACGGAGCTGGGTGCGGTCGAAATTCTGGGCGAGGAGAGACCTTTCTATACAGGCAATCACGGACTGAACAAGGTCGCGTTGTGCATGCCTTTCGTGCATGGAGATTCGCTCTACCTCTTCGTGAGTTCCGACCATGAGAAGGACTTCGGTGGGGATCGCGAGGTCAAGCAGAGCTCACTACTGGGGCAGAGTCAGGCTCCTGTCGCGCTGAGTGTGGACCCTGCTGCCGTCATGCCTTTGCTCCGGAAGCTGGCCGAGGATGATATGGAAGAGGAGGTTCAGGAGATTCTCGAACTTCTGGGCGTCTTCGACTTTGGTCGCATCGATCTCACCCTGGACATCAAGGAAGGTCGACTCCTGCAGGATTTCAGGATCCATATACCGGAGAAGGGCTGGCTCTCAGAGTTCATCAAGACCTTCGTCCCGAGCCAGGGGCGTGGACGCGAGCTGCTGCACTACCTGCCCGATGGAATCCAGGTGGGGACCGTGGGGGCCACCGACATTCGCGAGACCTACAGGCTCACCAAGTCCTTGGTCGAGGATATCGTCGCGATCCAGGGCATGGACGGATTCGATTACGAAGCCATGTTCGAAGCTCGTTTCGGATTCGATCTGGTGAAGGGGTTCATCGATCCGCTGGATGGCCGCCTGTTCCGGTTCGAGGATCTGGACAGCGAGGGGATGGCGGACGAAAACGCTTCGGAGCTCGAATCCAGCACGCAGTGTCTCTCCATGGGGTTGAAGGCCCCGGCCGCCTTCGCCAAGTCCGTCGACACGGTCATCCGGAAGATGGGGATGCACGTCTCGCGGAAGAAGGAGGACTATCGGGGATTCAATCTCTTCCATTTCAAGGTCCTGGGGATGCTCGAGATCCACTACGGCATCACCGATGAGTTCTTCCTGCTGGCATTTGGTGCGAAGCCAGCGGAGATGATCCGCAAGGTCGTGGATCGTGAGAAGGCCATCGCAGATGGCGCCAAGGGCTTCGTGCCGGATGGCGATCTGCAAGAACAGCTCGCCTTGCTCTCAGACAACTCCTCTGCCTTGAGCATCACAGATATCGTGGCGATGGCCTCGACCTTCTCCGAGGGCCTGGCCCAGCTCATGGGGGATGCCGACGAAGAGGGCCAGGACCATGATGCCCTCAAGATCATGAAGGTGCTTGTGGACGAACTGCCTGGCCTGCTCCGCAAGCATGGGCTTCGGAATGCTGTCACGAGCTTCGCCCGTGAGGGCAACACTCTCCGTGTCATGTCGATCTATTGAGAACCCTGACGACCCGAGGAAAGAAAGGACCCGTCCCCTTTCTTGACGCCTTGCGTGGGGTGGGGGTTACTTCTTGGCGTTGATGCGGTCCAAGGCTTGCTCGGCGGCCTTCTGGATCTCGGCGTTGCCGCCCTTCATGAGTTGGATCAGGAAGGGGAGGCTGCCCGGGTCGCCCAGTGTGCCCAAGGAGCGGATGGCCTGGATGCGGATCTTCAGGGGCTGGTCCTTCTGTGCCTGGGCAAGGAGGGCTTCTGCGGGGTTGGCGTAGCCGAGCTTGCTGCGTTGGTTCCAGGTATCCCAGAAGCTCTTCTGCTCGTGGTAGAAGCGGATGGCATCGAGAGCCGCCTGGGCGGCCTTGCGCACGGATTCGTTCCCGTCCTGCAGGCCGATGAGCAGCGTGCCGGTGACGCTGGGTTCGAGGCTGGAGCGGCAGACCTGGATGACGCTCAGGCGCACGGAGTAACCCGAGTCACGGATCATCGGGGTCACGGCAGCGAGCCCGCGCTTCGGGTCCATGGCAACCAAGGTGGTCACGGCCCTGGATCGGACCTTCGAGTCCGCAGACCGGAGCAAGGGAACCACCCTGCTGAACCCCTTCGAGTAGTGAAGATCACTCAAGCGGCGCAGTGCAGCCATCTGCACGTCTGGGCTCTTGGAGGCCAGGGCGGTCAGGCAACGTTCACCGAGATCCGGGAAGTCGCTCACGCGAAGTCCTTGCAGGGCCCGTGCCTGATTCTGCGGATCCTCATCTTCAAGCATCCACAAATAGAGCCCGCGCATGGATGGATAGTCCTTCACCTCATAGAAACTCAGACTCTTGACCAACTGCTGCATCCGCATGCCCCTTGGTGCGTGGGGAAGGGCCTGGATGATCCCGGACAGGATCGGATCCGATACCCTGTAGGAAGGTGTTCCGCCTGCCATCCCGAAGGAGAGGGGGCGGCTCCTACGCAGTACATCGGTGATGTCCGTCCAGGAGGAAGTGCCTCCGGCGATCAGGCTATTCCTGATGATCTTGCCGAGTTGTTCCTGGGTGTATGCGTGCGCATGGGGTCCGGGCGTAGCTCGCGGGTCTTCGACCAGCAACCACCTCACGCCAGTCACCGCACGAGTCGTCGATGGACCCGTAGGGATCCTTATGATCGCTCCCAGCGCATCTGCTCGTCCGAAGTCCGTGCCCATGTCCTTCACGGCAGCCTTCGCAAGGTACATGAACACTTTCCCTCGTAGCTCCTTCTCAGATCGCAATTCTCGCTGGGAGGGTAGAATCAGGAGTTGCTTCAGTTCCTTCAGATTGGGTTGTTTCCAGGCCAGGAGCCCTTGGGCGGCGGTCGTGTAGAGGCTCGGGTGTCTGCGTGTCTCTTCCATCATGAAGGCGGCCATGCCCGGAACTTCCCGGCGCAGCAGACTCTTGTAGAGCATGGCGACGAGACTCGCGTTGGTGAAGCGGCTGCCCCCGGTCTTGCGTTGCTCCCACATGTAGGTCAGGGACTTCCGGTAGACCGGAAGCAGGTCCACGCCTGGCGTTTGCTGGGAGATCCAGACGAGGTGCTCGGTGGAGTAGAGCTTGGGGATGAGTTCGACCACCATGCGCAGGTGCTTGGCTTGGGCAAGCTTCTGGATGGCCATGGAGAGAATCCCCTGAGCGTCGTAGTCCAGTGCAGCCAGCTCTGGCACGACCTCCATGAAATCTGTCCCCAGGAGTGGGACGGCAGTGTTGCGTTTCGAGTCGGGCGCGATCATCTTGCGGAGTTGTTGCGAGAGCCACTCCTGGCGCATGCGTAGCTCGTAGGGTTGATTGGGATCCCTGTTGAGCGGGTAAGGAGGTAGAGCCTTCGCCAGTTCGAGGATCTGGCGGGGAGAAGGTACGGTTGCCTTCGTCCAGGGGATGTAGGTGGGGATCTGGCTTTGGTTGTCCGCGTGGCGCAGGATCTGGGCCAGAGCAGGCCAGCCCTTCGGGCACTGCAGGAGTTGGTCCCAGAGCACATGGTCGCGGAGGATGGGGGGCCCCTTGCGCAGGAAAGCGGGGATCTCCTCGCCGAACCACCGCTGATAGAGCTTCAACAACCTCTCCCCGTTCTGCGCGGCATCGGGTGCCTGGTAGTTCCAGTTCCACCGGCCCGAACGAGAGGGCATCGGCGCGGTCGAGTTGGGCGCCTGAAGGAAACGGTTGATCAGATAATCTTGGATGCTCTCGGGTCCGTTCTCCAGGAAGTCCAGGATCGTGGATGTGGGGACGACACTGATGAGGCGTCGCAGAGCCTCGTCGCGCGTGCGGGGGTCGGGGTCCGCGAGATAGAGCCCCATGGCTTTGGCCAGGTCGGGTCCGACCTTGCTGGTGAAGCCTCGGACGAGGGCGCGACGCAGCAGGGTGTCCTCACTCTTGGAGGTCTTCTCCAGAAAGCGGATGGCTTCGGGGCCGCCGAGGGCGAGCAGGATGTCGGTGGCGCGCACGACGAAGTCGAGGTTGAGCTTCTCCTCTTCGATGGCAGCAATCAGGAAAGGAACACTCTCTTCCCCGATCCAGAGCAGATCACGCCTGGCCGCAGCGAGGTCCTTGCCCTCGATGAGCTTGTCGATCTGGAGGCGGACGCGGTATTCGAAGCGCTTGGGGTCCTGCCCTTGCAGTCTCGCCTTGGCCTCTGCCGCCACGAGTGCACTGCTCGTGGCGGCCTTCTCGTAGGCCAGCCTGGCCTTCTCCTTCTGGCCGAGCTGGTCCCAGCAGATGGCGAGCCTCAGCCAGGACCTGCCCTGCAATTCCTTGCTGGCTTCAGGGGCCATCGCCAGTGAACGGTAGAGTCTGGCCGCGCCCTCGTAGTCGCGCTCCACCTTCTCGACAAGGCGCGCTTTCTCGAAGCGCCTCGCCAGCGCCGTCTGCGAGGCTTGGCCCTTCTCTGGATCCACTTGCTTCGATTCCTGCGTCGATGGCTGCAAGTGGTCCATGGCATGAGCGCCCCGGAGGCTCGGGACGAAGCTCAAGGAGGCATAGGCAAGGAGGGCAGCTGGATTCATGGTCATCTCCTGGTCGATAGGCTGGACCTGGGGGGCCCGCAAGAATAGCTTCACCTTCTGGACGGCACTCGTTGCCCCTGGCTTCGTTGCGCTCACTCGACGAATCTCCTGATTCGACTGTGTCCGCGCGCCTTGCCAGCCAGAAAGTCTTTCTGGCCTCCTTCGGAGGGAACAACGATTGCTCGCCCAGCAGACGAACCTATTCTTGCGCACCCCCTCGTGGGAAGCCCTTGTTTCTACTCGGCATAGAAGACGGCAAAGCGCTCCGCAACTTGTCCGAACCTCATCAGGCTTCCGTCAAGAGAATGTCAAGCGCCAGCGACACCCGTGAACAGCATCCAGATCACTTCACTGCTCTACGACATCCTGGGCCTCTCCGTGGGGGCTTGGTTGGTCCTGCGCGCCTTGCCGGCGCGTGGGCCCTGGCGTCTGTCGCGCGATCTGTTCTGGCTCTCGATCTTCGGCGGCTGTCTCCTCCTGCTGGCCTACGAGGTCGGCGTCGCAGGCTACCAGAGCCGCTTCGCCGTCCTGCGTCTGGCAGCTCATGCCCTCTTCCTGGTCTTCACGCCGGTGCTCTTGTTGCGCGCCTTCGCCTGTCTCCAGGAGGCAGACAGGCGTGCCAGGTTCTTCGCTCTCGCACTGACGCTCACCGGACTCGCCTCGATGGCCGTCTACGTCCAGGCCTCCTACCTCGAACCCCATGACCTGCAGATCCGCCGCTACGAGTACCGTTCGGATCGCCTGAAAGGACTCACCGAGCCGATCAAGATCGTCGTCCTCGCCGACTTCCAATCCGATAGCATCGGGAGCTTCGAAGAAGAGGTCTTCGCTCGCATGGACGAGGAGAAGGCCGATCTGATTCTCCTGCCCGGCGATTGGATCCAGCTCTACCCCTACGATGCGGAGCGCTTCGAGGAGGAGCGCACCAAACTGCTGGCCCTTTTCGCCAGCCTGAAGCACAAGCCGCGCTATGGCTTCTATGCCGTGGACGGCGATGTCGAGAGGGCGCGCGATGTGCTCCGCGGAACCGGCGTCCACATCCTCGAGGACGAGGTGGCGAGGCTACCGCAGGAGAGCCGTCTCCAGATCTTCGGACTGTTGCGCCCATCCTCCCGCGAAACACTGGGACCGCGCTGCTCCTGGGATACGGAGTACTTCATCGCGAGACAGGGGTTCGATGGGCTGACGATCCTGCTCGGTCATTCGCCGGACTTCACGCGAGGCTTC
>JAJRTL010000136.1 GCA_024278315.1 Planctomycetota bacterium | reverse complement strand
TAGCCCGAACGATTCATGACCTCGATGCGTCTGACGGCGCCTTTCGGTCCAGGACCGCGAACCTATCGGTTCGCTCGGCATTGCTTCGATTCGACGACCCTCTTGGGTCGCCATCATCTCGCGCAGCCGTCCTGAACTCGAAATGCGCTCGTCAGACCGCAAGAACGAGATCGGCTGCGCCGATCTCGTTCTTGCTCACAACGATCTCATGAATCATCCGGGTTGGGGTAGGAATACCTTGCGCATGTGTATCCCTGCTTCTCCAAGAAGGTCGCAAGATCGTCGAAGAGCTCGGGTCGGCTGTCGAGTCCGTGGACGAGGATGATGAGACGTCGAACGCCCGCGAGCTTCTCGGGGAGAAGGAGTCGGTACTGTCTCGCAACGAGGTCCTCGCCGGTCAAACGTGACAGGGCTTGGAGAAGCCTCTTCTTGGCCGCTCTCCTGCCGCTGGAGAAGCTGCCCTTCTTGATGGCGAGCACGAAAGTCCTGCCGTCGTCCTTGCGATGGAATGCGAGCCTTCCCGAGAGGCTCTTCTCCAGGCCGTAGAGGAGGAGGCGCGAGGTGAGCGTGTCGACCGGGATCCTGCGATCCTTGAAGCTCAGTTGCTTGCCATCCATCCCGTAGACATCGAAGGTACCTCGACAGAGTGCGAGCGTCGAGATCTTCCCGTCGAGGATGGGGACCCGGATGCTCCGCCATGCCTCCTGCATGGCTGGATCCAGCGCTGGCTTGTCCTGGACCTGGACCGCAGGCGAGTGCGTCCGCGTGACCGTTCCCTGGGCTTGCAAGGCAGTCGCCCACAGACAGAGGGCAAACATCACTTGAAGATGGATGGACATGCGTGGCGGTTCCCGGCTTGGGGTCGATCGTGATGTCGATCGGAGCCTCCTGCTCCAATCACCAGGCCCGGATGATCCTCGTCAGAGGCATCGAGGTCATGAATCGTTCGGGCTGGCTGAGATTGTAGCCGGACTCAGGCGTGCATGGGCCTGGACCTTCTCCCTGTTCTACGGTCAGTGGGCGCCCGCTCGTCTCGAGCGGTATCGGGTCCTCTCGATCTTGCATTCTCACATGCACGAGCGTCAGGGGCACTCGGATCGACTCGATCAACGATAGAGGATCAGCACGGCGTCGACCCAATGCTCGGCAGCCACCTTCTTCTTCTCGAACACCGAGGGGCGGTACAGGAGCTTCAGGGCTTGTCCTGGCTTCAGCCAAGGAGTGAGCTCGATCTCCCAGGGCGCGATGTAGGAACCCGGGGCCCATCCTGCGCGGTCGAACTTCCAGGTGCCCGACTGGGGCCGGCAGTCATTCAGGTAGCAGTCGGTCTTCCAGAGTTTGTTCTCGAAAACCTTGGTTCCGGCGATCGTGAGTCTCCGGACATTGGCGACGAACTCGCCGTCCTGTTGATGCCCGGTCGTCGTGATCCGGATCTTCGCGGACTGGATGTCCTTTGGGATCTGCGTCTGGATTTCCGGGAATGCCGCTGCGATGGCCTCCTGCGTATTGCCATCGAAGGCTGGGTTCTTGCCCTTCTTCTTGCGTTGGTTGAAGCGATAGGTCTTGGACCAGAGCTGGTGTACAGCCACGGGGAGCCGGTCCGGTCTACCTTCGTAGTAGTGGAGATCCACGTAGACCTGGAAGCCCTTCTGGGGGTTGCTCTTTCCCTTCCATGTGCCGATGTGCAAACCCATGAGGTTGCTGCCCCGCAGCAAAGGTAGGTAGTCCGTGACATCCGCATACCACGTGTACTTGCGCTTGTAGGGAGTCATGTAGCGGAAGAGCTCGATACGTTGGCTCTTCTTGTCCTCGCCTCGCCAGATGTAGACGGCGGCGCCGCGATCCCATTCGTCCCAACCTCCAGGACCCGGCTCCAGCCTCAGGCTCATGACGATCCGGCGGATCTCCCCGGCGTCGTACTCGGGCAGATAGACGACCTCGGTGCTGTCTCGATTGCCGGACCACAGCAAGGGCCCGTCGAAGACCCGGACGGTCTGTGGCTCGGGCGAGATCTCCTCTGGTTTGGCGGGCTCCTTCCAGTCGACCTCGATGCGGTCTAGGAGGAAGTCGGCGTAGAGCATGCCCGATCGAGCTCCGATGGCAGGGCGGCTTTCGTAGCTCAGTAGACCTGCAAAGAATCGGTTTTCCGCGAGCACCTGGTCGTCGATCTGCAGGTCGATGAATGCGCCGCCAGCGTCGTACCGAATCTGGATGGTGAGATCGTGTAGCTCTCCGTCGCGGAATTCGATGGGAGAGAGAAAGCGTGCAATCTCACGACGGTCCCAATAGAGGGCGATCTCCCGCTCGGGTCGGCCATAGAAGTTGCCGTAGGCGTCGAACCAGTGGCTCGTGGGCGGGTTGTAGACATCGATGCTGAACCCGAAGGCGCCTGCGAGCTTCGGGGTCTCCCAGGTGTCCACGCGTGGAGCCTTGCCCTCGACGCCATGCTTGTCGGTGGGCAGCAACAAGAAGCCCATGCCTTGTGCGCCGCGACTGGTCGAGAAACGGAGTTGGATCCCGATCTGCCGATGCGTGCCCTTGGCGACGCGGTTCCACGCGGCCGAGTTGGTGAGGTTGCCCTTGGCCCGGAGGGCCTTCATGAGGACGAGCTTGCCCTTGTCGATCTTGGGTTCTGGTTTTCCGTCGATGTTGTCCAGCGTGAGCAAGGCCTTGTCGTGCTGCTTGTCGAAATCGTCCAGAAGTTTCTGGCCCTTCGACTCGATGGCCAAGAGTCCTGCGAGGGCGATGACAGAGATCCACCTGCTGTTGTTGCTGATCATGTCGAGACTCTATCCTGATCGATTCCTGACCTCGATGTGTCTGGCCGAGATCCGGCGGGATTCTTCATGAGATCGTTGCGAGCAAACATGCCAATGGCGAAGCCTGTGGCGTATCTGTGGTCTGACGCAGAAGCGTCCAATACGGAAGAGATCTGAGCATCCCCGCTCCGAATGTGACCTCTACTCGCTGATTCAGAGGGGTCGAATGTGGTTGTCCGATCACGGTTCCCCCCTCCTCTTCCTGTGTCCCCTACTGCTCAATCCTTGCAACCTCGAGGTTTTGCGGAACCAAGGGAGTACACGAGTCCTTTTTCTACCACGAAGATGGGAAGCTCACGAAGATG
>JAJRTL010000135.1 GCA_024278315.1 Planctomycetota bacterium | reverse complement strand
TCAGGAACTGCTCGCGTGCCTCTTGGAGATCGAGTTCGCGAACTTTGATGCGCAGTGCATGCCTGGCCTTGTCGACCTTGATGGATGGGACTTCCGCGAGAGGCACGAGGGTCTGTTCCGAGCCGAGTGAATAGAGCAGCTGGAATCTCCATCGTCCTGGATGGGTCAGGTAGAGCTCGGCCATGCCATTCTCATCCACTGGTGAACGGCAATAGGTCTTGTAGCGAAGATCGCTGGCGAACTCGCGGATCAGGTTCCGTGTTTGTTTCTTGTCCTTGTGATAGTAGCGATTTCTCGTCAATGCCCACCATGCCCATGAGGGGAAACCGGTCGTAGGTTCTGCCCTGACAAAGAGATGCTCACGCAGGGCGGGATCTTTCGGAAGCCCTCGGATCAAGACTCTCACCTGACGGGGGCGGTACAGCGTCACTTCCCTGTCGGTCTTGATATCCCAGATCACGCGCGGAGCGTAGCCAGGCTGTTCGATGAGGAAATCCGCCCCCGACTTGGGTATCTGCCGTCGACAGGTTCCCCCCGCCGGGGTGATCCAACCATCCTTGCGAATCTTGCTCGAGGTCCCAGCAGGGACCAGGTGATGCGCCCAGAAGGGGATGGGGTGTCCCTGGATGTCCTTCACGCGGATCGTGACGTGCATGAGATGCTTGGTCAGATCGATGGCGTTCTCTGGGGCTGCGTGTTCGGCCCCCCGCAGTTGTATGGGATGCCTGAGGAGGGTCCGTGCTTGAAAGCGGGTCGAGATGACCAACTCGTATCTTCCTCCCGGAAGACCAACGAACTGCAGGGATGGATCGGTGATGGGGCGCGGACCATCCGTGAACTTCGATCCCTCCAGGAATCGGAGGCTTGCTTGGAGCTCCATCCCGCCGCGAGGATCCCACCCATGCATTCGCTGAGTAAGGATGGCTTCGGGCCACATCGTCAGCTCTACGTCCTCTTTGGAATCCATCGGCACGCCGAGGAGTCGTGCCATGCCTTCACCTGGACTGCAGTCCGTGGAGAGATTCAGCTCGATAGAGGGATAGGCGTGCGGCGACGATCCCATTACCCAATAGCGACCGGTCAAGGGGTGGTAGCTGAATGCCGTGCTGTTGATGGGGTGGCTGACTCTGCTGCCTGGGGGCCTGTAGAGAATCCTCGCTTGGAGCCTTCGGATCGGCTTGCCGCCCGGGTCGAGGATCGTGCCTTTCCCGAGCACGGTCGCGTGCGCGGGGATCGAGCGCAAGGGCAGTCGCTTTGTCTTGCCTTTTTGGATCTCGCAAGATCCCGTGGCCCAGCTCCAATCCATGGGGCGGTCGAAGAAGGAGTTGGCCTTCGCTGGATCCGTCATTCCGCGGACGAGATACCATTGGAATCTCTTTCCATCGCAGAACTGGGGAGGGACTTGCCATCGAAAGTCACGCCACCTGCTGGCCTCGATGATCTGGACGGTCTTCTGTCCCTTGCGCGGTGTGACCAGGATCAGGGTCACCTTCTCCCTGAAAGTCACCTTGGGGTAGTTGGAGTAGAGGCGCGCAATGACCCTGGCCGATTCACCGCGAGTCTGTGATGGGCTGACAGTGGCGAAGATGAGGGTGCTGAGCGCCGTCCATGTCAAGAGGTGCCAAGCACCGTGGGGCAGGGAGGTCATGAGGATTCCTCTCGGATCGATGCCTCTTCGATGGGGCTGGGGCATCTGAATCGTAGCCGAGTTCGGGGATCCCATCGAGGGGAGACCCTCCCGATGGAAGACTTCCGCCTGTGCCACTCGGATGCCAGCTGGGTCCCGAATCTCCTTCGTCGCTATGAGGTGAGACTGATCGATCTGCGCAGAGGTCGAAGGGCATCCCAGTGACAGAGATGGGACAGGATCGCGGGGAGGGAGCCCGGTAATGGAGCCCCTGTTGTTTATAGACCTGATACGATTCTTTTCTGACCCGCCCGATTGCTCGACATACAGGATGAAACAAGTGAAGCCCATGGTAATCCTATCGACTCGAATGGGAGCGATTCCCCTTGCTGCAATGCTGGTCCTGGCCTTGTCACGCGAACTCCCCGCGCAGAGAAAGGAGGGCACGACCAAGGCCGAACAGAGGAAGGAACAGAAGGGACCCAAGCAGCTGGACAAGGAACACCTGGCTCTGCTTCTGGAGGATTTCAAGGACGAGATCGCCGACAAGGTCGTCTCGGAGCGCATCAGGAAGAGAGGCGAAAAGAGGGTCGCCAAGTGGATGAAGGGGTTCAATGTCATCCAGAGCCAACACTACTTCGTCTACACGAACGGGCCCAAGACCACGGTCAAGCGCTTCAGCAAGAGCCTCGAGCAGCTCTACGGCTATGTCAAAAAGACCTGGCCATTCGAGGACATCGACCAGCATCTCACTGCCTACATCTTCAAGATGAACACGGAGTACTTCGATTTCTGCGTGAACATCACGGGTTGGCCAATGGCGACCGCCAAGGGAACGGCAGGTCATGCCTCTGCCAAGTACTACGCGACCTACTACCAGAGCCCCAAGTCGAACGTCGTCATGCACGAGGCCACGCATCAGATCGTGATTGCCTGCATGAAGATCGGCGGAGTCGGTTCCTGGTTCCAGGAGGGGATGGCCGTCTACATCGAGAAGAAGATCCTGGGTGGCAAGGTATCGGGCAGCATGCGTTCAGATCTGCGCAACGGGAACTTCTACAGTCTCCGGAAGTTTGTCGGCATCCAGACCTTGCTGGCCGATCCAGCGGGACATGGAAGCAGGAACTACGCGCACGCTGGCGCTTTGATCGAGTTCATGATCGAGACCAAGGATGAACGCATGAAGGGCAAGTTCTCCGATTTCCTCGATGCGGCACGGAAGAGCCGCGGCTACGGTGCGAAGTATTCCGAGGGCCTGTTTCGCAAGGTCTACGGCATGACTCTCGAGGAGGTCCAGCAGGCCTTCGGGCTCTTCCACAAGGTCAAGGACGCCACGCCGGGTCTGGGCCGACGGTAGTCGACAGGAGCTCTCTCTTTCGAGGAGAGATTCCCAGAGGCAGCTCACCAGTGCCAGGGCTCTGCACGTATAGTGGGATCATGCTTCGCACCCTTGCCAGTCTGACCCTGCTTTGTGCCGTAGTCGGGGCCCAGGAGACTCCCACCCGCGCGGATGGAATGACCCAGGCCGACCGTGGCCTGACCCGGGCGCTCGTGCAGGTACTTCTGGATCCTGGTGCCGCCAAGGCGACCGACACGGATCGGACTCTGTATCTGCTCGTGGATCCGACCCTGTCCGTCCAGAGTGCCGATCTGCCCGGGAAGCTGGCCCAGGCCTTGGCCGAGGTGGGAGACAAGCTCGGAGGCATGTCGATTGGCGTCCGGCGGATCGGGGACAAGAAGAAGGCCGTGCTCGCGCCGACCCTGGATCGCAAGGCGCCCGTGCAGTATCTGAGCAAGGCACTGAGCAAGATCGACAAGGGATTCCATGACCCCTATGCCGAGCTGCGCATCGTGGCTTCTCTTCTGAACAAACACCAGGGGCGCAAGGAGATCCTTCTGGTCTGCCTCGACAATGCCGACATCGAGGGGGATCTCGAAGGAACGGTGGCGCAGCTCAAGAAGTCGGGCATCCGTGTCTCGGTCATCACTCGTGAGGCCTACATCTCGGACAGTTACTGGGAGTCCAGGAGCTATGAGCGGCCACCGCGCGGCACGAAGTTCCATGCCGCGGACGGTCCCTTCGTGGATCTGCCCTGGGGATGGATCTTCCAGATGAACTCACCGAACGAGGTGTCGCCGGCTGGCTTCGCCGTCTATGGCATGAGTCGTCTTGCGGCCGCCAGTGGTGGCAAGGTCTATCTCTTCTCGCCGTCGGCCAGCACCGCTCACAGCTGCGGCTACTACACGGCATGTCTCTTCTGCTCGGGAGACCACCACCAGATCCTCGAAAGTTTCTGGGATGGCAGGGTCAACCAGTTGGCTCCTTGGGTGGGGGCGCGCAAGGACGCCTTCCGTGAGATCGCTTCTGATCCGGTCTACCGGGCCATCGATCGGGCCTGGCGCGCGGCCGGTCGCGCCGGCGTGATCCGGAGCTCGCCTTCCATCAAGCTCGGCAGCACCAGCGCGAGCCCACAGAAGCAGCGCGGGCGAGCCTGGGCGGGTGTCATGGGTTCGTTGAACTTCCAGAGCAACGCCAAGAAGGCCGACAAGGTCCGCGCTGAGTGCGCCAAGGTCCTCCAGGACCTCAACGGGATGTTGTCCCGGGCCAAGAAGGGACGCGGCTCCAAACGCTCCGAGGCTGCGGCTGCCTTGACGCAGATCGAGTTGCAGCTCGCCATCGTCAACCTGGTCCACTACGCCGCCTGGTGTCGGGAGGTGGCTCCCGGACTCCTGGCACAGAGGACCAGGCCACCCGCACCGCCCGAGGTTGCCTGGGTGGATCCAGCACGTAAGCCGGTGGGCATTGGTTACACCAACATGAGCCTCTGCCACGGCGTCAAGCCCTTCGCCAAGGTGGACCTGGCCGGTGGGGATCTCCTGCGAAAGGAGATGGCCGCACTGGATCGCCTCTTCGTGGCCTTCGAGGCCAAGTACGGGCACACGGGCTACGTCATCGGCTTGCATCGGGCCTCCATCGCGCGCTTCCACTTCACCTACCCAGGGGTCCGGGTCACGCGCAAACGGCCCCGCAACAAGTCCAAGAAGAAGGACGATCCCACGACCGTGACCGAGCGTAGCCGACCCGTGCGCGGCGGCAGCAGCGGTGGCCGCAGTGGCGGCGCCACGACGGGCGGGGGGCGTTAGGATCGTGATTCGGTTCCACTGGATAGTCAGCTGCGTCCTCATGGGCTCCCTTGTGGGCTTGCCATCCAACCCCGATGCGCAGAAGGGGACCAAGGACTTGTCCTTGCAGATCGCACAGCTCGGCAACGCCCAGGACTCCCAGCTGCGCTACTCGGCCTATCGCAAGCTGTTATCGACTCGGCCTCCCAAGGCGGTTCCGCTACTGGTCAAGGCTCTTCCCGCCTACCCGACCGCCGCGGTGAGCCTCGCACTTTCCTTGCTCCAGTCCTATCCGCGTGACTTGTCCGAGCCAGCGTTTCGCAAGTTGCTCAGCTGTGGGCGACCTGTGATCGAGGTCGGTGTCGCTACTATTCTCTACCGGTACGGTGACAAGTCTCTCGTCGAGAAGATCGCCCAAGTGCTGGAGAAAGCACCCCGCGACTACATGACGAGGCAGCAGATGCTGAGTCGTCTGAGCTACGTCAAGGACGTACGGATCCAGCAGGCCGTGCGCGCCTGGCTGCGTCCTGGCCTGTCGCTACGGGAGCTGGATACGATCCTGTATCACCTCCTTCTCGCAGAGGATCCCAAGGCCGCGGAAGCCGTAGAACAGTTGTCGAAGCAGGACAACCCCGAACTTGGAGTCCGGCCACTGATCGAGGCCTTCCTCTGGGCCAGCGGTCGCAAGCCCAGTCTCTCGAGTCTCGATCTGGCTCTCGACTCGATGTCGGGCTCGGACTTCTCGCGCTTGCAGAAGTATCTGAGTCGAGCAGAGCGGTTGGATCCCAAGATCCTGAAGGCGCTGGGAGGCTTTCTCGAGCGAAACCAGGACCACTATTCCGCCAGCTCCGCGATGCAGATTCTGGCCAAACATGGCTATCGCAAGGCCTTGCCGACCATCCGCAAGCTGCTCGCGAGCAGCAACACGCAGGTGTCCAAGGCCGCCTTCGAGGCGCTGCGCGATCTAGGTGGCATGTCGGACAAGAGTTCGCTCTACCAACTCCTGGACTCCGAACACCTGGACATCGCCCTGTCTGCAGCCGACACGCTACGCCGACTCGATGACCACACCGGAATGGCCCGCGTCCTCGAGATCGTCAAGAAGGGCGGCAAGACGCGATCCGAGGCCGTGCGTGTCCTCGCCGAGTTTCGCAGTCCCAAGGTCGTGGTGCCCCTCTTGGTGGCGCTCGAGGACAGGGACAGCGCTGTGCGTAGCCAGGCCTTCTCCGGCCTGGGCAAGGTCTTCCGCTGTCTCTATCCCTACAAGCGCATCGATCTCTCCAAGAGCGGCTACACCCTCACCGCTGGTCCGACCAAGCGCGCGATCGCGGCCGCCAACCTGCGCGCCTGGTGGGGGCGTATGATGAAGGAACAGTGAGGCTCCCTCGTCCAGAGACCCCGACTACCGACGACCTCCGAATCCGATCTGGATGGCACGTCGTTTGATGTTTCCCCGGGACTTCAGCTCGATACGGATGCCGTCCGTGTCCTGTTCATAGATCCTGTAGTTCGAGAGGCCTGAGTAGGAATTGGGTGTGTCGCCGCTCCGATCGATGTAGGTAACCCTGAGTCTGATCTTGACGCCCGGCGAGGCTTGGATATCGAAGGAACCATCAGGGTGGACGTCTTGGGTGCTCTGGGAGCGCAGCATCGAAGACACCTTGAACCTGTGGGCCATCGCTTGTCCGGTCGAGATGCGCAGCTTCGCATGGCGGTAGGTCTTGATGTCCTCATGGATCAGGCGACCACGCAGATGGATCCGCTTGGGTAGGCGGATCACCAGAGGGATGGGCCCCTTGTCGGTGATCGGTGTGTCGAATCCCTTCTCGGAAAACGCCACCGGTGAAGCGGCAGCGAAGGCGGGGCGAAGTCCCTTACGACAGAGAACGCTGGCCTGACCACGCCTGTCCGGGAAGAGCCAGAATGGGTACGCAAGGGCATGACGGTCGCGCGCTGTACTGCCAGCCTCACCCAAGGCGAGCCTGGCCACTCGGATCGGGCGACCCTCTGCGCTCTGGACGCTGATCTCCAGACGAGAGAAGTCCTGGATTCGCAGATCGCCGAGGTCCAGATCCTCTGTGGGGGGCTCTGCAGAGGAGCCGACGAGGACCGGCAAATGGGTGCCT
>JAJRTL010000134.1 GCA_024278315.1 Planctomycetota bacterium | reverse complement strand
GTCTTCAACAACGATGCAACGCTCGGTGTCTGGAAGACCGGGAATACGCTGCTCTATTCGATCCACGACCGTACGGATAGTTTCGAGGTCGCACCCGGCGAGACGGTGAGGACGAACATCTATCGGATCGTTGCCTGGTACCTGACCAAGATTCCGGGCAAGAGCCACTTGGTCGACAACGACGCCTTGGACCTCGTCCATTGGGTGAGCGAGCCTTTGGCCGACTGGGAGTCGGTGGATAAGGTCACCGACGCCGCCAAGAAGTTGGCGCTCATGAATCACCTCTACAACGGCACCAACGTCAAAGAGCCGGCCTATCCGTATCCCGTCGTCCGCACCTTGTGGAGGCATGGTCAGGATGACTGGACCACGGCCTTCGATCTGATCCAGAACGATGGCAGCACCGCAGCTCCCACGGCTGGATGGAAGATCCCGGTCAACCTGGAAAGCTCTCAGATGGACGGGCTCCTCGCCTACAAGAGGATGGCCATCGCTTCGAACCTTGCGGGGGCCGCCAGGGGCGTGCATCGATATGCCTCGTGGTTCGACGCCTCCGACGGGTTTCCGCATGGCCTGGAAGTCCAGATCATCGGGCCCGCATCGGCCCGCCAGGTCTTGCTCCATCTCACCATCTGCTCGCAGAACGATGGTGCGGAACAGGCCTTCATGGATCTACAGGGCATCGTGGATACCCGGGACCTCTGATCGAGAGGATCAGGGGCTCCACTTGAGGTTCTCCCCCCCTGGCTCAGGCGGGGTCCTGGTCTTCCTCCGGGACCAGCTCGATGAGCCCACGGCTCATCTCCTCCAGGGCGATTGCGATCGGATCGTGGAGCCGCGTCTCGAAGAGAGGCCGCTGGCCGCGGACGAGTTCCCGAACTCGTTTCTGGAGTAGGGTGGTCTTGCGATAGGAGCCCTGGACCTGTTCCATGAGGCGGATCGGGAGTGACTTGCCGAGTTCGTGTTCGCCGGAGTTGCTCATCGCGGAATGGCTCTTTGGAGTGAGTGGGCTGGAATCGGAAAAATAGCCGGAAGAGCCTAATCTTCCGAACCGGCGCTGTAAAGCTCTAGATGTGAGGCTGATGCCCTTCAGGCCCTCCTGGGGAGCCCAAGGCCCTCCAGAAGCCCTCAGGCCGCCTCGGATCAGGAATCTGGGTCTGGTCTACTTCGAGGTCACCCTCTCCAGCTCCTGCAGGGAAACGACCCCTAGCGCGCCTTTCTTCTTGATGGTGATGGCTTGGAGCGCAGCGGCCGCCGCTGCCAGATTGGTGATGCAGGGGACCTTGTAGGAGACCGCTGTGGATCGGATCAGCCGGTCGTCCGTCCTCTCGATCTTGCCCAGCGGGGTGTTGATGATGAGTTTCACTTCGCGATTCTTGATGAGGTCCACGACATGAGGGCGGCCTTCGTGGATCTTGTTGACGCGGTCTACCGCGATGCCTTGGTTGTGCAGGGCCTTGTAGGTTCCCTGGGTCGCAATGAGGTCGAAACCCATGGCCGATAGTCTCGCAGCCAGATTGACCATCGTGCGCTTGTCGGAATCCTTGACCGAGAGGAAGATCTTGCCTTCGGGGGGGAGCTCGAAGTCGGCTGCGTCCATCGCCTTCGCGTATGCGGCACCGAAGTTCTCGTCCACACCCATGACCTCTCCCGTCGATCGCATCTCCGGCCCGAGAATCGTGTCGACTCCCGGGAACTTGGAGAAGGGAAAGACGGGCGCCTTGACCGCGAAGTAGTCGATCTGCGCTTCTTGGGTCACTCCTAGTTCGGCCAGTGTCTTGCCAGCTTGCAACATGGCCGCGATGCGGGCCAAGGGGACACCAGTGGCCTTGGCCACGAAGGGGACCGTCCTGGATGCCCGCGGATTGACCTCGAGGACGTAGGCCCGGTTGCCCTTGATGGCGAACTGCACATTCATGAGGCCAATGATCCCGAGTTCCCTGGCCATGGCCAGGGTCTGTCCCCTGATCTCCTCGATGAGCTCGTCGGAGAGGCTGTAGGGCGGCAGAGAGCAACAGGAGTCCCCCGAGTGCACGCCAGCCTCTTCGATATGTTCCATGATACCGCCGATGAGGTAGTCCTTTCCATCGCCGATCGCATCCACGTCCACCTCGATGGCATCCTCGAGGAACTTGTCGATCAGCACAGGCCGCTCCTCGCTGACTTGGACGGCTTCGGTCATGTAGCGCTCGAGAGCCTTGTCGTCATAGACGATCTCCATGGCACGTCCACCGAGCACATAGGAGGGTCGGACGACGACCGGGTAGCCGATTTCGTGCGCCACGGCGAAAGCCTCTTCGGTCCGCGTGACCGTGCCGTTCTCGGGTTGACGGATATCGAGTCTGCGTAGGAGTTGAGTGAACTTCTCCCTGTCCTCGCAGGTGTCGATGGACTCAAGAGGTGTTCCGAGCAGGTGAACGCCAGCTTCCGAGAGCCCTGCAGCGAGATTGATGGGTGTCTGCCCGCCAAATTGTACGATCACTCCCTTTGGCTTGACGCGATCGTGGATGGCCAGGACGTCTTCGAGGGTCAATGGCTCGAAGAAGAGCATGTCGGACGTGTCTAAGTCGGTCGAGACCGTCTCCGGGTTGCTGTTGACCATGATGGTCTCGATACCGAGATCCTTGAGCGCGAATGCTGCGTGGCAGCAGCAGTAGTCGAACTCAATGCCTTGTCCGATCCGGTTGGGACCGCCGCCAATGATGAGAATCTTCTCCTTGTCACTGACGCGCACCTCGTCGGTCTCCTCATAGGTGGAGTAGTAGTAGGGAGTGTAGGCCTCGAACTCGGCTGCACATGTGTCCACGAGCCGATACGTGGGGCGGACTCCCAGCTCCTGTCGTCGTTGCGTCACCACCCTCTCGCCGACGCCTGCGGCCCTCCCTATCTGGAGATCGCTGTAGCCAAGCGCCTTGAAGTGTCGAAACCCGGCTTCGTCGATGCCGCCGAGACCGTTGGCGAGCTTGGCTCCCAGCTCCTTCTCCTGCTCCAGCAGCTGCAGAACCTGATCCAGGAACCATGGGTCGATCCGGGTCGTCTCATGGATCTCCTCGAGGTCCATCCCTGCCCAGAGTGCGATGTGGAGCCACTTGATGCGGCTGGGCCGGGGAGTGATCAAGTGTGAGCGAATCTCTTCTCGACTGGGCTCTTCACCTTCTTCCCAGGGGGCGAGTCCCGGCGTGCCGCCGAATCCCACGTATCCCGTTTCCAAGGAGCGCAGTGCCTTCTGGAAGGCTTGCTTGAAGGTCTGGCCTATGGCCATGACCTCGCCGACGCTCTTCATCTGTGTGCCCAGTGTGGAGTCCGCCCGAGGGAACTTCTCGAAGGCCCAACGCGGGATCTTGACCACGACGTAGTCGAGCACCGGCTCGAAGCAGGCAGGAGTCTCGCGAGTGATGTCGTTCTGCACCTCATCGAGCGTGTATCCCACGGCGAGTTTGGCCGCGATCTTGGCGATGGGGAATCCCGTGGCCTTGCTTGCCAAGGCGGAAGAGCGGGAGACGCGGGGGTTCATCTCGATGATGACGACGCGTCCGTCCTCTGGATTGATCGCAAACTGGACATTGCTGCCCCCGGTGTCGACGCCGATTTCACGCATGACTGCGATCGAGGCATCGCGCAGGAGTTGGTATTCTTTATCCGTGAGGGTCTGGGCAGGGGCCACTGTGATCGAGTCGCCGGTGTGCACGCCCATGGCATCGAAATTCTCGATGGCGCAGACGATGACGACATTGTCCTTCTTGTCGCGCATCACCTCGAGTTCGAATTCCTTCCAGCCTACGATGCTCTCTTCGATCAGAACCTCGCAGTTCATGGATAGATCCAGACCGCGGCGACAGATCTCCTCGAACTCGTCGATGTTGTAGGCGATCCCTCCACCAGAACCACCCAGCGTGAAGCCCGGACGGATCACGCAGGGCAAGCCGATCTCGTCCATGACGATGCGGGCCTCATCCATGCTGTAGGCCAGACCGCTGCGAGGCATGTCGAGGCCGATCCGCTTCATGGCACGCTGGAACTCGTCCCTGCCCTCGGCTTTGGCTATGGACTCGCGGGTCGCTCCGATCATCTCTACGCCGTATTCATCGAGGATGCCGAGATCCGCGAGTTTGAGCGAGAGATTGAGCGCCGTCTGCCCACCCAGCGTGGGCAGGATGGCGTCGGGGTGTTCGCGCGCGATGATCCGCTCCACAGCTTCGACTGTGAGGGGCTCGACGTAGGTCACGTCGGCCGTCTCGGGATCGGTCATGATCGTGGCCGGATTGCTGTTCACCAGCACGATCCGATAGCCGTCCTCACGCAGCGATTTGCAGGCTTGGGTGCCCGAATAGTCGAACTCGCAGGCCTGTCCGATGACGATAGGCCCGGAGCCCAGAATGAGTATGGTTTTGATGTCCTCGCGGCGCGGCATGATCTGTACTTTCAGCCTCGGTGGGCCTCTGATCCCTCGCGGTCAGATTTTCCCTCTCCCGGAGAAAATCGGATGGGAGAAGACCAGATTCCAGCCCTCCAAGGAAGGAAGAAGAGACGGGAAGACCGGAAAATCGTAGCTTGTCTCCACCTCTGCCACGCCTGGTCGGGACCGGGTCCATCGCGATACTCCTAAGTTGTTTTTATATATGATCTTGAGGCTCTCGTTCGCCCTTGTGGCCATCGGGCTTTTCTGGGGCCAATCCAATCGCCCTCCAGCTGTGTCCGAGAGGGTCCAGGTTCTTTCGGTGAGCGCCTCGGGCTCACTCCGTTTGACAGGTTCTCGACAGGTCCGGCTGCAGGGAGTGGCTCTTGAGGAGGTGGGCCAGAAGCACCCGCGGCGTGAGCTGCTCACCGCCTTGAACGATCTCCGTTCGAGCGGGCCCTTCTACCTGGAGATGGACCGCCACCAGGGTGGGGGGTTCGCCACGCTGCGAAGCCAGAAAGGTGGCAAGAGCGTCAACGAGGATCTGCTGGAGAGGGGCCTCGCCTGGTTCACGTCGATCAGCGCCACGGTCACCGATCAGAAGAAACTCATGGCTGCCAGCCAGCGCGCCAAGGAGGCAGGCCGCGGGATCTGGAAGGACACCCTTCGTGTCGAGGGCAAACCTCCTGCCCAGCGTGGCGCTGTCCTCGGGCTCTACTACAAGGAGGATCGATTCGACTACCACCAGCAGATCGATCGCGTGGTCGAGTCGGGGGCGGAGTGGCTGACGCTCTTGGTGACCAACCTCGTGGACAAGGTGGACAGCAGTGTCGTCGAGTTCGATGGCAAGCGCACCGTCAAGCCAGCCCGCTTCCTCGAGACCGCTGCCTACGCGCGCAAGAAGGGACTCCGCCTCACGCTCCTCCCCATCGTCCTGATCCGGCATGCGGGGGATGATGATTGGCGCGGGACCCTCAAGCCCAAGAACGTGGGCCAGTTCTGGCTGAGCTACAATCGTTTCCTCATGCATTGGACGGATCTGGCCCGCCAAGCCCGTGTCGAAATGCTCTACGTCGGCAGCGAGTTCTGCTCCCTCGAACGCAGCCGGTCTGCCTGGGAGCGCATCATCGCCAACGCGCGGGGGCGTTCGGGATCCTGGCTCACGTATTCGGTCAACTGGGACCACTACGAGGTCCCCAAGTTCTGGCCTCTTCTGGACCAGGTGGGCATGACGGCCTACTTCGAGCTTACGAAGGACAAGGATGCTCCCTACAAGGAACTCGTGGCAGCCTGGCGCAAGGTTCGCAAGGACCTCGCCCAGGCATCAAAAAAGCTGAACAGGCCCCTCGTGCTGACCGAGCTGGGTTACCCGAGCCAGAATGGAGCCAACACGGCGCCGTGGAACTACTACCTGGCGCAGGACGACATCGATCTCGAGGAACAGGCGGACTGTTTTCGCGCCTTTGCGGAGGTCATGTCCGACGCTCCCTTCTTGTGGGGCGTCTACATCTTCGATTTCTTCGAGAAAGGTGGTCCCGAAGATCACACCTACGCGATCTGGAACAAGCCCGCCTGGAAGGTGGTCCAGCAGTTCCTGGCCACCTTCCGGCGCTGAGTGCCCGTACCTCCTCGAAGAGGTCGGGCTCCGAAGGGCCCCTCGCTGGCCCTGGCTCGGGACCCTGGAGCGGGCCCCTGCGACTATTGCATGCTGACCGTGGTCAGATCCGACATCCGGATCTTGAAGGTCTTGGGGTCGATGAAGGCGGTCTGGCTGTAGAGCTTGATGCCCTTGATGGCTGGAATCGGTGTCGGAGTCTTGTGTGTCCCCTTGGATCCGAGGAAGACAGCGGGTGCCTGGAGGACACCGAAGGGGGGGCTCATCCAGAAGGTCCCGAGGGCGGTCGTGATCGACTTGGGCAACAGGCCCGCTCCGAGGGTGGTCACGGCGAGACCGTTGATGAACGAGTTGCTCTCCACATCCCAACCGATGGCGTCCTTGGCGGCCGAATCCGGCCAGTAGGCCTCCAGGCCGTAGAGGTCCTGTGCCGTGGTCTGGTAGCGGGTCGAGCTCACGAACTGACGCAGTACCGGCTCTTCGTAGAACCCGCCCAGGTGCAGCGTCGTGCCCTTGCCGTAGTAGTTGGCGACCTTGGTCATCTTCGTGTCGATGTACCAGACCCAGTCCTTCCGGAGCGCCACGGGAAGTTTGGACCGGCTGGAGGTCTGCGTGTGGATGAAAACGCCATCGGTCGTGCTCGTGTTGGGTGGGGTGCCGGTGGTCTTGGAGGGGCCGAAGCCTACGAAGAGGCCGAAACTCTCAGGTGTCGGCTGGGCCGTGTTGAGCGTGATGGTCCAGAGGACGTTCTGGACCTTCTGAGTCGGCTTTTTGGGATCCTTGAAGTTCAGCTTGGGCTGCACCCAGAAGGCCGTCCCGGTACTCGTGATGTCGGGCTCCATCTTGCCCGCTACATACTTGGAGACCCCCAGGTCGACGGTCTCGACCGTGCCGGAGTCGACATCCTGGAGAGCCACGAGCCAGCCCTTGAACTTGCCGTAACCGCGACGGGCTTCGATGGGCTGCATGTAGAACACAGTCTGGGCATTGGAGCCATTGCGTGTCGCAAAGTCGGTCCACTGCGTGTTGTGGATGATCTTCTGGTTTGCGACCTGGCCGGTGGCCAGACCGGCCAGGGTCATGGCAGCGACAGGGAGGATGAACTTGTACATCTTGGGACCTCTTGGATCTCCGGACCTCTTCTCCGAGGCCCGGAAGCTGTGGGGAACTCAATCAGTGTGGACTCCCACGGGAAACGTGAGAGTTCCTGTCCTCCGTGGTGACGTACCACGGATGGCAGCATGGCGATACCTACGACACCAAGTCGCAGACATCCAGAGGGACAGGGAGGCAAGTCGCCAGAGAGGTTCTTGGTGACTCTGATTGCAGGCAATGTCTCGATCCCAAGGGGAACGGGAGGGAGACACTCGGGGTACTCAGGATTCCAAGAGGATGGGCTCCTCTCGGGTTCCGAAGCTTCTAGGAAGGATACCCCCTCGGGGACCCGGTGGTAACCCACATCAGGTGCTATAGGGAGGGATTCCATGGCCGGGTCTAGGCACTGTTCCCCCCGAGGAAACCAGAAATCCTGGGCGAGTCAGATGGGTTCCGGCCTTCTAGCCCGAACGATTCATGACCTCGATGCGTCTGACGGCGTCTTTCGGTCCAGGACCGCGAACCTATGGGTTCGCTCGGCATTGCTTCGATTCGACGACCCTCTTGGGTCGCCTCATATCTCGCGCAGCCGTCCTGAACT
>JAJRTL010000133.1 GCA_024278315.1 Planctomycetota bacterium | reverse complement strand
GGCCTTCTTGAAGGGCGATTTGCAGGAGGATGGGGAGACACCGGTCAACATGTCCCACAACCTGGTCGACGTCACTGTCGCTGATGACGCCGTGGAGGATCTGAAGGATGGCCTGCTCGAAGAGGAGAAGCAGGCGGCCAATGAAGACCTCCCACGACCCAAGTTGCGCATGCGCGAAGGGAACCCCCACAATCGGCCGAGTGGGGATGAGTCGAAGAATGAACGTGGAGGACTGCATTCGGAGGGAACGCTGATCCTTCCGGAGCCTGATCAGGAATCCGAGAAGTCCCAGGAGGAGAGTCCGGCACAAGAAGTGCTCGAAACGCCTGAGGCCATCGAAGAGCCGGAACTCCAGGACAGCCCTGAGGCCACAGAGCCTTCCGCGTCTCTGGAGACAACGTCACCCATAGAAGCAGCATCGGAGTCGGAGCTGGAGTCGGAGCTGGGCACCGTCTCGGAGCCAGAGCCGGACACGGGATCTGCGCTGGACGAGGCTGCCGCGTCGGAGCCGTTCGGGATTCCGGAAGGGTTCGAGGGGGCAACAGAGCCTGAGATCCGGGAGGACTGCGAGTGCGCGGAGACTGGCAATGACAGTCCGGCCATGATCTTCCAAGCCAATCCCTTCTCCGACCCGAAGGAGGCTCTGCATCCTGCCCTGTTCCGCTTCCCGGAAGCAGGGAAGGCCATGCATACGCTGGGAGATCTTCTGGATGTCGCTGTCAGCGGGCAGCTCTCCGAAGAGGCCAGCAATCTGCTGGGGCAGGCCATCGCATCGAACATGGAGTTGGCCAACCTCTATGCCCAGCTCGCAGACTACAAGAGCTTCATCGAGAAGAAGAACCGCGAGCTCGTGGAGACCAACCAGCTGATCTGTCACGACCTGGGCAAGCCACTGACGGTGTTCAAGACCGTGCTGGGGTTGCTCAGCAAGGAGATCCTGGGCGAGTTGAATCCCAAACAGCTGGATGCCGTGCACAATGCCAGGGAATCCGTGGGCTATATGGAGGACCTGATCGGAGACCTGTTGGAAGCCTCTCGCGTGGACTGGGATCCCGAGGAGTTCCGGTTCGAGGAGATCGATCTCACCGTGCTCGTGGGTTCGCTCATGCGAAGGCTCAAGTACCACCTGGAGGAAGAAGGCGTCCGCATCCGTGTGGAGCCTCTGCCAATCATCCAGGGGGACCGCAAGGCTCTGACCAAGATCTTCATGAACCTGATCGGCAATGCCATCAACTATGCCGACAAGTGCAAGGATCGCAGGAGCATCATCATCGCTTCACGCGAGAAGGATGAGCACTGGGTGGTGGACATCGAGGACAATGGCATCGGTATCCCCAGCGAGAACCTGGCGACGATCTTCGACAAGTTCAAGCGGGGGGACAACACCTCGGGCATCGTCGGCACCGGTCTGGGCTTGTATCTGGTCAAGCAGTACGTGACGGGCCATGGCGGCCATGTCGAGGTTTCCAGTGCCTCGTCTGAAGGGACGACCTTCTCGCTCCACTTCCCCAAACTCCCGGTTGCAGTCGAACACATCCCGGGAGCCTGAAGCGTTGGGGCCGGGATCAATCGGGGATGAGGAGATTGACGACGTTGGCCTTGGGGCCGGGGAACAGAGTCACTTCCTTCTTGCTCTTCTGTGCCTGGACGATGGCGCCCAGCGGGTTCCCGGTGTCGACCTTGACGGCGTTGATCTCGTACTTGCCGGCGGGTAGCTGGCGACTGGATTTGAAGTTGCCCTTGAGGTCGGTGTAGACCGTGTCGAAGACGTAGTGCTGCGGGGTATCCCCACCCTCGCTGGGCTGCATCGTGATCATCACCTTGGCATTGACGGCCGGCATACCGCGGTAGGTCACGTGACCTTCGACCCGGCAGCCCTGCTTGATGACGATTCTGGCGAGTACGGTCTTCTGACCCTCGGTCACTTGGATGTCCCGGATGTAGTTCCGGGAGTAGTTGGGGTGCTGCACGCGGATCTGGTATTTGCCGGGGGTCAGTTTCTGGAGCACGAAACGCCCCTTGGAGTTGGTGGCCTTGCTGACCTGGCTGTTCTTGACCTGCATCAATGCGCCGAAGATCTCCATGAGCGGATTGTCCTGGAAGCTGTTGTCCAGGGTCTCGATCGTGGCCCCGGCGACAGGCCTACCGGCCTGGTCGTAGACAAAGCCTTCGATGGTCCCGCCGATGTTCATGACGACCTTGACCTCCATGCTCTGCTGGGGGCCATCAGCGACGGTAAAATTGTCGCTGTAGGTCTTGGCAAACTTGGGGGAGGTGACCTGCACGGCCCAGTCCCCGGCTTCGAGGCCACCGATCTCCTTCTGGCCATCGGGATCGCGGACCTCGACGGCTGGCGTGCCGCGACCGTAGCTGCCACCACTGGCGTCATCGAACCAGCGCTTGACCTCGAGTCGATAGGACTTGACGGGCTTGCCCTTCTTGTCGACGACGGTGACCAGGATGCCGCCCTGCTTTTCGAGTCTCAGGTTGACCTGCTCGTCACCAGCCTTGACCGGTGTGCGTGCGTCCTTGCCGTAGCCTGTCTTGGTGGCTTCGACCGTGTACTGTCCTTCGGCGAGATCGGGCAACTGATAGAAACCCTCGTTGTCGGTGAAGGTCTCGGCGGGTGTAGCGCTCTGGGTCGAGAAGGGCAGGGCCATGACCTTGACCCGGGGCATGCCCTTCTCGTCAGGTCCGGTGACGCGGCCGGTGATCGGATAGCCCTTGGCGAGCTTGATGTCGAGGGTGCGGTTGTAGTCCTTCTCGGTCAGGACGACGTCGCTCTCGCCACCTTTGGCATAGCCCTTGCCCCAGGCCTCGAAGCTCAGCGGCATGTCGAGGGGCAGGACCGAATCGAACTTGTAGTAGCCGAAGTTGTTGGCCGTGACGGTGATGCCATCCTCGTTGCCGGGAAGGACGAAGGGAGTGGCCGAGGTCGAGGGGATGATGACCTTGATCTTGGCCTTGGCGACCGGAGAACCTGTGTCCTGGTCGAGCACGCGCCCCTGGATGGCACGGCCCGGGTCGAGCTTGAGCAGTCCCACATCCTCCCACTGGTTCTTCTTGACGAAGACCTTCTTGGTCATGTGGATGTGGTTCTTGGCGCGGACGTGGACCTGGTAGCCGACTTCGCCGGTCTTGGGCTCGGCACCGATCTGGAAACGACCGTTGGCGTCGGTGCGGGCCTCACCGACGAGATCGGCGAGGAGCTGCTTGTTGCCCGAGATCACCATCTGGCTGAGGCGCTGGATGAGCGTGGCGGTGTCCATGTCCTTCATGAGGTAGACCTCGGCGTCCGCCAGGGGCCCGCCCCGGCTCGAGATCACCGTGCCCTTGACGCCCTGGGGCATGTCCTTCCGGTCGGGCTTGAGGGGGGTGTATGCCACACGCTCGCTGCCCTTGGTGGATCCCTCTTCGGGATCTGCCTTCTTGTTCTCATCAGCGGTCTTGCCGGCTGTTGGGCCGGTGTTCTCCGTCTGATCCTCCTCGATGAAGGGATCCTCGATCGTTGAGCCCGTGTTCGATTTCAGGAGCTTGGGTACGAACCAGGCCCCGGCTGCGAGAGCCAGGAGGATCATGGGAGCGAGGAGGTGGGTCTTCTTCATGGTCGGGTCCTAGAGAACAGGGAGTGAGGCTTGGGACGGCTGTGGGACGAATTCCTTCCGCCTATTTTTGCCGCCTTGGGTCCATGCGGAGCCTGAGATGAGGATTCTGGCCTTCCAGGAGTCTACCTTTCGCCAGGTGGATCTCCATGCCATCTGGGTTGCGGGCCCAGATGGCGTAGCTGACCAGGGGTAGGCCCAAGAAGCGGAACTGTCCATGGGAATCAGTCCGGACCTGGGCCAACCAGCCCTGAGTGGGGGCCCGACCGGGAAGCAGGGGTGCCGACTGGCGCTCGGGGTTCATCGAGTAGAGTCGTAGGAGCTGGCTGCTCGCAGGCATGTCTCCCGATCGCAGGAGCGTCCCGGAAATCTCGGCAGGTCCCACCAGGGTCACCTTGCGAAGGGGGCGTAATCCCGTGGCTTCCAGATCGATTTCGACAGGCCTGCTCTCTGGCCAGCCTCTGGCCCGGATCCAGAAGCGCCACCGGCCGGGTCTCAGTTCCTGGAGATGCACCCTGCCGCCTTCGATGGCCACCTGGACGCTCCCCTGCCGCTTTCCGGAGAGGGGATGTGCTGGAGTTCTTCCGGAGGACCCCTCTGTGCTGGATCCCAGAAACTCGAATCGGACCTGCACCCTGCTCGTGCCCGGCAGCAGTGGACCCGGTTGGAGAGCCACTGCGGCACCTCGGGGCATGAAGACGTCCACCCAGCCAGCCGGGGGTATCCGGATCTGCCTTTCGAGGAGGACGCTGGGCAGGACTTGATCCGAACAGGCCTCGAGCTTCACGACTCCCTCTTCGCTCGCGGGATGGGTCTGGGAGCGTACGCCCGGATGCGGACTTCGCTGCCAGGTCCAGAATCGGAGTTTCAGTCCTGAGTCGGGAATGGGCCGAACACGCAGGACGAAGCGGTTCTGGCCCGGTTGGAAGGTCCTGGGTTCCGGGTCCGCCGGTTCGAAGAGGATGGCGTTGACAAGCCGGACTTCGAAGGGCGTCCCTGGCGGAACCGACAGCCGGAATCGGCCGTCCGGTCCACTGCGGGCTTCCCGGCCCTTGGTCTCGTCGCCCAGGATGTGGCGATACCTGGATTCGCTGAAGAGGATCTCGGCCCCGGGCACAGGTCGGTTTTCGAGGTCCAGGATCTGACCCTGGATTTCGGCGGGGCGGGGAACCCGGAGAGGGGCCACCCGGACTACATCCCGCTCCAAGGGGTCGATGATCTCCCCGAGAACCCAGGGAAAACCAGCACCAGCTCGTGCCCGGAGGCGGTAGCGATGGGAGCAGGCGGAACGATTCGGTCGCAACTCGAACTCACCAGAACCAAGGCTCTGCGTATGGGTCAGGACCTCCAGCGGTTCCTGGATGCAGCAGAGCTGGACCTCCACGTTCGCATAGGCCAGATCCCTGTCGTCCAGGATCCGACCGAGGAAGCGGGGTGGATGCAGGAGGCCATCGCGTCCTGGAGAATCAGCCTTTCCCGTCCGAGCCTGGCTGCCTTCCCCCTGATCCAGATTCGGCGCGCGGACCTTTGGAACGTCCACGATCCCGGTTTCGTCGATCCTCCCCGAACTCCAGATCCACCAGGCCAGACCCAGGATCAGGGCGACCGAGACGGGGGCAGCGATCTTCTGAAAACTCATGCGATTGGGGCGATCTACGGGGGGAAGGATGGAGGCGAGGACGCTAGGCTGTTTCCTCTTTTATATCACCAGAGGATTGCCATGAACGATCTCGAGATCACGAGACAGAAAGAACTCGAGCACATCCGTGATGTTGCCGCCCGCTATGAGATCCCCGAATCCGAGCTCATGCTCTTTGGTGAATCCAAGGCCAAGGTGCGGCTCAGCATTCTGGATCGCCTCAAGGGCCAGTCCGATGGGCGATACATCGTCGTGACCGCGATCACCCCCACGCCGCTGGGTGAAGGCAAGACCGTCAATACCGTAGGGCTCTCCCTGGGCCTCAACAAGATCGGCAAGAAGGCTGTCTGCACGATCCGTCAGCCCTCCATGGGCCCTGTCTTCGGGATCAAGGGAGGTGCAGCGGGTGGTGGATACAGCCAGGTGGTCCCTTCGGAGGACTTCAATCTCCACCTGACTGGCGATTTCCATGCCATCTCCGCCGCCCACAACCTCTGCGCGGCCTTTGCGGATACGAGTCTACTCCTCGACAACCCTCACGATCTGTCAGCGGAGCGCCTCACCTTCCGTCGCGTCGTGGACATGAACGACCGTGCCCTGCGCGACATCGAGGTCGGACTGGGCGGTGACAAGAACGGCGTCCCGCGCCGCACCGGCTTCGACATCACCTCGGCCTCCGAGATCATGGCGATCATGGGACTCTCCGAAGGCTACAAGGATCTCAAGGGACGTCTGGAGCGCATCGTCGTGGGCACCAACAGCCAGGGGGAGACGGTCACGGCCAAGGACCTCCAGTGTTCGGGTGCTATGGCCGCCCTGCTCAAGGACTCCATCATGCCGACCATCATGCAGACCTTGGAGGGCACTCTCTCCTTCGTCCATACCGGTCCCTTCGCCAACATCGCGCATGGCAACTCCAGCATCATCGCCGACCGTATGGCCCTCAAGGGCGCCGACTATGTCGTCACCGAGGCGGGCTTCGGGGCCGACATGGGCTGCGAGAAGTTCTTCAACATCAAGTGTCGCGCTTCGGGTCTCAAGCCCGACTGTGCCGTGATGGTGGCCACGGTGCGTGGCATCAAGTTCAACTCAGGCCGCTACAAGGTCATCCCCGGCAAGCCCCTCCCCGAGGAGATGCTGGCCGAGAATATCGACGATCTGGAGCACGGCATCGTCAACCTCGCGGCTCAGATCGAGAATGTCCGCATGCATGGCGTGCCCGTCGTCGTGGCGGTCAACCGCTTCCCTGGAGATTACGACAGCGAGATCCAGTTCCTGGTCGACAAGGCCAAGGAACTCGGGGCTCGCGATGCTGTCGTCTCCGAGTGCCACGCCAAGGGTGGCGAGGGCGCGAGGGAACTGGCCGAAGCTGTCACCGCTGCGGCCGACTCGGGCGAGTCCGATTTCTGTCCTCTCTATCCGGCTGAAGCAATCCTCGAGGAGAAGATCCTGACCCTGGCCCTGCGCATCTACGGGGCTGCCCGCGTGGAGTACTCCAAGGGCGTGAGGGAGAAGCTGCAGGAGTTCGAGCGCCTCGGCTACGGCCGATTCCCGATCTGCATGGCCAAGACCCAGTACTCGCTCTCCCACGATCCCAAGCTCAAGGGGCGTCCCCATGACTTCGTCTTCCCTGTCGTAGATGTGCGCGTCGCCGCGGGAGCCGGATTCGTCTATCCCCTGGCCGGGAAGATCATGACCATGCCCGGTCTCGGCAGGAAGCCGGGCGGCATGGGCATCGATCTGGATGACGAGGGGCAGATCCACGGTCTCTTCTGAGATCAATCCACCGGGAGCTTGAGATAGACGAGCGTATTTCGAGTTCAGGACGGCTGCGCGAGATATGAGGCGACCCGAGAGGGTCGTCGAATCGAAGCCATGCCGAGCGAACCGATAGGTTCGCGGTCCTGGACCGAAAGACGCCGTCAGACGCATCGAGGTCATGAATCGTTCGGGCTCGGAGATTCTTTCGCTCGATCGTGGGAACAGGGGGCTTGATTCCCCGGGCGGCATGCCCTATCCCCTGCGGTCGCAACTTATGAAAATGGCTGATTGAGAGGTCCAACCCAATGCTGTCGTTCTTCTTCTATCCGAGCATGACCTACATGCTGTGGGTGATCCTGCCCTCCTTGGTGCTGGCGGGAGTCGCTCAGTTCTGGCTGAAATCTGCATTCGCCAAGTACAGCAAGGTGCCCATCCAGACAGGTATTTCCGGACGGGAAGCGGCAGAGAGGATCCTGATGGCAGCGGGTATTCCGGAGGTCCGGATCCAGCCGGTGGCCGGCATGCTCTCGGATCACTACAACCCGATGAACAAGACGGTCTTCCTTTCCGAGGAGATCATGAATGGGAGGACTCCCGCAGCCGTCGGGATTGCCGCCCACGAGTGCGGGCACGCCTTGCAGCATGCGCAGGGCTATGCCCCCATGCAGGCCCGGGCGGCACTGGTGCCTGTCGCGAATCTCTCCTCTTCGATGGCCATGCCGATGATCTTCCTTGGCATCATCATCCAACCCCTCCACTTCATGGCTTGGGCGGGAGTCATCGCCTTTGCCCTCGCCGTCCTCTTCCACATCGTGACGCTCCCCGTCGAATTCGATGCTTCACACAGGGCCATCAAGATCGTTGAACAGTCCGGCATGGCCACCGCCGTGGACATGAAGGGCGTTCGCTCCTGTCTCTATGCGGCTGGATTCACCTATGTGGCCGCGACGACGGGCGCGATTCTCCAGTTGCTCTACTTCATATCGCTCGCAAGTGGCAGCGGCGGCAACGACTGAGAGCGCGCTCCCCTCCTGCGGGTTGTAGCGTCTGACTTGCGGCGAAGGCAGCGCAGGAGGGTTTGAAGAGCTGCAAGGAAGAGCTACATCGGAACGTTGGATCCGTGGTGCTGATCGATGTCGATGGCCACGGAGACCGAGCTCAGCAGATTCTTGATCTGGACTTCGATCTTGGAGATGTTGACGACGTTGTCGATGACGATCGCATCGCGCTTGGTGGCGGGGTAGAAGATCAGACGCCCTGAACGGAGCAGCAGATACTCCATGAGGTCATAGATCTCCTTCTGCATGTTCATGGACGTCGTGGGCGTCCTGACGATGTCGCCGAGATAGCCGTGGTGGTGGAGGATCTCGTTGCGGTTGACCTCGTAGTAGTTGAACCG
>JAJRTL010000008.1 GCA_024278315.1 Planctomycetota bacterium | reverse complement strand
ATTTCGAGTTCAGGACGGCTGCGCGAGGTGAAGGCGACCCAAGAGGGTCGTCGAATCGAAGCAATGCCGAGCGAACCTATAGGTTCGCGGTCCTGGACCGAAAGACGCCGTCAGACGCATCGAGGTCATGAATCGTTCGGGTTAGGTCATCATTGAAGGTTGAGGACAGCGTGCATAGGCTACTCATCCACTGGGGGCAGGCATGCGGAGCAAGGACTACATCGGGAAGCTGGGAGCGCTGATCACGGGGAAACCATGGATCGTGGTATCCGAGGTGCTGGTGGGATGTGTGGGGACCGCCAACCTGCTGATGGACCTGGGGGCAAGCCGGGTCTTCTGTCTGGGCGGTTCGCGGGGGACGGGCGAGGGGCCGGATCCGGAGCGGTTTCCGCAGGCGGTCATGGGCCTGCAGGCGAGTGACATGATGGGTGGTGTGCGCGCGACCGTTGCGGCCTTTCTCGATCCTTCGACTGAGGTTCGGGAGGCGCTGGACGCATTCGACCCGGATCACAGCGCGGGCGTCATCGGCAGCAGTCTGCACACCGGAGAGCCGCTCGACGGGAGAGCAGTCTACGGGGCCCGGCGGCCTGAGTGGTGTGCGCTGGAGGACAAGATCATCATCGACGCACTGTGGGATGAGGCGGGTGTCTCGCGCGCGCCCTCGCGCATCGTGCATGCGCAGCGCGAAGACCTGCTGCAAGCATCGCAGGAAATGAATCAGGGGTCGGGCACGGTCTGGGTCGGGGACAACAAGGAGGGATTCCATGGAGGAGCCTCCTACCTGCGCTGGGTTCGAGGCGAGGAGGACGTGGACGAAGCCGTGACCTTCCTGGCGGCCCACTGCGATCGCGCGCGCGTGATGCCCTTCCTGGAGGGAATCCCCTGCAGTATCCATGGGATGGTGTTCCCCGAAGACGTGATCACCTTCCAGCCTTGCGAGATGCTGGTGTATCGCGTGCCGGACACCAACCGCCTCGCCTACGCCGGCAATGCGACGACCTGGGATCCCGGACCGGAGCAAACAGCGGAGATGCAGGCCTTCGCAAAGGAAGTAGGCGAGCACCTGCGACAGCGCGTCGCATATCGAGGAGCCTTCACCTGTGACGGGGTCCTCACGGCCGAGGGTTTTCTGCCGACCGAACTCAACCCACGTCTGGGTGCGGCCCTGGAGCGCGCCGCTCGCAAGTTCTCCGAGATCCCACTCTCCTTGATCAATCTCGCCGTCATCGAGGGCGAAGACGTGGGCTGGCATCCACAGGACCTGGAGTCACACATCCGCATCCTGATCCGCCAGCGGCCCTACGTCACCGGCAACCAACTGCTTGCCGTGCGACCCGAACAACAGATCTCGAAGACCGTGAGAGTCGAGGGTGCCACTGTGCGGTCCACCCGAAAGGACGAGGCACCCGACGCCACGATCCTCGTGGGGCCAGGCACATCCGGGGGATTCATGCTGGTGATGGTCAACCCGGATCGTCTCGAGCCTGGAGACTCGGCCGCCCCCATCGTCCGTGACCTGCTGTCCTTCGCGGATAGGGAGTGGGACCTCGGCATCGGCCCACTGGAGCCTGCCACCGACTACCGATCGCCCCACTGAGGCCAGTGGCGTGGCTCCTCTCTCGGGAGAAGCCACGCAGTACGCTGGTTCCCTACTTGCCCAGGAACCACTCGGTTCCATTCGTCATTCCATACGTGCTCGTCTTCAAATCGAAGATCAGCGTCTGGTAGTTGAGCACGATGCCCGTCAGGGAGCTCTGCGCGGGGATGGGAACAGGAATCTGTCCCGTGCCGGATGGGATCAGGACCGTCAGGTAGAACGGAAGTTTGTTCAGCAGGTTTCCGAAGGCGGTCTTGACCGGTGCCGGAAGACGACCACCCGACAACAGGAGGACACCCCCTTGGGCCCCTGGGATCTTGCCCTGGATACTGAGCCTGGGAGTCGATCCCAACTTGGGCAAACCGATCGTCGTCATCGCAGGAACCATGGTGTTTCCGGCCACATGAACGAAGACGCGTCCGAGATCCCCACTGGTCTGGTAGAGCTTACTGAAACCCTTGGTTGTTCGAGTGCTGGAGTTCGTCCAGAGGCCATTCAAGGTGATCGGCTTCCCAAGGACGGTCGTCTTGAATCGACCAGCACCGAAAGAGTTGCGGAAGAGGGAGTTTGCTGCAGAGCCATGGGTCGAGCCGAGGATCGCAACCCATTGCCCCTTGAGGACCACGATGGCCTTCGTGGCCTTGAGCACGGCGTTGGCCTTGCCGGTGCCGTGGAACCGGATATCAGCTGCCTTCGGTGAGTAGCCACTCGATGGCGCCTTGGCCAAGACGTAGCAAGTGACCGTTTGGTTTGTCTGCTTGGTCGAGTAGGTATTGGGAGCTTTGAAACCAGTGATGACGAGCGTCGTTGGGGCGATGAAGTGGAAACCTCGAACCGAGAGAGTGCTGCTGAAAGTGCGCTTGTATGTTGGCAGAACGATCGGCGTGGGGATGGGCGTGCTGGTGGAGCCAGCTCCGTAGTTGACGGCGAGGGCAGTGGAGGGATCCACGGTGATGAAGGCCTTCTCCGTTTTCTTGGACGTCGGGAACACACCATCGGTAGTCGTCAGAGCGACATCGTACGTGGCATCCCAAGTCGTCTTCGGGAAGGTCCACTTGGGGTTCTGGACTGTGGAGTCGATCTTGTTGTCACCGTTGAAGTCCCATGCCCAACTCTTCACACCGCCCTTCGAGGACGTGAAGGTCTTGTCGGTGAACTGGACCGTCAGGGGGCCAGGACCCGAGGTCTTGTCCGCTGCGAAGTTGGAGTAGAGCCCCTTGGCCGGCAACCATGTCACCTCGACGATGGCCGTGTAGGGCCCGACCGACCCGGTGGCCGATGTGGACGAGTTCCAGGTCTGGATGCGATTGCTCTTGGTCGTCCAAGTCGAGCGCGAGTCGCTGATCGTATCCACGGGGACCATCGTGCCACTGACGGTTCCTGCTGGGCGGATGTAGTCGATCGTCAGATCACCCTTGCTAGGATCGTAGAGGAAGGGCGTCTTGAGACTGATCTCGACGTACCAGCGCCCGTTCTTGTGGGTACTCCCCGTGACCGTGACATTGCCCTTGAAGACCGCTGTCTTGTCCTTGCCATGGTTCTTGGCATAGGTGGACGAAGCGTTCTTGAAGTCCAGAGGACTCGTCGACAGGTTGATCGTCACATTCTTGTGGGTACCACCGACCCAAGTCGTGTATCTGGAATTGGAACGCCAGCGAAGCTTCTGGATCATAACGGGCCCGGTGCTCTTGAAATGGCTGGAATCGTAGATCCACATACAGCGGTGGCCCGTGGAGATCTTGTTGTTCCAGGGCCAGGAGGTGGCCTGGGTTCCATTCTTGGCGAGATAACCCTGGGGCAAGGTCTGGACTGTCTGGGCAGAAACTGCGGCCATCAATCCGAGGGCCATGGTTGCAGTCAAAGAGAGAGCTTTTCGCATGCGTGCACCTTGAGGCAGAGACAAAGGGAGGAAAGGAGGGGAGAGGAGGTTCAGAGAATTCTGATTGCCGACATGATAGCCCCATGGGCCCCCTACATTCTCCCTGAATGAAGATGTATTCTCGATCCGACGGGACGGGAACATCAGGAAACGTGACAATTCGGGAGCCGATGGCGGAGGATCAGCTGCTAGCCCCAATGACACCGTGACTCCTGGGCCGCAGGTGGGCCATCGACCCCGCCCACGCTGACGACGCCCGGCCATCACGGACGCCAGCCACCAGACCTAGCTGCGAGACATTCGCCAATCTCATCCCAGGCCAGGCGGGCAACCCTGCCTTGCTCACTGCTGGTTCGAGCCGAGCTCGCTTGCATGGCCTTCTTCGAGCGCTCAGAATGCCTGCCCCTGCTCCCAAGCGACCCGAACTGGATGGCCATCCTCCACCGATGCAACGCACGACCCTCACCGCTCTCGTCCTCTTGGTTCTGGCTGGGATGCTGTGGACATTCCGCGACTCGCTCCTCCCCGGATCGACGGTCGTCCCCACGCCCACTGCCGAGCAGAACATCGAGGCCCCTGACAGTCGGAGTCTCTCCACACCCGGTGCCAAAGCCGAGTCGGCGGCCAAGCCCGACTCCCCTCCCGAGCGCATCCCGGTCGCGCCCCAGGAAGAGGTCCAGTCGCCCGCCCCCGAAAAGAAACCATTCGAGGGCCCGAAGATTCGGATCGAAGCCGTCTTCCAGAAAGACGGGAAGCCAGCCTCCCAGGCCAGACTCCACTACCTGGCCTTCACGGACTATCGGCGCATCCTGTCGGAGACCGTGACGCCGGGGGATGATCGCCGTATCGATCTCTTCGCCTTCGTCCAACAGCACGGCAAGGAAGTCATCGCAGATAGGAAGGGGGTCGCGGAGATTCCCTCCGGGAGCCGGGGTGTCTGCATTGCGGGCACGCTCGACACGCAGATAGGACTCGCTCTCGCCATCTCACGTAACAACGTGCCCCCCATGGAGCCGACCCTCCTCGAACTGAGGCCTGCACGCAGTCTTCGCGTGAAGGTCGTCGACAGCAGCGGCAAGGGCGTGACAGGCATTCCCGTCCATGTGGCGCCAGGAGCAGCCAAGGCTGACCCCAACGCTTTCGGTGAGCTCGTCGGAACCTCTTCCGGTCCCGAGTCGTTCGTCCTTGTCCCCCACTTCTTGCTCTTCGAGTCCGGGGGAGTCGGCATCGGGGTCTTCCGTTCCAAGGGAAGCGCCGGGCCCTTCTTGCCAGGCATGGCTCGCCTGCGCAAGTCCTACGCGTTCTCGAATACCCACGTGCTCGACATGCGCGTAGGGCTTCCAGCAACGGGCAGCATTCGTGTGCGGCAGGGTGGTGCCCCAGCGAAGAGCGCGAACGCGAAGACAGTGCGCTCACTCCGGATCCGATGCGAGTAAGAGGACCGATGGTTCAGCGCCGCCCTCGATGAGAAGTCGGAAGCGTTCTTTCCCAGGGTGGCTCTCGGTCGCAAATACAGGGTCTGGACGCGCAGTGGTGAGCAACGATTCGACGGCCCGGTGCGAGCAGGCGAGGAGCTACTCCTCGATCTCACCAAGAAGAAGACCGGCGGGCTCTCGATCACGCTCATGGATAGCCAAGGGAAAGCGATCGATCCCTCCCCCTACCAATACAGACTGAGCGACAAGCAGGGCGGTTTCAAGACGCACTCTTTCCGGATCGTGGATCGCAAGGTGATCATCGATGCTGTTCCTGTCCGCTCGCAACTCGAACTCGGTGTTTCCCGCAGCATTTGGAAACAAACGAAGAGCATCGCTGGTCCCAGGCGAGACTTCATCCTGGGAGGAGGCGGAACCGTCTTGGCCTCGGACGGAACCGGCACGATCTCACTACCCTGCGCGGGGGACTACACCGTCAGCTTCCGTATCCGCGAGGATCGCAAAGATTGGTGGAAGGGCAAGAGAGCCCTCATTCGGGCAGAGCCGCCCAACCAGGTGCAGATCAAGGATCAGCAGGCAATCCAAGAATTGCACTTGTCCCAGAAGTCCATCGACGCGACGCTCGACACGTTGGGCCATTGAATCCTGGTTCTGCCCCAACTACTGTCCGATCGGGACTTCGAAGACACCGTCCTGCTCGGGAACGGTGATGCGGCTGCGCTTGCGAACTTTGCGGTTCTTGCCGCTATGGACCTCCAGCGTGTAGGCGCCGGGGGCGAGGCCGCTCTCGAGGAGCTGGTAGCCGGGATTCTGGTTGAGGGGGCCGCTGACGAGGGTTCGGCCCTGACCGTCCAGCACGCGGATGCGGGCCGACTGGATGCCCTTGGCGTCCTTCTTCAAGGTGAAGGCGCAGGGCGTGGCTCGCTGGCATGTGACTTCGATCTTGGTTTCATGGCCGGGCTCGATGCGTACGGTGCGGAAGACAGCTACGGTCGCCGGCGAGGACACGCGAATCTCGAAGGTGAACGGGGGGATGCGCTTTGTGACGAAGCCCTGACCGTCGAACTCGCCGGGGAATCGCTCCCAGCGATGACGCCGTGGGTGTCGCGCATACACGACCCAATCCCTGAGCGGCTTGCCCTCTGAATCCCGCGCGACGACGCGCAGGGACGAGGGTCCTCCGACAACGACGTCACCGATGTTCACATCGGTGTGCGCGGCTACATCCCTGGGACCTGAGTAGCCGAGTGGCGAACGCCCCTTGCCGACCTCCACGCCGTACTGGCCGGGTGCGATGGGGCCCAAGGAGAAGCGACCGGTCTTGGTATCGATCGAGATCGCGTGCGCTCTGTGCGTCGCCATCGCAGCCAGTGGGCCAGGCCCCACGATTCTCCGGACACGGACCGTGAGTGCGGACAGGGCCACGCCATGGGCCACGATGCGTCCGCGCAGATGGGCAGTGGGCATCGCGGCCATGGGAATGCGGATCACCTGCTCACCCGGCCCTGGCCGTAGATCCAGGGTGTGCACCGGCAGATCCTTGTGCGGCGAGAAGACGACCAAGGGGTAAGGCGCCGGCAACAGCTCTGCAAAGTGACAGCGTCCGTCGCTGTCGGTCTCTCTCTCATACGGAACGCTGCCTTTACTCCGGAGGGTCACCCACCAGGCAGGAAGGGCGAGACCATCCATGTCCGTGAGCCTCAGGCGGAGCTCCTGGGGGGATGGCCTCGCGGGGTTCCAACGGTACTCCTGCCGATCCACCAAGCGCACACGATGCTCCAACACCTGATCACCGGCACGGAAGACGAGGCGGTATTTGCCCGGAAGGAGATTCTGGATCCGGTATTCACCGTTCTCCTGGGTGCGTACCGTCTTCCAGATCTCCGAGGCGAGGACGAGCGGAACGAGGGGCTCCATCAGATGGGCAGAGACCTTGACCGACACGCCGCCTCCCGCTTGCGGCGCGAGCACTCGACCCACGACACTGGCGCCCTCCAAGAGCTGCACCTCGACACCTTCGAGGCCGGTAGCAGGGAGCTCCACGACCGTCCGACCCATGAGGCGAGGCCGTCGATCGGCCGATAAGCGCTCCTGATCCTCCCACTCGATGAAGGCATAGATCGAGCGCGTGCCGGGAGGCGCACAGAGGGTCTCGAAACGCCCCCGCTCATCGGCCTTGAGCGAGATCAGCCTGGCCTTCTGGGAGCGAGCTCCGCCCTGCGAGCAGGGAATGACCACACGGGCACGCCCACAGGGTCTTCCGTCGACGTCCAGAACCGATCCGGCCAATCGCGTCGCGCGCGCACCCAGCACGATCCGCTTGGAGACCTTCGCACCATCGGACGAACTCAGGTAGACAGCACGTGACGGCACACGTCCATCGACAGCCGCCGCGAGCGAGAGCCCTGGCTTGATGGACTGGTGTCTCCAGACCCCCCGCTCGTCGGCATGACCGACGACGCCCCAGTCGAGGTTTCCGTATTCCGTGAGCTTGCCGAGGATACGGGCCTTTGGCACAGGCTTCCCTTCAGGATCCACAACCTCGAGTTCGAGATCCAGCTGGGATGGCAGACGAACCGTCAACTCTCTCGTCTCCCCCGCGACGACCTGAAGAGTCCTCTTCGCGTAGGTTCCGATCGAAAGGCGAGCCTTGCCCGGCTGGTCTTCGAACTCGAAACTCCCCTTCGCGTCAGTCTGCCCATAGAGGATGTGTCGACAAGCCCAATCCAGCTGCAGGCCTGCGACCGGTTGGCCCGTGGCGTCATTGACGACGCGGATGCGCACACGGCCGGTCGCCTGCGACAACTTCTTCGCGGTCTCCACCAGGCGACGCCCGGAAGGCTTGCCCTGGGTGTCCTCCACGAGCCCTGCATCGGAAACCTGGACGCTCCGCGACACGGGGGACTCAGCTTCCTGCGCAAGGTCTGGGGCGACCACCTGCAGATCGTAGGTCCACCACGCGCCCAGCGCGACCAGCACGAGGGCCGTGCTTGCTACAAGGACTTTCTTCATCGCCATCACTCCAAGGAGGGGAAGTACGACAGTCGCACCCGCGGCGGCTACGCCCGGCGTACCGGTCAGCGAGGTGAGGACCTTCGCACGAAGACTCGCCCGCAGGTTCGCATTCATCACGAGTGCGATACCCGCCGTCGAGAGACCACGAGGAAGATGGATCTTGAGTTGCGAGAGACCTCGATGGATCTGCATCCGCACCGTTCCCTGACGCAGACCGCCATCCCTGGCGATCTCGCTCGCGGACCGGCCCTCCACGAGATGCTGCTTCAGCGTCTCGCGGCAGGGATCCGGGAGCTTGTCGAGAGCTCGCCCCAGTGCGTCTTCGAGCTCATGCCGAGACGCATCTCGTTCGGGGCTCTCATCCGCAGGCAACCGCAGCCGCTCAGGATCGAAAGCACGATCCGCCTTCCGGCGTGCCTCGCGCGCCAGCATCGCCTGGATCCCAAGGAGCCAAGGCAGGAGTGGCCGTTCGGAGTCCCAGCTATGGGCCTTCTCGATCGCGGTCAGAAAGGTGTCCTGGACGAGATCCTCGGCCTCATGCTGGTCGCCGCACAGGTGGACGGCCACCCGCCACAGCACAGCCGAGGTCCGATCGAAGACCTTGCCCAAGGCCCGCGGATCCCGCGTACGCTGGAAGCTCCGGAACTGTCTCTCTGCCATCTTCATCAGGCCTACTTGGCTCGAGGGACGAGGAACGTCACGAGATTCTGCCAGAATCCAGCCATGACCTGTCGAAGGGCGCGGATCAATACATCTGGGACATGACTCCTTGGCTGACCTGGAGACTGGCTCCCGCCTGGATCGGGAAGTAGATCATCTGAGATGCGAAGACCTTGCCTCGCAGAGACGGGGATGCAGGGACGGGGACCTGGAAGGACCAGTCGCGACCAATCACGGCGAAGGCCGAGAGTGGATAGAAGCCAAGCAGATCGAACCAAAGCTCGCACCCTCGGCCCAGGTGGAGAGGGACCTTGGGTATGGCGCCGAGGCAGAGGAGACCGACCTGCCCGATCGGACTGGAACGGCCTTCGAACCTGAGCTTCCCACCCAGGACAGGGTCGGAGACCCGGAGCGTCGGGCGGTCCTTGCCGCAGGGTTGCCCGACCCTGGAACTTAGTGCTAGAGCATTCAGCGTGAACAACTCCTGGCCATGCGCGACATCGGTGCCGGGAAAGACATACCGTCCGTTGATGACACGGATGGATCGTCCATCGGCTCCCGGGAGGCTCCCAGGCCGGAGCTCCTGCAGCATCTTCGTTCCCTGGGGCGTTCCATCCGTTCGCCAGAGCTCGGCGCCCGCGGCCTGGGTCGTGAGACCGAAGTATCGAATCTGCATGCCAGGAGTCGCTTCACTCAGGACAAGGTAGAAGCCTTTCTCCCATGCCTTGAGTGCGACCGTTCCCTTGAGCGTACCATCGCTGATGAAGAGGCTACTCTTCAGATACTGCTTGGAGGCCGTAAAGAGGAACTTGTCACCGAAGGCCCGAATCGTGATGGGCCTGGACGAGCTTCTTCCCGGCAAGAGATCGAAAGCCAGCTTTGTGCCTGCCGACGTGCCGTCCGTGACCCAGATCTCGGACCCGTGGGTCGTCGTCTTCGCGGCGAAGTAGTATTTGTCGCCCACTTGGGTGACAAGGCCTGGAGACGACGAGCCCTTTCCCGGCTCGATGTCCTTGACGAGCGTGGTGCCCGCCTGAGTGCCGTCCGTGATCCACAGTTCTCCTCCCGCAGTCCTGTTCGCAGCAGAGAGCAGATAGCGGTCTCCAATCGGCCCCAAGGGATAGACATTGGAGAGCTTCTTCCCGGCCAGCCCCGAGACCTTGGTCCCTGCCCTGGTTCCATCCGTGACGAATACGACCCGGCCCAGGAAGAGGTCGTTGGCCACGAAGTAGAGGCGATCCCTGAGCGCAAAGAAAGCTGAAGGTCTCGAGCCCGTTTGCTTGGGGAAGATGTCCTTCAGCAACAGGGTCCCAGCGGAGGTCCCATCGCTGACCCAGAGCTCCTCGCCATGGGACTTGTCATTTGCCGAGAAGTAGAGTTTTCCCCTGAACGAGGTCATCCAAGTAATCTGGGATGGGAATACGCCAGGGTAGATGTCCTTAAGGAACTTCGTCCCCTGGCTTGTCCCATCGGTAACCCAGAGTTCGTCCCAGCTGGTGGGAGTCCTCGCCAGGAAGAACCACTTGTTGCCGACACGCGTCATTTTCTTGGGCCCGGAAGACCCCT
>JAJRTL010000132.1 GCA_024278315.1 Planctomycetota bacterium | reverse complement strand
GCCCGAGCCTCCAGCCAGGCGTCGCGGAGTGATTGGATGTCCTTGGCAGGGCTTCTGCGGTCGATGGCTCTCGCCAGGTCGAATCCGCGCTGGTCGACCCGCTCGAGGGCGCGCTGCTCCTCGGCCCAGTTGCGGCTTCCCCTGGTCTCGGTCCCGAGCAGGCTGGCGCGTAGGCAGGCCTCGGCCAGACCGCGAGCGCCAAGGGGCTCGTACTTCTCGCCCATGGCCACCCAGGTGGCCCAGTGGGCGATGCGGCGGCCCCTACGGGGCAGGAGGTGGAGCCTCGAGCCGTCGGGCAGGGTCAGTGAGCGGCCAGACTTCTGAAGCAGAGCCAGGGTCTCGGCGGCCGCAGAGCCCTGCGCCAGGGCAGCGGCTTTCCTCGAGGCGGGACCCTCTGATGCCGAAGGCGCCGTGGCAGCGGGTCGAGAGCGGGCGGCAGCCCCCGGCTTTTCTGGCTCCTGTCCCGGAAGCCGGACCGTCAGGAGGGGCAGAAGCCCGAGGCAGAGAAGAGAGGCAAGAGCTGGTGTGGACATGCGGAAGGTTCTCAAGGGGACCATCTTCCTGACAGCTTGGGACGAAAGCTCGAAAATTCGCCTACGACACAGAGCGATCGCAAGGGAAGATGGGCGGCCGATTCTCCTACCATCATCGTTCAGAGACAGTCATTTGCTCAAGGGTGTCACAGTCAGCCCCGGCGTCGCCGTGGGTCCGGTCCGGTTCGCCGGCTACGAACTCGATCTCCCGACCGGGGGGCGCATCCCCTCCGAGCACATCGAAGCGGAGGTCGAGCGGTTCCTGCGAGCGGTTGAAAGCAGCAAGGAGCAGCTCCGCGAGCTCGGCAACAAGCTCGAGGAGGACCTCGGCAAGGATGAGCTGCGCATCCTCGGCGTGCATGTGGCCTACCTGGAGGATCCCATCTTCCTGGGCGATGTCGAGAACAAGATTCGCGAGGATCAATGGCCCGTCGAGGGTGCGCTGCGTCGCGTCGTGCAGGATTTTGATCGGATCTTCGAGCTGGTCGAGACCGAGATGCTCAAGGAGAAGGCCCACGATCTGCGCGATGTCGCTTTGCGCGTCGTGCGCAACGTCGAGGAGTCGGCCTCCCTGGCCGAGCCCATCGTCACGTCTGAGCCACATATCCTGCTCGTGCGTAAGCTCGGTCTCTCGGACCTGTTCGGGATGGATCATGAGCAGGTCTTGGGCATCGTGGCCGAGGAGGGAGGCGCCAACTCACACGCCGCCATCCTGGCTCGCTCCATGCAGATTCCGACGCTGACCGGAATTCCCGATCTGCGCGGCCGGCTGCGGACTGGCGACCTCGTGATCCTCGATGCCCGCACCGGCGTGCTCCACCTCAAACCTCCCGAGCGCTTGCAGCGCGAGTTCGCGGTGCGGATGGGGGAGTCCCGAGGGGTGACGGTCTTCGAGGATGCCGGGCCGGTCGAGTTGGCGGATGGCAAACCGATCGAACTCTACGGCAGCTGCGGCAACCTGGGTGAAGTCGAGCAGTGCAGGGATGCGGGCTTGGATGGCGTGGGCCTCTACCGCACCGAGCTGCTCTATCTGGCGCATTCGAGCTTGCCGGGCGAAGAACTGCTCCAGCATCACTACGCCGAGGTGTTGCAGCGCGCAGGTGAGGGGCGAGTCATCTTCCGTCTCCTCGATATCGCGCCCGACTACCGGCTGGCCGGGTTACCGAATCGCAACGAGCCCAATCCGGCGCTCGGGCTGCGCGGACTGCGTTGGCTCTTCCACTATCCCTCGCTCTTCCGCGAGCAGCTCCGTGCCCTGCTGCGGCAGGAAGCGGGCGGCACGGTCGAGATCGCTCTGCCGATGGTCACGACGATCCAGGACATTCAGCGCGTACGCGCGGCCGTGCGCGAGGAGCGCGCCGCTCTGCTCAAGCAGGGGCAGGAGATCGTGGACGAGATCCGCATCGGTGTCATGATCGAAGTGCCGGCTGTGGCCTTCCACCTCGCGGGCGTGGCCGTCGAAGCCGACTTTCTCCTGGTCGCCCTCGATGGTCTGCAGCAGTACCTGCTCTGCGCCGATCGCGACAATCTCGAGGTCGCCGACTACTCTCGGATCTACCATCCCTCGCTCTTCCGCCTTCTCTCCCAGGTGGCCAAGGACGCGCGCCTCCTGGGCAAGGAGATCCTGCTCTACGGCGAGACGGCCAGCGATCCGTTGCGGCTGCCGTTCTACATCGGTGCAGGATTCGACAAGATCTGCCTCTCTGCTGTGCGGAGCTCGCAGGTCCGGCAGATCCTCTCCAAGTGGCGAGCCGTCGATGCCGAAGCCCTGACGCGCCGCGTCGTCAAAGCCAGCACTTCCCTCGGCCTGCAGAAGATCCTGCTCGAAGCCGAACACTGATTTGTTCCTCCCCGATTCCGGGGCCAGTCCCATGGTCCCGCTGTTCCGAATCCAGAACGACTGAACCAACGATCCAAGAAGGCAATACGATGAGTGCGAATGAGAAGTTCGTAGCGAGAGCCGAGTACGGCGCCTGCAACGAGTGTGGAACGATCCTGGGCGATATCGTCGCCAACAGCAGCGGCGAAGAGAAGGTGGTCCAGGCCAACGTCTGTTGTTCTCCTATCTGCACGGGCAAACAGGAACTCATCCAAGGGCTCGATGCCTCTCTTCTCTACCGGGTGCGAGCGCTCGTCTTCCTGCCCCAGGAGAAGTTGGAGGATGGCACGGAAAAGGGACACATCGTAGCTGTCCTACCGGACGACATCCACGAGCCCATCCTCCGCCACGACTCCCCCGTCATCGTCACCGATGTCCGCTGGCCCAACGACCGCAAGCACTTCATTGAGTTCTTCAACCACCACATCCACTACGAGGGCGCCCCCAACATCACCCCCCTCAACGACGGCTGGGACTCCTCCCGCAAGGTCCCGGTTCTCTAACGCCCCGCCCGCAAGAAACTGCACGCGCAAGCAAACGGACCCGTCCCCTTTCTTGCGCTACTTGACGCGGAGGATGCGGAAGCCGACGAAGGGGGCGTCCGTGTGGTACCAGGTGGACTGGGGGATCTGGGGGTCGCGCATCTTCCAGTCCTCGGTGCTGCGCACGCGGGCGGCACTGCGT
>JAJRTL010000131.1 GCA_024278315.1 Planctomycetota bacterium | reverse complement strand
GGAGCCAGTCCTCGGCACCGTGTACCTGGCGCAACTTGACGAACTCGATGGCAAACCGTGCCCCGAAGATCATGACCAGGAAGGCTCCGGTCATGAAGCCTTGTCCCCGCTCACGACGTTTGCGCTCCAGGAGCAGCATGACAAGGAAGGTCCCGAAGTAGGCCGCAGACTCGTAGAGCATGGCAGGATGCAGCGGCGTCTGGCCTAGCTTGCCAGGAGCCCTCTCGAAGACGATGGCCCAGGACACATCGGTCGGGCTGCCGAGAATCTCCGAGTTGAAGAAGTTGCCGAGCCTGATCATCGCGGAGATGAGAGCGGTCGGGACCGTGAGGCGATCCACCAACCAGAGGAAGGGTTGGTCCTTGTGCTTGCGGCAGTAGAGCCATACGGCAGTCAAGACACCGATCACGCCTCCATGGCTCGCAAGGCCTCCCTCCCAGATCTTGATGATCTCGATGGGGTGGGAGAGGTATTTGCCTGGCTCGTAGAACAGCACGTGACCCAGGCGTGCGCCGATCATCGTGCCGAGGACGAGATAGACGAGGAGAGAGTCGAGATCCTCGACGTTGCGCCCCTCGCGCTTGAAGACGCGCCGCATCATCCAGAAGCCGAAGATGAAACCGAAGGCGAACATCAGGCTGTAGTAGCGCAGCTGGATGGGACCCAGCTTCACGATGATGGGGTCGATGTTCCAGTGAAAGTAGTCGATGGGACGAATGCCTCGTCAGGGGGTGGCTGCTGGAGGTTGGTCAGGGGAGGAACTTGCTCGGCGCCTTGAGTTTGGCTGGCAGATACTCGCGAATCACGAAATTCAGGTCGAACGCGGCAAAGGCCTGCTGCTCGGCACGCACGCCCATCTTGAGCTGCTGTTGGATGGCCTTGGCCCAGGCCTTGTTCTTCTGGAAGAAGGGGTCGTTCTTGAGCGCGTCCTTGGCCCGCTTGATGTCCACTTCCTTGAGAGGGTGGACTGCGTCTTTCTCGCGGAGCCCGTAGTCCACGATGTCCTGGGGGGTCACGCCGAGGAAGCGCGCGTTGGGCACGCAGAAGAACTTGTTGATGTGCGCGGCGTTGCCCGAGCCCACCTTGAGGGAGCGGTAGATGTTGGCGATCCCATACGGGTCGCAGTCGACGAAGGCGTAGACGGGCAGTTTCTTCTTTTCGCTCAGCAGGCGCAGGAAACGACGGCAGGAGCGCGTGGGCACGCCTCCCATCTCCACGAGGATGCAGTTGTGCGTGCGCCAGAACTTGTGCGAGGCCAGGCGCTCGTAGGTGCCGTTGGTCTCGATGGCGAGGACGAACTTGGCGTCCGTCCTGAAGTCCAGGTGTTCGACGCGCGCCGGGATGCGCCAGGCCGAGGACCCCATGCGCGTGCAGTCGATCTCTTCTGGTGCTCCCGTCTCGAAGTCCCTGTCCACCACGATCAGGTTGCCCGATACCGATCCCCCGTGCTCGGCTGGCTTGTATCGCAGCTGTTCACGCGAAAGGCCATGCAACGAGAACATGGCCTCGATGTCATCCATGACCGTGTCCGACTCGCTCTGGTCGTTGAACTTGGCCTCGGCCCAGTTCTTGGAGTTGTAGTAGGCCTCTCGCTTGGTGGCTGTGTCGTCGGTCCGGACCATGTCCATGGAGGAGGCCATCATGCGCAGCATCTGTGCGAACTGCTTGACCGAGTTGACTGTCAGGTCGCGACGCTTGCGAGATCGACCCAGCTCGAAGTAGCCGACCTTCTTGTCGTATTTCACGTTCTTGAGCGAGCGCACAGGGAAGACGATCTCGGGCTTCTTGCCCTTCTGGATCGTGGCATGGATCTCCTTGGCCTGCTCTTCGATCTTCTGGATCGTGAGCTTGTCGAGTCGGTTCATGCCCTTCTTCTTCACCGTCGTTGCTTTGCGTCTTGCCGCCATCCCTCAATCCCCAATCGCCTGTGTGAGCCCGCGTGTCGTGCAGGCATCCAACTCGTAGGCTGGAAGGTCTCCCAGCTCTACCCAACGGACCTCGGCGGATTCATCAGAACAACTGAGATCTGCATCCTTGGCCCGGAAAAGAAACATGAAATCGTGGTGCCGGTGCGCTGGATCGTGCCCATGCGCCGGAATCTCGTGGACGTCGACGGACAGCAGACGGGCAGCGAAGTCCTCATCCAGTGTGACTCCACATTCTTCGCGTGCCTCACGTGCTGCGGTGGCGAGCACGCTCTCGTCCTGGGACTCCACGTGCCCGCCCGGCTGAAGCCAGCGGTCGAGCTTGTTGTGGTAGACCAGGGCCACACTCTTCTCGTCGGGAGACAGGAGGATGGCGCTCGCGGTGACATGACCGGGCTCGAAGCTGTCCCGTTCGAGGGGAGCGTGGTGGTCCCGCAACAGCTTCAGGATCCGATCCTTGCAATGGGAGCCCTCCGCATCCCAGCTGGCATCGAAGTCCTCGAGCATCGAATGCGCTTGCGCGATGTAACCAGCGACCGCGGAACCAGCCTTCCTGGAGTCAGCGACTGTGGGACGAGAGTCCATCAGATCTTGCGCGACCTCTCCAGGATCCCGGTGAGGATCTCGACGTCATCGTCTCGCACCTTGTCCGAGATACCGAGGATCTCCTGAAGACCGATGCCGATATGGGGCAGGTACATCTCGATGTAGCTGCGCTTCTGATGTTCCTTGGCGATGCGCTTGCCCTTGCGGATATGCGTGCCGAGCTTGCGTCCGCACTCCTGCACGGCCAGCTTGATCTCCTTCAGGATCTCGGGATAGGAGGCGATGGCCTCCTTGCTTTCGCTCGTGAAGGGAACCCACACCGAGGCGATGTGCACGATCAACACCATGGGGCCGATCGGTAGCGAGCCGCGCGGCTGACTCATGCCGTAGCCGCGCCAGTTGACGGCCATGATCCCCTTGGTGATCGCACAGGCGCCGTGCTGATACTGCAGGGGTACGCGGTTGGCGAAGCGCACGACCTTGATGGTCTCGTCCGCATTGCCGAGAAGCTCGGTGTCGTCGCGCTTGGCCTTCTTGCGGCTCAGGATCTTGCCTTCTTCGGTGACCTCCATCGTGTCGCCTTCGCGCCCGAACGCCAGTGCCGCCTCGACCTGGAAGGGATTGCCTCGGTAGACCGCGGGCGGCCGCGTTGCAGCGATGTAGAAATCGGCCTTGATCTCCTTGCGCAAGCCGGCCAAGAGCACCTCTTCTCCGATGGGGGCAATGCAGCTCGTAGGCGGCGACATGATGCGCGCGCTTTGGATGGAGTCGTGCAGCATCTCGGCGTCGGCACGAGCGATGCTCTTGGGCCTTGAGCGAGGCTTGAGCTTGGCCGCCTTGATGATGTTCTGGGCGACCTTGGGGCCGACGCGCGAAAACTCGTTCTGCAGGAATCCTGTGATCGTGCCCTCCGCTGTGTCCTGCAGCATCTTGATGAAGAGCCCAAGCTCGATGCCGTGCGGATGCGGTTTGATCTCCTGGGTTTCTTTGGGCTGTTCCTCGGTGCCCCGCTCATAGATCGTCTCGTTTCCCTGCGGATCCCGGTAGGTGATCTGTACGTGCGGATTGCCCACGGCGGTCTGTTTGAGGTATTCGTCCACCGAGCGCACGCCGCGCCGGTACTCCGCCTCCATGTCGATCTCGACGCGCGTTCCGTGGTCCTTGTCCCACTCGACGTGCTTGTCGTGGAACTCAGGCTTGTTCTTGGACGTGTTCATCAGGATCTGAAAGGCATGGGCCATGGCTTTCTTGCCTGTCTTGCTGACCACACGCACGCGGTTTCCGGTCGTGAGCTGTCCATACATCCCGGCCGCCGAGATGCCGATGCCCTGTTGGCCGCGACTCTGCCGGAGGCGATGGAACTTGGAGCCGTAGAGCAGTTTGCCGAAGATGTTGGGGATCTGTCCGCCGACGATGCCGGGACCATTGTCTTCCACGATCATCGTGAAGCGGTTCTCATGGCCCTTCATGGCTCGGATCTCGACGAAGAGATCGGGCAGGATGCCAGCTTCCTCACAGGCATCGAGGCTGTTGTCCACGGCCTCCTTGACGCCGGTCAGCAGGGCCTTGCGAGGGTTGTCGAAGCCCAGCAGGTGCCGGTTCTTGGTGAAGAACTCGCTGACCGAGATCTCACGCTGCTTCTTGGCCATGGACTCCGCAGAGGCGCGCCGGGCCGGCTTCTTGGCGACCTTCTTGACCTTGGGAGCCGGTGCTCCCGCATCATTGCCAAAGAGCCCACCCTGGCCCGAATCGCTTCCCTTCATCCTTCCCCTCCCTTTTCCCTTGGCTGCCATGTGCTCAGCTCGAAACCTGTTTCCTATCCGGGATCCACCCGGGTTCAAGCCCGGACTCGCAAAGCCCGAGTTCTGCGGCTTCCTGATGAAAGGCCTGAAGCCCCTCGTGGTGTCTCGATTCGAGGTCGTACTGGATCCGACCTCCCGTCCCATCCTCGACTCCGGCCGCTCTTCCCCTGGCCCAGGCCGCCGCGAGTTCCTCGGCGATCTCCTCGCTGCGTTTCCCGGAGGTCCGGATGAGCCAGAGCGCGAACACGAAGGGAAGGCCCTTCCAGGCCTTCCACTCGGCACCCAG
>JAJRTL010000130.1 GCA_024278315.1 Planctomycetota bacterium | reverse complement strand
TTCAACCGCCTTGGAAACTGGAAGAGCTCGGGTGTCGTGTCCACGAAACCGGTGTCTGCCTCTCCTGCCTGGAAACGTGGATGGTTGAGGACCTGCAGAAGGAAGGGGATGTTCGTCTCGACGCCACGCACTCGGAACTCCGAGAGGGCGCGTGTCAGTTTGCGCACGGTTCCCGCGAAGCTGCGTCCCGAACCCGTTACCTTGACCAACAGTGGATCGTAGTGTGGCGAGATCTGTGCACCCGGATAGCCCGAGCCTCCATCGAGTCGGATGCCCATGCCGCTGCCGGCGCGGTAGACCTCGATCTTGCCGGTGTCGGGCATGAAGTTCTCAGCAGGCTTCTCTGTCGTGACCCGACACTGGATGGCGTACCCGCGTGGGCGCACCTTGTCTTGTGAGAGTCAGAGATCGGCCAGGCTCTGCCCGGCAGCGATCCGGATCTGGGATTGGACCAGGTCCACTCCCGTGCACTCCTCGGTCACGGTGTGCTCGACCTGGATGCGTGGGTTGACCTCGATGAAGTAGTGTCGGCCTTCCTTGTCGACGAGGAACTCGGCTGTCCCTGCGTTGCCGTACTGCACGTGGCGACCCAGCTGGAGCGCGTCCTCGAGGATGGCATCCCGGACCTTCGTGTCGAGGTTGACAGCGGGTGCCATCTCGAGCAGCTTCTGGTGTCGTCTCTGCACCGAGCAGTCGCGCTCGAAGAGATGCATGAGCTCACCTTGGCTGTCACCCAGGAGTTGGACTTCGATGTGACGGGGATAGTGGAGGTAGCGTTCGACGAAGACCGTTCCGTCACCGAAGGCTGCCAGGGCTTCGGCCGTCGCGCTCTTGAAGGCCTCTTCCAGCTCGGATTCCTCTTGTACGACACGCATGCCGCGGCCGCCGCCGCCCATGGCAGCCTTGATGAGGATGGGCATGCCATTCTCGGCCACGAAGCTCAGTGCATCCTTGGCCTGGGAGATGGGCTCTTTGGTCCCGGGTACCGTGGCGACCCCGCATTCCACGGCCAGTCGCCGCGCCGAAACCTTGTCTCCGAGAGCCGTCAGGACTTGCGGGCTCGGTCCGACGAAGACGATTCCCTCCTCGGCGCAACGCGTGGCGAAGTCAGCCCGCTCGCTCAGGAACCCATAGCCGGGATGGATGGCATCCACGCCGTTTTCCTTGGCAACGTGCAGGATCTCCTCGATATCCAGATAGGCGGCGACAGGGTTCTTGCCCTTGCCGACGAGGAAGGCCTGGTCAGCCTTGTAGCGATGCAGGTGGACCCTGTCTTCGTGACTGAAGATGGCCACCGTCGGGATCCCGAGTTCGGTGGCTGCCCGAAAGACGCGAATCGCGATCTCGCCGCGATTGGCACACATGAGCTTGCGAAAGAGGGGCGCGCTGGGCATGCGAGGTACGGTCCGGAGAGGAGGCTCGGGAAGGAAACGCTGAGGGAGATCCCATGGCGGTCACCGTGAGAGATCCCAGGGAATCCTATCGAGTTGCGCCCTCCGGCACCTTGACCATTTCGCCCATGCGAAGGGGAGAAAGAGCACAGCGCTTGTCGCTCGGCCGAGCGCCGACCCAACAAGGGCCCTCGATCAATCCCGCCAGACGATCTCCGATCCCTTCATGCCACCCCAGCGCCCGAAGAAGCCAGCGGCACGGACCCCCTTGGAGCCCTTCTCCAGCATGTCTACGCCGATGATGGCCAGATCGGGGTAGTGCACGCCTGAGACGAACCAGGGAAGGCGCTGCGTGAGCCGCATCCCAGCGAGGCCCGTGCCCGAGACGGCAGCCACCAGTCCGCCTTGCGAGCCAGGTAGGGGCTGGACGAAGAGGCAGGCCAGATCCGTGCCTTGGAGGACCCTTCCCCCGGCTTTGGGGTCACCGATCCTGATGCGGCCTCGTCCGACTTGCACCGGGCTCTTGCCAAGCAGGACCTTCCAAGCGGCATTGCTCTCCCGGTGACCATAGAGGATGACATTCCTTCCTGGGAAGCTCTCGCTCTTGTAGTCGGAGTCCTCGATGACCTCGACCGATCCATTGCCTCGATACCAGAAGGTCTCGGCATCGTAGCGAGCCTTGTTGCGTGCCCATCGGTTCTCCGCATCGTTCCCCTGGGTCCCGACGACCAGGACGAAGTCTCGATCGAAGGCCTGCTGGAAGGAGGCCTGGAAGACCCCCTGCTCGATGTGGAAATCCGCATCGAGGCCATCTCCGTAGTCGTCCCAAATGCGAGGAGCAAGTTGCCTGCCATCGCCGGGGGCCTTCTTCTCGTCCTTCCACATGTCCTCGACTTCTTTCCGGAAATCCAAGGCCTCTCCGCCCCAGTGCCACTTGCCTTGGGAATCCCGGCTGAGCCAGGTCGCCTGCGGACCCCAGGAGTCCTTCAAGGTTCCCATGGGCTGGCCATCCATGACCAAGGGAAGCGACTCCATCTGCTTGGGGAAGAGTTCGGCGTCAAGGCGCAGGATACTGATGTTCTCGGTCGTCCCGACGAGGGTGCTGCTCGTCGAGTCGAAGTGCATGCGGAGACGGCTCTTCTCGAGCTTGTGCTGTTGTTCCAGGATGGATGCATAGCTGCAGGAGGAAGAGATGGCCGGATTCATGGTCGTGAAGTCGATCTCCAGCACTTCTCTTGCTCGGGGGATCCGCCTTCGCGCGAAGAAGTCGAACATGGCCGCCCAATCCACACAGTCCGCGCCCGGTGTGCCCTTGCGGTTCCACCAGTGTCCGGCTCCCTTCTCCTCATGGATGCGATAGTCCTGATGGAAGGCCGAGAGCTCCTTCATCATCTGGCGGGCTTCGCGGATGGGGACGTTCTTGTCCGCATCGCCGTGCAGGATGTAGATCCCAAGCTGCCTGTAGTTGTACTTGAGCCCTAGCGTATCGCTGGGGGAGGCGGCGCGCAGGAGCATCTTCTCGATTGGATCTGCGTCGGGGTAGCGGCGCGCCGAGCTGTAGGACCAGAAGCTGATCCAACCGGCCGAGGGTCCGATGGCTGCAAAGCGATCCGGGTATGTGGCGCCGATCTGCCAGGTTCCGTGCCCGCCCATGCTGTGCCCGGTCAGGTAGACACGGCTGTTGTCGATGGGGTAGAGGCGCTCGATCTGATCCAGTACGTCCATGGCATCCTGACGTCCCCAGTCCTCCCAGTCGAAGCCGTAGGGACGACGGTTGGTCGGAGCGGCGAGGTAGGCATCGGTCTTGGGAGCGTAGGCTGCCGCCTGGTTGGTGGCTTCGACGCCGGCACCATGGAGCGAGAGGATGAGAGCCTGCTTGCCCGCATGTCTCCTGTCGGTTCTTGAGATCTTGCCGTCGTCGAACGGGGGATTGACGACGTAGTACTGCGCGCTGCCATCCACGGCACTCCTGTAGACGCGCTTGTGAGGCTTGTTCGAGGACTTCACCGAGAGCTTGATCTCCGTGGTGTCTACGGCTTGGGCCGTGCCTTGCGTGTCCCGTGTCCATAGGGTCAGGCGAACCTTGTAGTCGCCGAAGACCTTGGGTGCCGATCCTTCGAGGGGGATCCAGCTCTTGTAGACGGAGCAGGGGAGCAAGGTAGGCAGCTGGGTCTTTGCGGTCTTGGCTCGAGCCTCTTCACCGAGTTCCGGGCAATCCCACTCGATCCAGGCCTCGCGCAACATCCTGGATCCCCCATGGATCAGGACGACACCGAGCCCTGTCTCGATGCGTTCACCGAGGATCAGGTCAGGAAGCGTGTGGTCCAGGCCTGAGAAGAACAGTGGCTTCTCGAGCGGAAGGAGCTTGGGTTGGATGGCTCCACGGCCGGTGCGAAACAAGCACTCGTTGCTCCCCTTGCGCAGCCGAACCGGAATACGGTACCAAGCCGTGCGGTAGGGGTTGCCAACCCGTGGGACGCCGTTGATGTAGACCAGGCTGTGGCCTTTCCCCGCCAGGAGCATGGTCTGATCACGATCGGATTCGACCTGCGTCCAGGCATAGCCGCCGCGGCGTGCGGCCACGCGCCCCTTCTTCGATGTCGTCGACTCCCATTCAAGCTTCTTGCCGTCGGCGAGGAGGAGGGTGCTCCCCTTCTCTGGTCGCTTCCACTGACCTCGCACCAGCAGGGCCTCGACCGCGTCGGTGTGCACAGGCGAGCGCCCCCCGCGCCCTTGCGAGTCCAGAACCCACCAGTCCCTGCCGAAGTCCTGGGCGCAGAGAGCCGGCGAAAGCGTGCAGAGCGAGGTGAGAAGCAGCGAGCCGATGGAGAAGTGCATCGGCTCAGCATAGCCCGAGCAGGAGGGGCTACCGGGTCATTTGACGCCGATCTTGGCCTTGCCTGCGTCGGAGAGCACGGCCCCAAAGGAGTTGACACTCTTCTGGAAGACCAGTGCCTGGTGGAAGAAGGTGACCCCAAAGAGCTTGGGATCCCCTGGGATCGGCAGCGACCATGTGGGGGTGCCCTTGACCGCGGGAGCCAGGCCGAAGAACTCGGCACTAGCGAGGAGATTGCAACCGGGCATCCCCAGACCCTTGAGGGCCAATGGCAGGGTCAGTGTCCCCCACTTCTTGTCCGAGCTACCGAGCAACATGACCACAGGGCTACTCTTGGGGGTATTGCTGACTTCGACCTTCATCGAGTGTCCGGTCCAGGGCAGGGCACCGGCGACGAGATCGAGTGTTGGAATGCCAGCACTGCTCTTGCAACCGGATCCGAAGGTCGAATAGGTCGCGAGTTCGCTGGAGTCGTAGGACCAGGTCTCGGTCGTGAACTTGGTGGACCATCCGCCGTACTGGATCATGCGACGTCGGATGAAGTCGTAGACCATCGTGTGACCCGAGCGGCCGGGAGGAGCCGTCTTGGGGTTTCGCTGCGACCACTTGACGCCATTCCACTCGAACGTGTCCGCAGGTTGGGAGGTGCCGGTCCATCCGCTCGAGACGACCATGACCCTGCGATAGGAGTCGTAGTCGGCTGCATGCCCGACTCTTGCCCCCAGGTTTGCTGGGGGCTTGGCGAGCTTCCAGGTCGTCCCATCATATTCCCACAGGTCGTTCCGGACCTGGAGACCTGAGTGGAAACCACCGAGGGCAATCATGACCTTTCGTCCCGAGTCATAGACGAGCGTGTGATCACGTCGGCTCGTTGGGAGGGTCTTGGGCTTGATCTGGGTCCAGTTCTTTCCATCGTATTCCCAATGATCGTTCAATGTGCCTGTAGTGTCACGGCCACCAAGGAGCACGATCTTCTTGCGGACAGAGTCGTGCGCCATGGCTGCATCGCTGCGTGCGGATGGTGCGGCCACTGTCTTGATCTGGACCCAGGCCTTACCGTTGAATTCCCAGGTGTCGTTGGTAAACCCGGAATTGATCCCGGTCGCGCCGCCGAAGAGG
>JAJRTL010000129.1 GCA_024278315.1 Planctomycetota bacterium | reverse complement strand
GCGCAAGTGGACACCGGTCGAGACCGAAGCCGAACTGCGCCTCAAGGGCTGCACGACGATCCACTTCCTGGAGCAGGGTATCTTCGACGAGACAACAGGTCTGGAAGAAAAGGACAGGGTCATGGGAGATGCTCTCCCGAGTCAAATCCCCATTCGCCTCTATCAGGACGTCATCGAGGAACTTCAGAGCCTATCCGTGGACGTTTGTCGTGGGCACCAGATCAACATCGACCCCGCGAAGAACCAGATCTCGAGCATCCTGAAGCAGCTGCATCAGGACAACAAGAGCCTGATGCAGATGGCCCTCTACGAGAGCTACGACGCCTTCACCTTCGGGCACTCCATCCGTGTCTGTTTTCTCGCACTGAACTATGCGCGATATCTGACCGATGACGAAGACGTCCTCAATGCAATCGGTCTCGCGGCCCTCCTCCACGACGTCGGCAAGGTCCATGTTCCCTTCGAGATCCTTCATTCCCAGACGCGGCTGAGTGACGAGGAGCGCCGTGAGATGGAGAAACACACCTGGTATGGAGCCCAGGTCCTCCTCGAGCTGGAGGACCCGGAGCCCATGGCTGTCGCAACAGCCATGGGACACCACCGTACGCTGGACGGCGGAGGCTATCCCCGGTTGGTAAAGGGGATCCCGATCACCACAGCCACGAGGCTCATCAAGATTGCGGATGTATTCGAGGCCCTGACGGCCGTGCGACCCTACAAGGATTCCATGTCGCCCAACCGCGCCTACCGCATCATGTTCTCGATGAAGGGGCACTTCGATCCCGTCCTGCTGAAGCAGTTCATTCTCTCGGCGGGCATCTACCCCTCGGGCACCTGGGTCGAGCTCAGCGATGGAAGACGCGCGCAGGTCGAGGATCAGAGCGGCGTTCTCCTGCGCCCCGTCCTGAGTATCGAGGAGGGAGATGAGGAAATACGCCTCGACCTTTCCGAAGGGCTGGAGGATGTCCGGATCGCGCGGATCCTCCGGACTGAAGAACTCGAGAGCGGTCTCGCGCGCTGATTCGGCCTCCTTGGGTATGATGGGCGGATGTACTCCTCGCGCCATCGAACACTCGCAGCAGCACTGCTTGCCTTGATTGCCCTTCCACCCGGCGGGAACGCCCAGAAGAAGCGCATCAAACCTCCTCCACCCACGAAGGAAGCGCTTGCGAAGGCCTTCCTGGACGTCCTCCCGATCCAGAACCCCAAAGACCGGGACAAGGCGATTCGTAGACTACTGAAGGAGAAGAAGGCCCCCCTCGTGAAGTGGGAGAAGGCCTTGCATGCACTCCCTTGGCCTCCCCTGCCGCTGTCCCCTGCTTTGGAACGTGGAAAGCGGATTCGGCGGAAGATCCCTCTCTACACGGGCTCCGATGGCATGCTGGATACAGAAGTGCATGGCTACATTCCCGGTGCCAAGAGACCCGAGAGGGGCTTCGCTCTCCTGCTCGCTTCCCATGGAACGGGTGGCCAGGGCCAGCATGAGTTGGCCACATGGATACACTTCGCCGAAGGAGCCCCTATGGTGATCCTCGCCGCGAGTGAACAACAGGCGAACCAAGGGTATCGATTTTCTGAACAGGAGCGCCAGACGCAGCTTTCCCTCCTGCGTTGGGCACGACTGCACCTGCCGATCGACCCGGATCGGGTCTTCGTCGCGGGGACGAGTCGTGGTGGGCACATCAGCTGGGATCTAGGGCTACGCCATCCGGGACTCTGGGCCGGCATCTTGCCCTGCATCGGTGGGCCGAGACTGGCATTGCAGCGCGGACAGAACAACCTGCGACTCCTTCCCAATCTCGTCGGCGTCCCCATCCATGACTTCCAGGGACTCAAGGACGATCCTGGCCTGATCTGGAACCTGCGGCTGGCCTTCCGTGAACTCAAGGAGATGGGGCACAAACAAGTCCACTTCCATACATTTCCCGACATCGGGCACTCCTTCGATCTCGGTAACGCCGGTCTTGAGGACTTCTTTGCCAAGACGAGACGGAATGCGCATCCGGACTCCCTGCTTCTGGCGGCCTCCAGGCTCGCCGAGGCCAGACGCTCTTGGGTCCAGATCCGAGGCTTTGCGAGAGAGGTCCAGGACGAGTTGCGACTCAAGGTGCGGGCCAACGAGTGGAAGCGACTCAATGAAGAAGAACGGAAGCGCTTCGCGCATCGCTACGCCAAGGACAGGACAGCCTTGGTCGAAGCCAAGATCCTCTCTCGAGCACCCTTGACGATCCGGGTGAAAGCCAAGCGCGCCAGGAAGGTCCGCCTCCTCCTCCCACGCTGGCTTTGGCAAGGAGACAAGGACGCCCGGCTCAAGATCCGATACAAGGGTCGCAAGCGCAGTCCCAAACCCAAGTCGGACAAGTTCCTCTATCTGGTCGACTTCGCCAGGCATCTGGATTTCGATTCTGCACCCGTTGCCTACGTGGACCTCTGATCACCCCTACCCGCCCTTGGCATGGTTCGGAGCCGACCACACCACCCGGTGCGCATCGATCGTGCCGATAGAGGAGGGATGAAAACCAAGTTGCCCTACATCGCATTTCTCATGCTCATCGTCATGGCCTCGTGCACGGATCCCAAGAAGGATGGCGGCACGACACCTGTGGCAGAAAGGGCAAAGACGAGCTCCTCTTCGCTTTCGGGCTCCGTCATGTCCCCCATCACGGTCCCGATCCAGGCCCGCAACCATCTGCGCCAGCAGATCCGCATCATCAACCGCGACACACAGCGTCGGAACCAGAAGATGCAGGACATCCAGGGACGTCCGGGGCGCTGACCCACCACACCTGCGCTCGCAACTTGTGGACAGCAGGCCGCTCGGGGAAACAAGCAAAGAGAGGACCAAACGCAAAGTCTGGTCCTCTCTGTGTGGTTACCCGGCCAGGACTCGAACCTGAAATGGCTGGACCAAAACCAGCAGTGTTACCATTACACCACCGGGTAGCAGGAGCTCGATCGAGTTGGCGCATATGAAAACCGGGGTCCCCTCGCGCTCGTCTGGGACGTGCGGGAGGAGACCCCGATCATGGTTACCCGGACAGGACTCGAACCTGGACTAAGAGAACCAGAATCTCCAGTGCTACCAATTACACCACCGGGTAGCGCCAATCGGGCGGGGAAGACTAGGCCAGGTGCCCACTTGGGTCAAGGACTACCTCCTCCCGCCCCATCGTAGAGCGGAGGCCTGTGGAGGTCTAGGCGTCGCTAGGAGTCGAGGATCTCACGGGCCCGCTCCTGGACCTCCGGCGGCACTGCCTTGCCGAGTTTCAGGATCCGCCGGGCCTCGTCCGAGGCCTCGACCTTGTGCCCAAGGGAGAGCATGATCTCGGCCAGCTGGAGTCTCAGACCCGCCTCGAACTGGACCTCGGCCTCGGGCCCCTTCTTGTTGGGGCCCTTCTTCGTCGGATCCATGCTGGCCCGGTCCCTATCCACCTGGGTGGCCAGGGCCATCCGCAAGGCGAAGGCTGCCTCGGCCAAACGGCCGTCCTCCTTGTAGATCTTGGCCAGACGGCTGTGGAGCTCGCGGTCGAAGGGGTCCACATCCCGGGCAGCCTCCAGGTGGGCCAACTCCTTTTGGGGCTTGCCGTTCTCTCGGTAGTAGACCGCCAGCTGCCGCCTCACGGAGTAGTCCTGCCCATGGAGCGCGATGTAGCGATTCATGAGCTCCGCCGCTTCCGCCTTTTTGCCCATCCCCGCGAGAATGCGAGCCTGCCCCAGAAAGGGCGAACCCTGACCCGGTGTCGGGCAGGTGGGCCAGCAGGCGACGGCCGCCTTCAACTCAGCCAGGGCCGCTTGCGGGCGATTGGCCTTCAAGAGCAGGCTCGCGTGCAGCATGCGAGAATCGAAGTCATCTCCACCAGCCTCGAAACCCGATTTGAGCAAGGCGCGCACCTGCTTGATGTCCTTGCGGAGCATGGCCATCTTGGCACGGATCAGCAGGGCGTCGCCATTGTCGGGATCCAGCTTCCTGAGGGCCCCGAGCTGTGTGCCTGCATCCACGAAGTTCCGCCGCTGAACGTAGCCAGAAGCCAACATGAGCCGTGCGTCGCGATCGTCCGGGTTCTTGGCGACATGCAGCAGGAGCCGGGACATCGTCGCCTCCTCGACCAGGGGGACCAGCTTGAGCTTGCCGACCATGCCCTCGACGTAGCGTCGGAAACGAGCGTCGAAGGTCTTGGCCTCGAGCCCCAGGACCTGACTGAAGATCTGGGCCGTCGACTTGTCATCGGCATAGGCCTTGACGAGCTCCACGAGTTTTCCGAAGTCATACTCCTGGGCCAGGTAGCGGACGATGAGCCCCCCTTGGTAGTAACCGAAGAGGATCTTGTTGCTGCGGAAGGCCGAGTTGAGCTCGGTCAGTGGAAAGATACTGTTGTTCTGGAGGGCGGCATGGAGTTCGCGCTCCATACGCCGGTCATTGGCCGGATCCATGGCGATCTCCTCGTAGACCGCCATGCCCTCGGTCAGCCAGCGAGGCACGCGAGCCTTGGAGAGCTTGAGATGAAGGACATGCGAGAACTCATGTCTCGCGGTCACGCGCCAGGAGAACTGCGAACGTAGTTCGGGTGCCCCTGGAGAGACCGAGGTGATCAGACAACCAAAGCAGGCCCCCAAAGCGCCAAATCCCTTGTAGCCGATCGTGCGAACCGAGAAGTCACCGAACCGCTCGAAGCACTCCACCCTGACCTTGCAGTCGGGGTAGACACCGTACTTTGCTCCCAGCTCCTTGTAGCTCGACTCGTAGATCCGCTTGAGGTATGGGCCCAGGACCCCCTCTTCCTCCGGGTGCAAGACATAGGAGAAGTTGCCCTCCTCGCGGATGTGGTATTTCTCGTTGATGCGCTTCTGCAGGAAGAGCTGGTTCTCGCGCCAGGGATTGACCCAACCGGGTCGGATCTGCCGCGTCTGGAGCAGGACCTTCTCGGCAGCCTTGCCTCGCCCCGTTTGCAGAAGCGCGCGCCCCAGCGCCAGGAGGGTGTCGTAGTCTCCGGGCCTGGCGCTGTTGGCCCTTTGCAGGGGGATCAAGGCATCTTCGAAGCGATAGAGTGCGATCTGATGGGCTCCGAGAATGGTGTCTACATGCGTGTAGGTCGGATCGACCTTGAGCGCCCTCTGACGGTATTCCTGCTCCGCTTTGGAGCGGTAGGTGAGATGGCAGGCCGAGGCCATCTCGGCGAGACTCTGCTTGTCGCGCGGGTTGATGGCGAGCGCGCGCTTCAACAGATCGTAACTGCCCTCGAAGTTGCGATTGTCGATGCGGGTCGCAGCCTTCAGCCGCAAGGCCCTGACCGACCTCGGGTTGAGCTCCAAGGCCCGCTGCAGGTAGGAGCGCGTCTTGTTGTAGTCCAGAAGGAAGTTGTCCTTGCGACTGCGATAGAGTCCCAACAGGGCTCCCTGCACCTCGCCGCAGTTCTGCAAGGCCCGCTGGTATTCGCTCTCTCCACTCTTGTATCCAGCAGCCTCGTGATAGACCTCGAAGTAGAGATCTCCCAGAGCCACATAGGCCTCGGAGAGATAGGGATCCTTCTTGCTGACCTCGATGAGAAGCTGTGAGCCCTGATAGAGACGGTCGCGACCCCCTAGCGACAAGAGCGATTTGGCGAACCAGAGCTTGGATGCCGGAAGCCTCAAGGTCTTGCTCTTGCCCAGGTCCTCGATGAGGGTCCAGAGCCGACGTGCCTCTCCTGCCCTGCCCAGATACTGCTTCCACGATGCCTTCAACCACTGGGCTTCGAGCCGTTGGGCTTCCTCGTTCTCGGTCGGTGAAGGGCCCGCCTTCGCCCCGATCCCCAGATCCACAATCGCCGCCAGAGCGTCCTCATAGCGGCCGATGCGTGCCAGGACCCGAGCCAACAGGACACGCTGACGCGAGGTGGTTCTAAGTTTCTTTGCCTTCGCAAGGCTCTCCAGGGCTTGGGAGTACTCGCCTGTCTGGAATTGGATCCTCCCCAGGCCTGCCCAGGCTCCCGCCTGCTCGGAGATCGACGGGACCTCATCGTCCTCGCCCTCCTCCACCATCTCGAGGATTTCCTCGTAGACCGACCGGGCCCGTTCGCGCTTGCCGCGGCTGAGCTCGTAGGCTGCCTTCTCGAGATCGGCCTCATACTCCCCCTGTGGCTCGGGGGCGGACTGCCCCAGAAGAGATTCAGGAAACCAGGGGAACAGTAGACAGAAGCCCAGAAGGGGAAGGCTGGATTGGAACGCTCTCATGCCCTCATCCTACGCGCAAGTTCGCGCCGGTGAGAGGGAAAGCATGAGCACGCGGCCCTCTCTCCGATCTCCTCCCGGTGTCTACCCGAATCGACCGCTGATATAGTCCTCCGTCTGCTTCTGGAGCGGTCGAGTAAAGACCTGCTGGGTCTCACCGAATTCGACCAGCTCTCCCAGGTAGAAAAATGCGGTATGGTCCGACACTCGAGAGGCCTGCTGCATGGAGTGCGTAACGATGACCTGCGTATAGTCCTTCTTGAGTTCCTCCATGAGGTCCTCGATCTTCCCGGTAGCAATCGGGTCGAGTGCGGAACAGGGCTCATCGAACAGGATGATGTCGGGCTCCACGGCCAAGGCTCTCGCGATGCAGAGACGCTGCATCTGCCCCCCCGACAGGCCCAACGCACTCTCGTGAAGCCGATCCTTGGCCTCCTCCCAGAGCGCTGCCCCCCGGAGACTCTTCTCCACCAGTTCCTGGAGCTTGGACTTGTTCCTGATTCCATGGATCCGTGGCCCGTATGCGACGTTCTCGAAGATGGACTTGGGAAAGGGATTGGATTTCTGGAATACCATCCCGATCCGCGTCCTCAATCCGTGCAGCTCGATCCCGGAACCGTTGATGTCCTGACCTTCCCAGAGAATCCTCCCCTCGAATCGGCACCCGTCGATGAGGTCATTGAGTCGGTTGATGCAGCGGAGCAAGGTCGACTTTCCGCAACCAGAGGGCCCGATGAAGGAGGTGATCTCCTTCTCGGGAATCGGGAGATCGATATCGAAGAGCGCCTGCTTGTTTCCATACCAGAGATTCACACCCTGGATGTCGAGGTAGGACCTTGCATCGGCAAGGCCTGATCCGTGAGCCACAGGGCTCTCGGCGGGATCGATCACGACGGCAGGATCACTCATGGTTCTAGACGCTACTGCTGGCATATCTTTCACGGAGGCGGTTGCGGTAGTAGATGGCAACCAGGTTCATGACCATGACGATCCCCACGAGGAGGAAGGCGGTTGCGTAGACGAGAGGTTTCGTGGCCTCCACATTGGGGCTCTGGAACCCCAGATCGTAGATGTGGAAGCCCAGATGCATGAACTTGCGATCCAGGTGGAGGAAGGGGAACTCACCGTCCATGGGAACGGGCGCGAGCTTGACCATTCCCACGATCATGAGGGGCGCGACCTCACCGGCCGCACGTGCAATCGCCAGGATGACCCCTGTCATGATGCCCGGCAGGGAAGCCGGGACGACGATGCGCCAGAGCGTCTCGAAGCGGGTCGCCCCGAGTGCATAGGATCCTTGGCGCACTTCCTTGGGGACGGCAGACAGAGCCTCCTCTGTGGCCACGATAACGACGGGGACCGTCAGCAGAGCCAGGGTCAGGGATGCCCAGAGAATGCCACCTGTCCCATAGGTGGGTGTGGGCAGAGCCTCGGGATACAAGAGCTGGTCGATCGTGCCGCCGACGAAATAGACGAAGAAGCCAAGACCGAACACGCCGAAGACGATGGAGGGCACGCCCGCGAGATTGAAGATGGCCACGCGTACCGCGCGTACCAAAGGTCCCTCCTTCGCGTACTCCCGGAGGTAGATTGCTGCCAGAACACCGAATGGCGTCACGAAGAAGGTCATCAGGAAGACCATGAGAATCGTGCCGAAGATGGCGGGAAAGATGCCGCCCTCGGTGTTCGACTCGCGAGGATCCTCCCAGACGAAAGCCCAGAGGTTGGCGATCAGCGTTCCCGCCTTGGCGAATACGGACATCTCGTTGGGAGCTTCCACATGGAGCACGTCGAAGAGGGAGATCGTGCTGGACTGTCCTTCCGCCGTCACCAGGACGACCTGGTCACGCCGGGCTTCTTGCTCCCACTGATGAGTCTCGTTGGCGGGTCTCTCGGCCATCTTCCGGACGAGGAGGGGCATGAGATCGGCCACTGCACCACGATGCACTTCGCCGCCGAGAATCAGCTCGCGCAGTCTCCCAATGAAGACTCCATACTCCCGACGCTCGAGCCTCAGGAGTCCAGACGGGGTCGAAGTCTGGGTAATCTCGTCCTCGTCCACCCAACGAAAATCGAGATCGTAGAGGTCCCGGTTGGCCACCTTGTACTGGATCTGATATCGAGCCTCTGCGTCTCGCTGAGCGCCGAGGAAGACTTTGCGCCCCTGGTATTCGCCCCAGACCTTGCTGCCATCCTTGAGGGAGACCTCTTGGATGTCCTTGGGCCAGAAGTAGCTCAAACCTTTGCTTGCGAGCAAGAGGATGAGTCCCACGATCATCAGAACACGAACCGCCAAGGCACCGCCACAGAGACGGGAGTAGAGGAGGTGGCGCATCTTCTTGCGAGCGCGCTGGCCCTCGCTGTGCATTCCGTGATCAGAGGTTGGCATAGCGACTCCGGAGCCTCTGCCGAACCACTTCAGCGACGCTGTTCAGGAAGAAAGTCATGATGAAGAGGAGGATCGCAGCGAGGAACAGGGTCCGATAGAGCGTTCCCTCATGCGGTGCTTCGGGGATCTCGACTGCGATGTTGGCCGAGAGGGTCCTGAACCCATTGAACGGATTCCAATCCATGATGGCGGTGTTGCCAGCTGCCATGAGAACGATCATGGTCTCCCCCACCGCACGCCCCAAGCCGATCATGACGGCCGAGAAGATGCCTGGACTCGCGGTCGGGAGAATCACTCTCACGGCGGTTTCCCACCGATTGGCTCCGAGCGCCAGGGATCCGGAGATAAGGTTGCGCGGCACATTGCTGATCGCATCCTCCGAGATCGAGAAGATGATGGGGATGACCGCAAAGGACATCCCCATGGCGATGACGATGGCATTGCGCTGCTCATAGGGGACCCCCAGGTTCTGGACGATCCACGCCGGAGCATCTCCCCCGAAGATCCAGCTCTCGATCGGAGCCCCCAGCAGAAAGCTCAAGAGCCCACCCACAAGGAGGGAGGTCCCCAGGATCAGCAGTTCCGTGCCCTTGGGCAGGTGAGCCATGGCGGCGGTCGGCATGCGCGAGAGCAGGAGGCTCCCCATGACGAGGAACAGGGGAACCAGCAGCGGCAAGAGCAGGAATCGACCAAAGCTGCTCTCCAGGAACGGCGCCAGGTAGATCGCACAGAGGAATCCCAGGATGACGCTGGGAATGGCTGCCATGATCTCGATGGCAGGTTTGACCCACTTCCTGACCGTAGGATGCAGGAACAGCGAAGCGTAGAGGGCTGCCAGCAAGGCCAGCGGAATGGCCAGCAACATCGAGAAGAAGGTGCCCTTGATCGTGCCGAACACCAGAGGCACCAGCGAGAGCTTCGGTTCGAAGTCGTCCGTGCCTCCGGTAGACTGCCACGTGTACGTGGGTTCCGGGTAGTCCTCGTACCAGACCTTTCCCAGCAGTGACCCCATGCTTGTCTCAGGATGTGGATTGTCTACCGCGAGCCGAGCCACGCCTTCGCTCCCAGAAACCAGGATGCCATCTCCCTTGGGCGAAAGCGCAATGGAGCGGATCTCTCCGACATCGGGATCCCCCATCCAGTCCCGCTTGCCCGAGGTGGCATAGTAGAGGCCCAGCTTCCCTTCCTCACTACTGACCAGGAAGGCCTTGTTCCGCGTCGATCTGGCGATTGCGGTGATGGCGGACCCCATGGGCGGGAAGTCACGGATCCCCCTGAACGCCTTCTCTCCGTGCTCATCGGGAACGCGAAAGAACTGACGCATCTCTCCCCGATCGTTGGCGAGGATGAGAGACCGGTCCGCTTGCAGAGGCCCCACGCAGGAAAGAGGTCCGAGCCCCGTTTCGAGCATCTGCTTCTTGGTGGCCCCCTCTTCCTCAAGGGCCCACCAATGGATGCGCCCCTGCCCATCCACAGCCACGAGATTGCCTGGCTCGCCACTCTCCACATGCAGGAAGGAGAGTGTCAGACCCACCTCGATCCCGTACTCGCTCTTCTGGGTTTCTTTTTCGAGGGTGAAGGCATTCTCGACAACGAGGACCCGCGAGATGTGGACTACGCCCGAACCTCTCTGCCAGGCGATGGTCAGTCCTCCTTCTTCGGAAACGGCAAGATCCGCGGCAGAGATCGGCGGCGCTCCGGGACCTGTGCCCCACCACTCCACTGTGTCCAGTTCGATGGAGATCCGCCGCTGGGTGCCCACGTAGCTCTTCTCGAAGGCAAAGGGCAGGACTGCCAGGCGCTCCTCGTCGGTCTCCACCAGGATGTGGTGACCAACGGCCTTGGCCTTGCGAACCGTCTCCTCGGTCTCAAGCCCCTGGAGTCGCCCCAAGCTTTGGGAGCCACCATCCCGCAAGGAGTAGCCCCAGAGCCCTCCCTCGACATCCAAGCCCAGCATCCGGATCTGGAAGCTGTCCGTAGCCATGGCCAGGAGGGGTGGGCGCTTCCCCGTGACATCGATGACCTCCTCCTCCACCGAGGCTGCCCCGAAGAGAGGAAGCGCTTCCAACAGGAGAAAGACCAGGATGCCCAGGATGCACGCAATGGTCCCCAGCCCCCCGATGTAGACGAGAGCCTCTGCCGCCCGGTTCTTTCTCAGGCGACCGGGCAACGACGAGCGTGCATGGACTTTATCCTGGTCAATCAAGTTCTTGCGCCCAGCAGCACTACTGATGGAGGATTCCAGTCAAAGCGCGAGAGGCCATCTTGGCAGAAAGAGGCAGGTAGCCATCCTTGATGACGATGGTCTGCCCCTCACGGCTGAGGACATACTTGATGAACTCACGCACCATAGGGTCCAGGTTCTTGCTGGGAGACTTGTTGATGTAGATGTTCAGGAATCTTGCCAGGGGATACTTACCGGCCAGGACCGTATCTGCATCCGTGCCATAGAAGGGCCCTCCGGATTTTTTGGAGATCTGGATCGCCTTGACGCCCGAGGTTCTGTAGCCAATGCCCGAATAGCCGATTGCATAGAGGTCCTCGGCGACCGAGCGGACGACCGAGGCCGAACCAGGCTGTTCCTTGACGCTGTCACTGTAGTCGCCCTTGAAAAGGGCGATCTTCTTGAAGTAGCCATAGGTTCCCGAAGCCGAGTTCCGACCGTAGAGACGAATACCACGTCCCGTGAACCTATCGCCGGAGAGTCCCACCTGATCCCAGGTCGCGAGCGGAAGCTTGATGCCCCCTCTCCGGGTCTTGGAGAAGATCGCGTCCACCTGGGGCAGGCTCAGATGCTCGATCGGATTGTCCTTGTGGACGTAGACCGCCAACGCATCGATGGCCACCTGGATCCGAGTCGGTTCGTAGCCGAACTTCTTCTCGAACTTGTCCACTTCCCTGCTCTTCATGGCGCGGCTCATCGGGCCGAACTGGGCCGTCCCGGCGATCAGGGCTGGCGGAGCTGTTGAGGAGCCCTTGCCTTCGATCTGGACCCGAACACCGGGATACATTCTCTGGAATCCCTCTGCCCAGAGGGTCATGAGATTGTTGAGCGTGTCGGATCCCACCGAGTTGAGATTGCCGCTGATGCCGGAGTTGGGTTTGTAGGCGGGCAGCTTCTTGTCGAGAAGCCGAGCCACCCTGGTCTTCGCAGCGGCGGCCTGGGCCTTCGCTCTGTTTACGTCGGAAGTCTTGGGGATCGGGGCTTGAGCGAAGGCAGGTGCCAGGACGAGCCCAAGGGCGGTGATCGAGGTCAACAGATTCATTGTCTGGGGTCTCCCATGGATCGTGATGCAGGTCAGTTGTTGCAACTCAAGCTAGGGCACTCCGTGAAGCCGCCACGACGAAGGATATGAAGATCCCATGAAGGGCCTAAGCCGGATGAATCATGAGATCGTTGTGAGCAAGAGGTCATGAATCGTTCGGGCTAATCTTCTATGAGGGCACGACTTGCAGATCTCGCTGTAGATTCCCACAGAAACACTGCACCCTTTGCCCCTGGACCGGACACTAGGCACTGTGCAATCCAGCCCCCTCCTTCTAGAACCTGACCCCCTCGAGATCATTCGAGCCCATCAAGCCGAGGTGTGGAGATATCTCCGCTATCTCGGGGCGCAGCCCGAAGCAGCCGAGGATCTCTGCCAGGAGACCTTCTTGGCCTGGCTCGACTCCAAGCAGGAAGAGATCCGAAGCCTGGGCCATATCCGCCTGCGTGGATGGCTGCGAGGCGTGGCACGCAATCTCTATCTCGCAAGTCTGAGAAGAGCGAGGAGGCTCCCCGTGTTGGAGCTCGAGAGTGAAGTCGGCCTTGCCGCAGCCGAGGAAGTCTGGCTCCGCCGGGCTGGCGAGGATGGAGGCGAGCTCTACCTGGCCGCACTCCAACACTGCATGGCACGACTCGAAGACCGGGAACGAGAGGCACTCGCTCATCGATACGGGGAGAACGCATCTCGGGAGGGCATCGGCAAGCTCATGGGTTTGAGTGACGACGGCGTCAAGAGCCTGCTCCGCAGGACTCGCGCGCGCCTCAAACACTGCATCCAAGCAAAGGTGGGAACATGAGACCCCAGGACCGCAGTCACGACGATCGCAAGACCCTGCAGGCACAGGCCGAGGATCGCATGCTCGACACGGGCCTTGCCGAGCTCCTGGGAGCGGAGACCGTACCCGACCTCGCGACGTCCATCCTTCGCCAACACGATAGGCGACAAGCCTTGAAAGCCGGGCCTGAGCCCAAGCGCGTGGCTTCAGGGCAAAGCCTTCACTTCCTGGGAAGCATGGCGGCCGCCCTGCTCGTCTCGCTCACTCTCCTCTTCCTGCTTCGACCCCAGCCAGAGCTGCAAGCCGCCGAACTCCGCATCCGCATCCTGCATGGAGAGATCACCTTGTTCTCACGAGCAGGAGACTCCGGATCGATGCGCCTCGGACCCGGCTTCCATGTGCTGCTGATCCGACCAGGAGATCGGGTATCCACCGATTCTCTTGGCTCTCTTATCACTTTCGAAGACTGGGGACAGATCCAACTGGGTCCCCAGTCAGTATTGGAATTCAAGACAATGGAGACCCTGACCATGAACGGAAAGACCATCGCAAGCTCGCTCCTTCTCGGTGTGATCACCGGAACCGCTACCTGGTTCGGCCTCAACGAGACCTCGGTCAACGCCGCCGGTAGCACGATCGAGGTTGGCTTCCAGGAGAAGGAAGCTGCACTCGTGGCCAACTACGAGAAGCGGGAACGCAAGCTCCTCGAGGAAAACCAACGCCTCAACAAGAAGATCCTCGAGCTACAGAACCAGCGGGTCCGCACAGAAGTCACGAAGACGGAAGCCAAGCCTTCATCAGATGAACCCGTGGCCATGACCGTCGCGAAACCCGTCTTCAGTACGCAGGAATACGCAGAGGCGCTGGAGAAGGTCGACTGGGAAGCGATGGGCACGACCATGAAGGACATGCTCCCACTGCTCGACCAGTTGATGAGAGAATGGGAGGAGACGGGTTCGCCCTCCATCGAACTGGCAGGCAAGATCCAAGCTCTCAACGGTGCCTTGCTGCAGCAGCTACCCGCCCTCAAGGATGGCGGAATCCCGGGGTCCGGACCCAATGGCATCTTCACGCATCCCCTTGTGGTCAGCAATCAGGTCAATGCCTTCCTGAAGGCGGCCGGGATTCCCCTCGATGAGCGACAGATCGCCCGGCTGAAGGCCCTGAGCAAGGGGTATTCCACCGAAGACGAGGTACAGAGACTGTCCTCCGCCAAGGACGAACTGAAGCTCGCCGCTGTCCTCGCAGAGACGGATGTCAAAGACAGGTTCTACGAGGATCTCCGCAGCGTCCTGAGCAAGGAGCAGATCCAGAAGCTGTATCCCGATGCACTCGAGGGGCTGACCAGCGGCGATCTCTTCAGCACAGGGCTCGTATGGGCTCAGTACGCCAAGCGCGTCAAGGCGAGTGGACCCGCACAATTCCAGGAGCGCATCTCCGGATCGATTTCACGGAGCCTGCGGCTCGAGTCCGCACAGCAGAAGAAGCTGGATGGGATCGTGTCGGAGTGGGCGCGGGAGTTCCCCAGCTCGATCTGGAAGCACAAGGCGGGATTCCACGAGAGCAATCAACGATTCCGGGTCCAGGATGTCCGCCGCAATGCCAAGCGCCAGATGGCCTTCATGCGGCGTCTGGTAAGGGATCTCGACCTGACACCAGAACAGAGGAAGAGACTGCTCAATAGCCAGGCTGTCTTCATGCCCGTTTCCACGAAGTAACCACAACAGATGGAAACCCCTCCCCCAGCCCATTCCGTCGACAGGGTCGGCCGATTCTGCATGAAGCTCGCACGCTCCCTGAGCCTCTACGGTACGCCGACCCCCCGCCTGGAGAGCTCCATCGAAGAAGTGGCCACGATCTTCGGCGTCAAGTGTCAGATCCTGGCCACACCGACGGGCGTGCAAGCGGCATTTGGCAGCGGCGTGGAGCAAAGGACCTATCTCGAACGTGTCCAGCCGGGGCAGATCCACCTCGCGAAACTCAGCGAGACGGCGGCCGTCCACGATCAGGTCCTTCTCGGCAGGATGGATCTCGACCAAGGCTCCGCCGAACTGGACCGCATCGCTGAGAGCCACGCTCCTTTGAGCGCGACGGTCGTAGTCCTCTCATTTTCGCTGACCTCCGCTGCCGCATCCGTCTTCCTCGGAGGCGGCTCCCCTGAGATCCTGGCAGCCGGCCTCGTCGGGCTGACGATCGGTTTCCTGGCTATCTTCCTGGCTGGAAGAGGGCGCGTGTTGGGTCTCTTCGAGTTCCTCGCGGCCCTCTCTGCTTCTGCCACCTCGACCGTCCTTGCCTACCTGGTCCCAGGGCTCGCACCGCATGTCCCGACACTGGCCGGCTTGATCGTCCTGATTCCCGGTCTCACGCTCACGATTGCGATGAGCGAACTCAGCCGACAGCATCTCGTTTCGGGAACGGCGAGGCTCATGGGGCAGCCGTGCTCTTCCTGCTCATTGGCATGGGAGTCATCCTGGGCGGCGAACTCCGTTCCGTCCTGAAAATCCACCCGCGCCAGGTCATCGATGCTCTCCCATTCTGGGCCACTTGGCTGGCCCTGCCTGTTGCAGCGACCAGCTTCATGGTCTTGTTCCAAGCGCGAAAGAGAGACTGGCTGCCTATCCTCATCGCCGGCTTCCTGGCCATCTACGGTACCAAACTCGGCAACGAACTCTTCATCCCGAGAGCGGGATTCGGGTTGGGCGTCGGCACAGGAGCCCTCCTGGTAGGACTGCTGGGCAACCTGCGCTTCCGCTTGTGGGGACAACCCTCCGAGGTCACGGACCTTCCCGGGATCCTGTTGATCGTCCCAGGCAGCCTCGGCTTCGAAAGCCTGCATCATCTCTTGGAACAAGAGACCCTGTTGGGTCTCAATACCGCGTTTGCCATGACCACGACAGCAGTGACGCTCGTGATCGGACTCCTCCTGGCGAACCTCCTTCTCCCTCCCCAACGCCCTCGAGGCCAGACAAGGATGCGTCCACTGGCCTGAAGTCCCGGTCGCCCCTGCCTCAACTCAACGAGTGCTGTCCAAGAGCTTGGCGAGCTTCCGACTTCGTGCGGCGTGGTACTGCTGGAAGACGGGACGCAACTTCTTGAAGTTGGCCTTGGCAGCCGAAAGGCGTGCCTTGCCACTCTCGTATTCGCGGCTCGCATCCTCGATCTCTGCTCCCAGGTCCTCCAGCAGGGTGGCGATCACCTCTCCTACATCCGTCCCCAGACCCCGCTTCTTGGCAGGGCGCCCTCGCCTCTTGGCGGCTGGAGACCTGGTGCTGCTGGCCTTCTTCTTGGCTCTCACCATGGCCACCCTGGCGCCACCGATCGAAGCGCCACTGAACTTCAACTTGGTTCCCGTCTGCTTTGCCAAGGCTCGGATCCCAGGAAGTACGTCGATGCCGTTTTCGATCCCCCATGCACAAAAAGCGACACCTTCGGACTTTCCCTCGAGCTTCGGATACTTTTTTACAATCGAGCTCCAAGCACTCTTGGTCCATTTCGTTGCCGCCATGTCTATCTCCACAATAAGAGGATTCGGAATTCGGTTAGACAAATATTAATAAACGATATTGGAATGAAACTCCAACGTTTACTTATCTCTATCCTTACTCTGGGAGGCTTTTATCGCCATGTGGACCTGCCTCGAACCAGGGTCCAATCTGTTCCTCCGCGGGGAATCTGCACTCGCGATCCAGGTGGTCATCGATCTCTTCGATCAGTTGCAGCCAATCCTTCGCCACCAGATCGGTTCGTTCCATGTCCCAGGACAGATCCGAGAGGAAAGACGAGACGAGCCCTATCGGGTTCTCCTCGAGCGCCTCGATGCTCACCGGTCGGTGGACTTCTACGTGATCATCCAGACAGGTCGCAAGGCTGGTCAGATCCTCCCGGCATTCCTTCGCCAATACAGCATCCTTGATGCCTGCGATCCGAATCCCCACATAGGCTGAGTATTTGGAGGAGAAGCCCAGTCGGGCCGAGAAACGACGAAGAAGTCGGTAGTTGAGGAGCACTTGCCTGGCGACCCGGCGCATCCCCACCCTCGGCTTCTCGCCCTCCTTCGTCAAGACCAAGGACTGTCGCTGAAGGAACGCGCCATCGGTCGTAAGGACCCAAAACGTATCCTGGCCACTGCTAGCGGCCCCAGGATCGATCCCCAACCAACCTTCGGACCGTAACGAAGGTCCCTCCCATCCTTGGGATCGCCAATAGGGAAAACGCTCTTTGCGAGAAGGTATCCTGATGGCAGGGAAGAGGGACCGCATATCATCGTGAGACAAGCCGATCTTGAAATAGGGGTGGAAATAGACTTCCACGAATGCCTTGCTCTCCTCAGGCCAATATCGGCTTGCGATGCTCCTGGCTCGTCCAAGTGCACCACCATGCCCGGCAACACCCTCGCCACCAAGCGTGCCGAGTTGTCCACGCAACGCCCTTTGGATGGCGCCCGCCATGAGCTCTGCCTGCCTCTCGGCGATGCTGCGGCACAGCTTGCGAATCTCGAACTCCTCCGTGGCGGCTCGCGACTCCGCACGCTCGTTCCTGACCAGAATCGTTCCGGGTGACAACCTCCTGCCCCCTACTTCCAAGGGACGAGAGATGAAGGACGGGATCTCTCTGAAGGGCTCCACTTGGATGATGACGACCTCCGCCCCTCCCAGACTTCGTCGGTGAATCTCCAGAGTGGGGACGGGAGTCAAATAGGAAGCCAGGAGTTGCGTGAACCGAGTCCTGTCGAACCAGGAGAGATGCGCATCCGGAACACCAACGATCTCGGCATCATCGTTGATACCGATAAAGAGGAAACCACCTCTCAAGGAGTTGGTGAAGGAGGCCACACTCTTGATCAGCTTGTATCGATGAGCGGACGTCGACAGATCCAACTCCCGCTTGAAATCGTACTCTTCGCCCTCGCTTCGTGATCGGAGAGCGGCCCGCAGGACCTTGTCGATGAAGTCGGGGTTGGCACCCGAGCGGCCCCATGCTGGGACCTGATCCATGGATGGAGTGGAGAGAGAGCCCAGGGCTCGCCGCAGTTCCTGTAGATCCAATTCGGGTTTCATTGTACGACCTCCCGTCCTCAATCACCCTGTCTACCGCCTCATCACTTATAGCATAATCCAACAGACCGTGCGTTCCGGGCGTTCTCTCCCCATGCAAGATGCTTGCATACACAGCAGAAAGGCCAGATGCGTCTTTCTGCCAGCGCGATCGAGGATAGATTCTCGCTTTTCAGTGCAGCCACTTATCAGGTATCAGCCCATGAAGAGTTTCTTGTTCTCATTCTCGTTCCTGCTTCTCACCCTGTTTTCCGTTTCCTGCCAGGGCACGAAGGGCGACGCCAGTGCGGATCCGGCTGCCTCCGGCGGTCCGGCAGCAGCGGGTATCGTCAACTCCAAGTGCCCGGGAGCCCCGGACAAAGATGCCAGAACAGACGTCACGGTGGACTACAAGGGCCAGAAGGTCGGATTCTGCTGCGAGGGCTGCATCGACACCTGGAAGGAGATGAGCGACGAGCAGAAGGACAAGTTCCTGCAGGGCCAAAAGGCGATGCGCAAGTAGCTCTCTACCTGTAGCTCCGGCCTCCTCTTTGCCGAAGAGAGGAGGCATGCAGACCACCGATCTCATAGGAACAGGAATCGCACTCCTGGGCACTCGGCTGCTGGCCGAGGGTCCACTGCTCCTCACGCGCGCTCACGACGAAGCCATACAGCTGAATCTGAGCGGAGGCTCCGAGGAGCTCCTCTCCGTGCCCTTCTTCCCCCATCCTGAGAACCCCCTCACCTTCTCTGGGTTCCTGGAGGAAATGGCCAAGAAGGGTGCGAGCGCCCTCCGGATGATCTCGGTCATGACGGAAGACGCCAGCGATATTCCCGCACGGATCCGCGAGGGCTTCCAGGGAACCTCGCACCTCATGCTTGCCGTGCAGATCCCAGGCCATGTCCTGGCATACAAAGCCTATGTCCATCAAGAGGTGTCCACGGATGTCGATTACGAGGCCAGCCGTCAAGTGGAAAGCGACCCGGCCTTCCCCTTCGTCTTCGAGGGCGGTTTTACGGGAGAGATTGACAGCACACCGATCCAAGACACCTTGCCTGCCTACAGGGAGAGCCTTGAGGAATTGATCCTCTGGTGCGGTTTCGAGGGGCTCGAGGCCTGGCAACATCGATTCGCGTTGGCGCTTCAGGACCTCACCCTGGACGATCCAGAGGCCGTGCACCCCGTCTTCCAGCTGGTGAAGGACTATTGCCCAGAAGAGGTCTCGAGGTTTTTCCGTAGCGCCTCGCGTGCTTGGGCCTTCGGAGGACTCAACTCCTGGAACGACCTGCCGCACACGGGCACCGAGAGATACGAGGAACTCACCGAGAACCTCTTGCTCGGCATCAAGGGGGCCATCCTCACGACGGCCAACTGGGAGTTCGAATACTCACCCTGGTGCTGACCCTGGATCACGGGTGTAGCGACAGATGGGCTGCCGCTACGCCCGGAGACTCCATCAGGTCGTAGCCTGGTGCAGGTGCACATCTCGTTGCGGGAAGGGGATCGAAATGCCCTCAGCATCGAAGCGCTCCTTGACCTGGCGGGTGACGTCCCAGTAGACATCCCAATAGTCGCTGGTCTTGACCCAGGGGCGCACATTGAAGTTGACCGAGGAATCAGCCAGCTCGGCCAGTTTCACGACAGATTCGGGCTCGTCCAGGACCAGCTCATGCTCCTTGAGGATCTGCTTGAGGACAGTCTAGGCCTTGGCGATATCGTCCTCGTATCCGATACCAAAGACGAGATCCACACGCCGCGTGGAACTTCCCGTCACGTTGGTGATGACCTCGCCCCAGATCTTGGAGTTGGGGACGATGAGGATCTGGTTGTCGGGAGTCTTGACCGTCGTGGAGACGAGGGTCATGGACTCCACACTGCCACTCACACCAGCCAAGGTCACGAAATTCCCGATGTCGTAGGGACGATAGAGCAGGATCAAAACGCCACTGGCAAAGTTGCTGAGGGTACCTTGCAGGGCAAAGCCGATGATGAAGCCTGCCGCGCCCATGGCCGCCAGGAAAGGTCCGATGTCCACTTCCAGGAAGGACAGGGCAATCACATAGCCCACGAACATCGTCACCTTGCGCACGGTGTTGACCAAGAATCCGCGTAGAAGTTCTGGCGTCTTGCGCGCCCGATTCAGGCCCTTGTCGACCGCGTGGCCTCCGAGCTTGGAAACGATCTTGAAGAAGATCACGGTGAGGAACGCAAAGAGGATGTTCAGTCCCCATCGGATGCCACCCGCATCCGAGACGATCCATGTCTTGAGGTAGATCCAGAGAGCACCAGTGTCGGTGGCATCCAAGTTGATACCGGACACCATGCCCACATACATTTCCTGCTCCTTGGGATCACCGCCCTTCTCGGTCCAGGCAGCCAGGACGATCCTCACGCGATCGATGAGCTTGGTCTTCTCGCTGCTGAGCTCAGCGATCTCCTTGGTGAGCGCGTCCTTGGCCTCGCCCTCCGCCGTGAGAGCAGCAATCTCCTTCTCGGAGATCGTCTGGACCAGCTTCTCGAGTTCGGCCACCCAGGCCTCCGAGAGCTTCTCGAGTTCCGCCACACGAAGGGGAGTCAGCTCCAAATCGAGCTGGGCCTTGGATATCTTCGTATCCTTGATCTGTGGAAGAGGTTTTTCGGTCGCTTGGGCCGGACAGAGAGCTGCAAACAGGCCAAGGATAGCGAGCAGGTAAGCCAGCATACGGGAGGACATCAGGACTCCTGGGGGAAGAGTGGGTAATACGTCAGTGGACACAGTGGACTGGTCGGCGAAAGAGGATAGGGCTTTGGCCCGAGCCCGCAAGGGTGGGCTCTACCTGGGGATGGACTTCACGCATCGGAATCCCGTCAGAGACCCGAAGTTACTGCCCTGGCTGGGAGTGAAGTAACGCAGGGACAGGGTCAGCACTGGGTTGTATTTTCGACTCCACATGCTCTGAACGTTGCTCCCCTTGATGAGATAGGAGGTCCGCGACGGGATGAGGATGTTGGGTCTTACGAAAGTGGCAGGATCCATGCGCGACCAGGTCTGGAGCGTAGGCGTCTCGGTCATCTCCGTGGCGTTCCCCAGGAGATCGAAGATCCCCTCTGCCGTCTGATCCGCCTCGAAACTACCCACGGGATAGAGCATCTTGAGGGGGCGGACCAAGGTCGACTGTTCACGGATACGGAGGGTCGCCGTGATCAGTGCATACCTCTTGGACAGCTCCAGGCGCTCCGTGTTCGTGAACTTGTCCTCGAAGCCCAGGTCCGACCACTCCCCCCAGAGATACTCCTTCCCCTCCTTGCCCCTTGCCGCTCGCTCCCATTCGAAAGCACTCGGCAGGCGCTTCCCCATCCATTCCGCGTAGGCCCTCGCCTGTTGCAGGTTGACCTGCGTCATCGGATGGCGCGCCCACTTGTCACGAAGTAGAGGCAGGTATTTCTTCCAGTCTTTGGGCCAGGGTCGGGGAGGTGGACACCCAGTGGCCTCCATGAAGGCCAGGAACTCCCCCACGGTGACCTCATGGGTATCCATGTAGAAGGAAGGGAGACGGATCCGGTGCCGTCGGTAGGGGTAGACCCGGGGATTGCCGCCGACGATGCAGTCTCCGCCTTCGATCAGACTCATCCCCTCCGCGATGACCTTGCGGGTATTGAGAATGCGAGGGCGGAGCTCCTGCTGCTCGCCAGGAGAGGTCAGGCGCCTCACGAACTCCCCCGCGCCATACCCCTCCACCTGGATCTCGAACCGGTAGATGCCCGAGGGAAGCGTGAAGGGCCTTCCGAACTCCATCTGAAAGGGAGCCGGCTTTGTGAATCCACCCTGCTTGTCGACCCAATGCGATTGTCGAACACGGATCTCGCCCTGGATGCCGGGCAGATCCGGTCGATGGATGGTCATCCAGGATCGTGTATATCGATGGATCTCATCCGCAAACCGTGCCCGATCACCATCCAGGATCACGCCCGCTCCCTCCATGAGCACCCTACCCCGCTCGATCATGACAGGGTCGGGGATCTTTCCGTCCTTTGGATTCCAAGCCCCGGATAGCGCCCCTTCCTTCAGCAGTTTGCGTCCGAGGGCCAGGCGCCGCTGTCCTTCGACGCTGCCTATCGCAAGGACTCGCTGCCCCGATCCGCGCTCATCGTCGCCATGCTTCGCCAGAATCTCCTGAACTCTCTTGATGCGCCCACGGATGCGACTCTCCTCGAGGGTCGAGACTCCTTGCCCACTCCATTCCTCATGGAATGCAAGGAGTTTCGCATGCGACGTCTGCACCATCTCCATGTGGGCACGAGTACGACTCCAGATCCATGCTGTAGCCATGGAGACAAGCAACAGGCATGTCAGCAGGAGGGAGGAGGCCAGGATTCGGTGGCGTCTCCAGGTCGCCTTGAATCGACGCGACAAGGGCAGAGCGGGAAGGCTGCTCTTGCGGTGCTGCAGAAACTCCTCCAGATGCAGGACGATGTCGTTGGCGGAATCGAACCGATGACGTGGATTCTTCTGCAGGCACCGTTCCAGGATCTTGGAAAGATCTCGAGGAACTCTCGGATTGTGGACGGCAAGAGGCAGCGCCTCCTCGAAGCACACCTGTCGATGCACCTCCTCATAGGTCTCACCCTCGAATGGGCGTTGGAGAGCCAGGATCTGGTAGAACGTCACCCCTAGGGACCAGAAATCCGTCCGGTGATCGATCGGAACTCGCCTGGCCAGGATCTGCTCGGGACTCATGTACCCCAAGGTACCGAGAAGATCACCGACTCCGGTGCGACTCTCATCCTCCATGATCTTGGCCAGGCCGAAATCGACGAGGATGGCATGCTCAGGGTCTTGAATCAGGATGTTGCCTGGCTTGACATCCCGATGGTAGACACCTCGTTCGTGGGCATGCGCAAGTGCCTTGGCGATGTCCAGCATGAGCTTCGCCACACAACGGACATAGATCCCCGAATCCCACGGAGGCAGCAGGCAGTCCCTGACCCTATCAGTCGGTGTCCTATCAGTCGGTGTCCTATCAGCCGGCACTTTGCCGAGCCGGTCTCTCTGCGCATGGATTTCGAAGGAGAAACTCACTCCATCGATGTACTCCATGGCGAGCCACTGGCCTTGACCACTGGGATCCTTGTCGAGGATCTTCCCGATGTTGGGGTGATCGAGCGCTTCGATGGCTGCCACTTCACGTGCGAACAAGACGCGTGCGCGCTTCTCGAAGATCGGTTGACTCCGGAACACCTTGAGAGCTACCTCGCGTGCATCCCGAATGCGTCTGGCCAGGTACACCCTCCCCATCCCGCCACGCCCGAGAGTACGTAGGATGTCAAAGCCCGTGATCGTCGGCGTCTCGGCTTCTTCCCTGCGGCCCGACAACAGGCTCTCGGTGAACTCCAGGTCCGCGATCTTCTCCCTTACCTTCTCTCTGAGGCTCGCAGGAACACTCTCCAGAAATCTCTCGAAGGAAGAGGCCGGATTCTCGTCGCGTTCCTTCAGATACCGATGGTAGTAATCCCAGGAAGGATCACTCTGGATCTCGGTCTCCTCCCGCGAGTCATCGCCTTGTTCTTCCATACCCAATCAGCCAATCAAGCGCGTTCATCCCTGGACCCAAGCCGTTCCCAGACCCAGCCGAAATCATAGCGAGCCTTCGCGTGCATGGGCTTCCGACTTTCCCTGTTCTCGAAGGCCTTGAGTTGGTCCAACACCGAGGGCATGAACTCACCGTCCCCCGAGCAATCCAATGGCGAAAGTCCCTTGAACTCGGGTTGGGCCGTGTGCAACCAGGCGTCGAGTTGCGATCGGAGGTTTCCATGCACTGCGGCCAACGTTCCACTGGCAGCCTCCAACTGGCCCGACTCGATCTCCCGCAGAGCCTCGATCGTCATGCGTCGTTGCTCGAGCATCTCCAGTGAATGCGGTAGCAGATCCGAAAGTCGCTCCTCCAGTCGCTCCAGATCCATGACCTCCAGACCTGCAGCCTCGAGACATCTCCCCCTGATCCTTACTTGCGGCGCCTCTGGATCCACCTGCGTCGAGCGACCAGCGTGACTCTTGAACAGCCAATGATATCTCCTGATCCCCAGGAATGAGTCCATGGCCTGCTCGAGAAGCAGGGCCGCCGCCTCCGGGTCCCTGCATCGATAGACTCGAAGCGTGATCAGGCTCGATTCGGGAAAGAGGAAGGATGGCCTCCTTCCTTCACGGAACTCGATCACGAGGTGATGGAAGAGGAACCCTATGCGCTTCATGAATGTGCGCGCTGAGAGATTGGGCTCGTAGGAGAGAAGCCAATCGTTGTGCTGACGCAATCGGTCCCGAATCTCGACCGAAGATCCCGCAGGAAAGGGGTAGGTCCCGAACTCGAACATCACGGATCCGTCGGGACGACACAACAACCTGCCGACCAACAAGTCCCATCGGACAAGATGAGGCCATAGATCGGGACAGGAAATCCGAAACCGATCTCCCGACCAGAGATCCGTTCCGACGAAGCCCTTGCCGGGCACAACCTCCCTGACTTCGAAGAGCGAAAGATGAGTCTCTCTGAGGTCCAGGAGGAAATTACGCTGCCCCACTTCCAACGTGTCACCTCGTTCCATGAGGAAATGGTCCAGGAGCGACCATTGATCGGCGAGAGCAAAATCCACCAACAACCATGCCTCGGTGATTCCGACCTCATCCGCCAAGGCTTCAAGCTCCTCCTGCTCGTCCTGCGCGAGATCCGGCTCCGCCGCCTCCCACAGGAGATCCAAGCCGCGACCCAACTCCTCCCCGAACCGATCCTGGTGCGAGTATTCAAGGAGGAGCTCCAGGGCGGAGCCAATGTCGCCCGGCCCGTAGCTTCGCCTGCCCGTCGGCAGCCGCCCCGGCATGAGGTCCACCCAGGCCTCCTCTTGAGGGGAAGGCTCCTTACTCGAATCCGGTTCTACCATAGATCCACGTCATCCTTCTGGTTGGAGGATTGCAGGTCTTTCCCTCAAGAACCAACCATTTCGTCGGGAGGCACAAGTCCCCTGTCCCTGGGGACGATTTCAAGGCAAGATAGGGAGCATTCCCCATTACCCAGTCTCATGGTTCTCATCTACCGAACACTGCCTCAATCGCATCTGGCCATGTTCCGGCCGGAGAGATCGCTCGACCATGCCACGCTGCAAGCCATGCTCGAGCCTCTTGGTTTCGAGAACGAGCTTGAAGGCCAATGGAATCGGTTGCTCGACTTCACGCAAGTCACCGAGTTCGACCTCGACTATCCAGGCCTCACGGCGATCTCATCCGCTCTCGACCGTGCAGATAGATTCGACCCACGACAGGAGCCTCGCTTTCGTGTCGCGATCCTGTGCCTGGACTCGTTTGCCTTCGGCCTGGCCAGGATGATTGCCAGCGTCCTGGAACGGAACGGAATCGAGATCCGCCCGTTTCGCAACCTCCGGGAACTCAGCTCCTGGTTTCAGATTCCCCGAGAGACCCTCCAGGGTTGCTAGCCCCTGCCTTGACCACAGGGAGTCTGCTCTCAGTCCTGGCGGCTCTGCCTCTCCAAGACGCCTCTCACTTCCTTCAAGAGTTGCTTGGCCTTGTAGGGCTTGGGGATCAGGACCAGGCGATTCTCCTCCAGGAAGGTACCAGGAAGTTGATTGGCCGGATGACCGCTGGAGAAGAGGAAGGCGACCTTGGCGTCCATACCCCGGAGGCGCTCATAGACTTCTCGTCCGCCACAACGCGGCATGATGGCGTCCAGCAGAACCACCGAGATCTCATCGCGGTGTTCCTGGAAAATCTGGATGGCATCTTCTCCATCCACCGCCGTCAGAACGCGATACCCCGCTCTTTCCAGCATGGTTTGCGCAAGGTCTCTCACGAGTTCCTCGTCCTCTGCAATCAAGATCGTCTCCCCACCGCCGCTCTGTTCTTCGATCACAACCTCCCTTCCGATCTCGAGCTGACCTTCGATCCGAGGGAGGTAGATTCGAAGTTCGGTGCCCTCGCCCAGTTCGCTCTCGACCTCGACTGCCCCTTCGTTCTGCCGAATGATGCCATAGACCATGGCCATGCCGAGCCCCGTCCCCTTGCCAGGCTCTTTGGTCGTGAAGAATGGTTCGAAGAGTCTCTTGGAGACGGCCTCACTCATCCCTGTCCCTGTATCGAGCACACGCAGAAGCACGTAGCGTCCTGGGGCCACAATGGCGCCATGCCGATCGTCTGATGCGACGATCTCTACATTCTCAAGCGAGATCCGCAAGAGCCCACCATCTGGCATCGCATCCCTGGCATTGAGACAGAGATTCAAGAGGACCTGTTCGAACTGATTGCCATCCATGCAGATCGTTCCTATCCCATCCGAGGGCTGGAACTCGATGGACATGTTCTCGGGGAGGATCCTGCAAATCATCGCAAGGACCTCTTGGATGGCCTTGACGGGATTCAACGGTCGGGGTCGCCCTTGTTGTTTCCGGCTAAACGCGAGGAGTTGGCGCGTCAATTCCGTAGCACGTTCTGCAGAATGCTTGATCTGGGCAAGGTCGGGATCCTCCGCTCCGTCGACCTTCAGACGTTCATCGAGGAAGTCCGTGTACCCGAGGATGACTTGGAGGAGATTGTTGAAGTCGTGGGCGATGCCCCCGGCAAGCTGCCCCACACTCTCGAGTTTTTGCGCCTGGACGAGCCTCTCCTCCAATCTTTTTCTCTCTGCAGCTGCCGTCTCCATCTCGGTGATGTCCGTAAGGGTTCCCACGTAGGCAATCACCCTGCCTCTCTCATCATGTTCGGACACGACCTGCCCCATGACCCAACGCGTACTGCCGTCCTCGTGGAGAAAGCGGAAGCGAGACTCGAAGGCGCTGCCTGATCGGGCTGCCACCACCCATTCACGCCGAACGCGGGCGCGGTCGGCACTGTGGATAGCGTCCACGAACTCGGCTGGCCGTCGCCCCGCGAGCTTCCGGCCCACGATCTCCTCGCCCCTTTGATTATGGAACTGGATCTCGCCCCTGTCATTCGCATGCAGAATGCCCACAGGCGACATCTCAGCCATCGTCACGAGCTTCTTTTGATTGACCTCCAGAATTCGGGCATGGCGTCTGGTGTTCCAAGCCCAGAGGAGAAGTGTCGCCAACAGAAGCGAGAAGAGAGCAGAGATCGGTAGATAGAAAGCCGGCCCCATCCAGAAAGGCGCAGGTACCTGGAAGACACCCGACACGAAAACGATGCCTTCCCGTCCGAGCCTGTTCCGAGTTTGGACACGAATCTGGTGGGCGCCAGCATCGAGATCCCACAACTCCAGTCGATGATCGGTGCTCCAGTCCGACCAGGTCTCGGAGTCGATCCGGTTGCGCGTCAGGACACGCGCGGCCGGAATAGCACCATTCCAAGACCGTGCCCCCCACGACATGCTGATGCCACCCACATGGGTTCGTGGAGCGTCCAACTCCAACACGGGCGGCGGGCTGTCTCCCACCGCAATATTGAAACTCGAGAGTTCGCCATCGCCATTCAAGAAGAAGAGAGTGTCCTTGGTGGGATGTACCTGTAGGTAGTTCTGCTGAGCCCAACCCGGAGGAAAGTCGATGTCCACCCAACTGGAAGTCTCCGATGTGGCGGGCAGCAGCCGCAAGCGGGTATCCGTGTGCGCCCAGAGTCGGCCGTCCACACCCCGTTCGAGACTTCGCGGGCAATCATAGTCAGCGAGACCCGAGTGGTTGGCGTAGCTGACAGCACCATCATGGGAGAGCGAACCAAGAGCAACACCCTCATGCAGGAACCAGAGTCGACCTGTGGCATCCAGAGCCAACGAATCCACATGATTCCGAATCAGCCCCCTCTCGCGATTCCAGTGCTCCCAATCTCCATCCTTGTACAGGGAGATGCCCTGTCTCCCCGCGAACCACAAGGAGCCATCCGTATCCGCAACCATATCGTGGAACAGGCCGTAGACAGACCGCTCCCAGGGTGGCCAATCCTCGAACCGTTTCCCCGACCACCTGAGCAGTCGATCACTCGGCAGCCCGTCGATTCTAGACAAGGCCTGGATCCAGGGGCCTCTCTCATCTGCACCCAGGAACCTGGCAGACACGAGGCCAGGTACGATCTCGCTTTCCTCCAGAGCCCTCCAACGACCATCCACTCGTCGATAGATTATCCCCTTCCGATCACTCGCCCAGAGTCTTCCCTGTCCATCTTCGATCAGATCTGCCGCAAGTAGGCCGTGGCTGGTTCCCCTGCGTGCCGGAGACCCTCGAAGCGAATCTCCAGGGGGGAAGGAGAACAAGCCCCTGCCCCCGATGGCCCACAGGGTGCCCGTGCGATCTCCCATGACCTTGCTGATCTTGCCTGATTCGAGATCATCGATCTGGGCATGGGCCCAGAGCGCAGAATCGTACTGACAGATGGACAGCCCTCTCACCGTCCCCACACAAAGGCGACCATCAGAGGTCCAGTAGAGACAGGACGCGCCCAGGAAGTTGGAGGGGAGAGGCTCGAGGTTCTTCCACCTCCCGACTTCTAGAAACTGGCACTCACGCCCCTCGAGGACGACGATGGAGCGATTCAAGGGCAAGTCGGCCAAGCCAACGAGCCCCTTCGATCGCCTCCACTCGCGACGAAGGAAGGAGGCATCAGCAGCACGTTCCCAGAGTGCTGTTTCCTGGGGAAGAGACTCGAGGCTGCTCTTGCGTTCGGTCGCCTTGGTCCCATCCACCAAGGGCCTGGTAGACAGAAGGCGTCCCATCCCACCCTGCCCATCACTGGAGATGGCCTGTGCATTCCAACCAGGCTCGGGAAGGGCAACCGGGCCCAGGAATCGAGAATCCACCCAAGCCCAGGCCCTCTCGTCGTTGACGAGGAAGACCTCCTGACCCGTCCCCAGTAACAAGCGGATACCCTTCGAGCGACTCAATGCCTCCGGGAGCTCGTACTCGGAAAGAGCCTGGCCATCGTGGAAGAGAAAACGGATACCCTGCCCGCTGTCTGCACGAAACAGGAGGAGATAGACCCCTCCATCTCCGTCGCCGAGGACGTCGAGGATCACGTGTTGCTTGAACTTGCCGGGCAGGGCCAGGGGGGATACGCCTGTCTTCTCCACTCGGAGCAGATCTCTCGCCTGCGTCGTCACCAGGATCCCGGTTTCACCGAGTGAGCAGATCGAGACGCGGACATCGAGGGGACTGGCCAACTCGATGGCGACGGGATTCCATCGGAAGCCATCGAACCATGCAGGTCCCTTGCCGGTCTGGACCCAGAGAGTCCCATCTTTGGATTCGGTGATGGACTCAATCCTGAGGGAGGGGAGACCATCGTCGAGTCCGAAGCGCGCCCATCGCCACTCCTCTTGGAAACGCCGGGATTGTCCGGGCAAATACCCAGCTACGAGCACCCAAACGGAGATCAGCAGTGCCAACCGGAGTAGCTTGAGATCAAGAGACATGAGATGCATGACCACCTGCTGCAAATGCTCAACAGGATGATGGAAGAGACATGGGTATCGGAGATCCCAGAAGCCACGGCCCATGCGGATTCTAGACGGAAAGGCAGGGCTGTGGGAAGCACCTCCATCCCCTAACCCAAACTATTCATGACCTCGATGCGTCTGACGGCGCCTGTCGGTCCAGAAGGAAAACACGGACGACAAGGCACGCTGGAAAAGCGACATGTGGCATTGACCAGGCCAGAACATGGGGGAGAATGCCCCACCCCTTTTGTGTCCTATCAGTCATGAAAAAGCACTGAACACCATGATCTCCTTCCTATCGATCCTCTTCGTTCTTGTGGGGCTCATAGGTAGCCAGCATCCCGACGAGCCATCCCCTGCCACGCAATCGGCCACGCAATCTGGCAAGCAATCTCGCAAGCAACAAGAGGCTTCCAAGAAATCGACAGAGAGGGCTGTCGACGAACCATCCACCCGCCCGGCGACCCGCCCCACGACCCACCCAGCAAAAGGGGTACGAGCGCCCGCGGTTCAAGGCAGCCCCGAGGCTCTTTCACTCGCCCAGAAAGCCAAAGCCTACGCTGGCGGAGAGCAAGGCTGGGCGAAGGTCCAGAACATCGTATTCACGTTCTTTGGTGGGCGTCGTGTCCTTTGGGATCGCAAGAGCGGGAGAGTACGCATCGAGCCCTACGGCAAGGTCACTCGTGTCGACCCCGAAGGCTCCAAGAGCCAGGTCATGTACTACGAAACGAAGAAGGACAGAGGCTGGATCGGAGGGAAGCAGACGAAGACCACGACGACGATCGCGCGAGCGACATGGGTCAATGACACTTACTGGCTACTCTTCGCTCTCAAGCTCCTGGACCCCGGGACCAAACTGAGGGTGATGGGGCTCGACGAGGGTTGGATGGGTGAAAAGAAACCCGATCCAGGGATGATTCGCCTTCATATGAGCTTCGAGAACGTGGGAGAAACGCCCAAGAACGAGTACGTCGTGTGGATCCAAGAGAAGACAGGCAAGATCCATCGGTGGGACTACTATCAAACCTCGATGAAGAAGCCCATCAGCTGGTTCTTCGAAGACTACAAGAAGGTAGGTCCACTCTTTCTCTCGCTGAAACGAAGCCAGGTCCATGGGAAAGGAACGCTGCTCCTGCAGGATGTCGCCATCAACGTCCAAATCCCAGAGAGCACGTGGAAGAGCGAAGATCTGGTTCTTGATCGGATTGGCCGCAAGTCCTCCAGGTAGGAAACAAGGCCTGAACCGGCCCCACGAACTCCCTGCCCGGTTCAATCTCCGGGTCGACGGTTTTGCTTGTCCAGCATCCGCGCTACCCCGTAGAGGAGGTAGGCAAGGAACAAGAATGTGGGCAGGTAGAATGCACCCCGCTGCACCTTGGTTGCCACGATATGGTGCCCCTCGATCAGAAAGACGACGAGCGCCAAGACGAAGACATCAAGCATGATCCAAGCTTCGACCTCCTGCAGGACATGCAGCAATCGGTTGCGATGACGCACCTTCATGGGCAACAGGAGGAACCCCGCGCGCCCCAGATAGCCCAGGAGAACAAAAGCAACCAGGGTCAAGGCAACGAAGACCGAGAGCCCAGGAGTACCTCGAATCCAGAGAGTCTGGACAGTATCGAGAACGCTGTAGGCCTTGTCCTTCAGGAGGACCTGATCCACTTGGAGAAAGGGAAGGCCGATGGCTGCGAGAAACGCGAAGAGCCCCAGCAACATGAAGATCACGATGAGAAATGGGTGACGAAGACTCGCGATGAGAGCCGGCTCACGGATCACTTCCAGGGACGAGGAGGGCTCTGGCTCGAGCCTCCTCTGAAGCGTCTCCGTGAGCAGCGCCGCTGTCATGCTGAGAGCAATTGCGAGAATGAAGAGGAAGAGCCCGTACTGGATCCGTGCGTTGATGAATCGCTGATCGTCGGTGATAACGAGCACCAGAACCACAACGAAGACGTCCAGCATGGACCACTTGCCAAAGGCATGGACGAAGGAAAGCGTCTTGCGTCTCCGCCTCGGGTTCTTCTCCAGATACCAGATCCAGGCCAGGGTCAAGAGCTTGAAGAAGGGAAAAACGAGGGAGAAAGCAGCCACCAGCAGGGCCACGACATAGAGCTTGGCCTCCCAGAGCATCTGCACCGTCCCGGGCAATCCCAGGACGCTCGGCCTCAACAGGATGTTGAGCACAAGGAAGGGCAGGAACAGAGCTGCGATATTGAGGCCGAAGGAGATGAGGAGCAATACGGGGACAATGTGCCAGAGTCCCTTGGCACTGCGGTGGAGGGTCTCCACGTTCTCCAGTCCCCCACCTTCCGGCGGTAGATCGATACCCAGATCTCCACTCATATTCATACGGTCGGGCCCTACCCTCTGCTTCAGACCCATCCTGGGTGAGCGCCGCATGGGCTGGTACGGTTTCCTGAGGAGATCCTATAGCCTGTTGCTCCATCCTCAAGAACTCACATGGTTGGACGCAGATTGTCCAAAGGCTACACTCGTGTCCAATGATGTCGCACCGACCCGAAACCTGTCGCAGGCAGGCAAACGCCTCCCTTCTTTCGATCCTGAGCCTCTTGCTGGCATTGACCCTGGCATCATCCTGTACGTCCGCGTACGCGAGGGTCAAGAGTGGTGCCTTCCTCGACGCAGCTCCGTCGACCTCCAGGAAGACTTCCACCAAACCCGCCACTCTTCCTCTCTGGGAGACCAGAAGTGGATCGCCAGAGGAACTCATGGCCTTTGGGCCACGAATAGGTGCTCCCTTCGACGATGCGTTCCTGGATCCCGAGTCGCTCACGCTGTCCCTCCAGCGCAACGACAGCCTGGAGGTGCATGGCTCCATCTGGTTCCACTTCGGACGCAGATTCCTGGAAGACACGAAGTCCTGGAAACCGATCGAGGAACCGACCATCGGTGGATTCGAGGTGATGTACGAGTTCGTCAAAGAGTTTCCACTGCAAGTCGAGTTTGGATTCCAATACGCCAAGAAAGAAGACGAGGACACGACTGCGGGCGTCCGCGAGCAATACGAGTCCTTCGAGATCTACCTGGGACTCCGGCAGAGCTGGGACATCAACTTCTTCGCGACGCACATGTACGTTGGTGGCGGACTCTCGTTGAACTGGATGGATGCAGAACTCCAGAATGGCACGGGGGGCGCTCAAGGGTACGAAGACCAGGTGATCGGCGCCTATCTCCACACGGGGGCCTTCGTGCCCCTGGGCACCTACCTGGTCATGGGCATCGATCTGCGTGGAATGCTGGCGAGCAACTACCAGCTGGGTCCCAACAGCATGGGATCCAACTATGTGCAGGCCACGATCTTCGCAGGGTTCTCCTGGTAGCCAGATTGTCGTTGGTCTTCCGAATTGTCTGATTCAGACCCTCCGTGGTATCGGGAGAATCGTTGACTGACACCGAGCACCGCATGGAGTCATCGTAGGCGATATATACTTGCAGGGGGCAAGCATGAGCCCTCGAGCCCACTCGTCACCTGTGCTTCCTGCAACACATTGAATCGACTCACTGGTTTTCTTCTGCTGTCCGTCCTGTTCGTTACGGGGACGAACTCACTCATCTCGCTCGGCAAGGAGTTGGGAGCCTTGGATCCAGTCGGTCTCGGGGAATCGATCACATTGGGTGAAGAGGACAGGATCGCACGAGGACTTGCACTCTGCGAGCGGAAGCTGTCCGGACCCGAGGGGAGGGAGTTCGAACTCTACCGGTCTCTCCGCAGCCATAGCGAGGAGGATGCCCAGGTATTCCTACTCGGCTCGGATCCACTGCGTACCCTGGCGGCACAATCCCATCTAAGGATCTTGCTCCATCCCCGCACAATCTGGCGGCTCGACCGTCTTCCCGAGGACTGGAGACAGAAGGCGAATGCACTCGGGAAGCCCGTGTATCTGGTCGAATTCGACCGCACCGAGAGAGTGGCGTTGGAGGGTACCTGCGCGCTCATCCATAGCGGACGGAGTATCCACATCTGGCGACTTCGGTCGGAGCAGGACTGATGCTGACTCCCTTCGAACTGCTGCGCGTATTGCTCATTCCCCTCTTCTTGGGGATGGGAACCCTGCGCCTCCTCGGAATCCAGGTCAAGAGTGACCCTCTCGCCTACCTGGGTCTCAGCTGGGTTCTGGGGGCCTTCGCAACGGCACTCCTCGTCTTCCTCTGGCTTCTCTCTGGCTCCCTCCCAGCTTCACCTGTCCCGCTGGAACTCTCCGCATTGGGTCTGGCACTCCTATGTGGAGGGTTGGGGAGGGGATTCATCCCTGCGGCCACACCGCCCAAACCACGACAGGTTTCGACCGCAGAGAATGTCCTGTTCGGAACCGTCCTCGCCCTCTTGTTGCTCCTTGTCTGTATGAGGATCATCGACGCCTCCCTCTTCCCGGTGCTCATCGGGGACGAGGCAGACCACTGGGCCATGAAGACCCAGATCCTCTGGGAGTCAGGTGGATTCACCGAAACCTGGCGAGCCGCGATGGCAGATCCCGCTTCGGTCTACCACAAGGACTATCCACTCCTGAATCCCCTCCTGCAGATCTGGGTCCATGCCCATGGCGACGAGTTCCTTCGCGTGGCCAATCGCCTACCGATCCAGCTCTTCAGCCTGGCAGGGGTCCTGATCCTCGCAGGAGCGCTCTACAGACTCTTGCGACCTTCTGCTGCGGCACTCTTCCTCTGCCTCGCGGTGGCGCCGGGATGGAGCCAGATCCAGGCACGCACCGGGGATGCGGATTTCATGGTAGGCCTCGGAGCACTGATCGCCTTCGTGTATGCCATCCGAGGGCACAGTACCCGTGAGCCAGCCTGGACACGGCTCGCCTTCATTGGCGTCGCCTTCATGCTCTGGTCCAAGAACGAGAGTCTGCTCTACCTGCTCTCGTTCCTCGGAGCCCTCATCCTGTGGAGTGCACTACGACCCAGAAGATTCCGTGCAGCACTCCGATGGAAGCGCAGCTATGCATGGGCGTTCATTCCCCTCTTCATCCTCATCCTTCACCACGGATTCAACCGATACTTCGGCATCACGTCAACGTTCAGCAAGCATGAAGAAGTAAGTCTCCTGACGCTGCTCTATGGCAACCTCGCCGACAACGGCCCCAAGGTGCTCGCCTACTTCTCCAGTCAAGTGTTCTTCAAGCCCGCGCACTCGAACTTCCTCTTCCCCCTCATGCTCATGCTCATGATATCGCTTCGCCGGGACGTGTTCGGCAGAGCCAGTCTGGCCTTGCCGGCAATGACCCTGTGCATCGCCATGATCGGAGTCCTCGGTGTCCTAATTGCATCGCCGGTCGATGTCCAATGGCTCCTCGTGACCGCAGCAGAACGCGTCTCCTATCAGCTCTACTTCTGCTGGCTCTTCTGGATCGCGCTCACGACGAGCCAACTCCGGGTCAGCCGCGCCTTGTCACCCCGCCCGCTGGCGGCCTGAGGCACCACTTCTACCTTCGGATCTTCATCCAAGCTCCGAAGAGCTTCTCGATCCGGGGAGAGAGCCTCCTGCGTTCGGCCCCACGAGGGTCGCCCCGAGAATCCGACCCTTGCGAGGACTCAGAATGAGGTGGAAATGGGCTTCATCGCCCAATTCCAGGACGTGTCGATCCAGATCCGACCAGGGGAGATCCATGGTCTCGAAAGGCGTCCCTGACTTCTCGGCCTCTTCCTGGGTCATCCCCACATGCGCCAACTCCGGATCCGTGTACGTGCACCAGGGTATCAGCCTGCGCCATCTCGCAACCGATGGGACCTGCCCCGAGACCTCCAACCGGTCTGTCAGTGGCAGAGTCGTTCTGGCCAATGCCCTCCCTTAGCCCGAACGATTCATGACCTCGATGCGTCTGACGCCAGATCTCCAGCAAGGAACTGGTGCCATCCCTGTAGAGCGGAGGGTCTGAGAATCGCCCATGCAACAAGCGCTCACACGCAGGTCGACCTCGAAAGCCTCCGTGGCAGCCAGTCGGGATTCTCCAGGATGTCTTGCGTCGATGAGGAAGCTGGCGCCCTCGAAAAGAGGTCTCCGCAGCGGTTCCGGCAGATGTGCCACGAATCGCATCCGGTCCAGGACCGGATGGCGACCCGCCCCTTTGAGTGTCTCGAATCCAAGAAACTCCCGACCAAAGGCGAGCACTTCCAGATCTCCGCCTGCCACTTCCTCCTCGAGCAGATCCAGGATCGTTGTCAGTTGCTCGCGAGCTCCAATGCTGCCTTCGAGAAGGACATAGCGATCGCCCATTCCAACGATGGCCAGGGCTTCCGGCACGGATACCGGACTCGGCTGCAGCGTGGCACGACTTGCCTGAACGAAACGTAACCGCTCCCGAGCGAGGCCCATTCCCCCGTCAGGCCATGACGACGAGTCGGAGCCGGGCACGACGATCCCCATCGCCTCTCGTTGCAGGAAGTGCAGGTAGGCCATCTCAAGTCTGCTGTCCTGCCCTCGTCGAAGTCCGTCCCGAGGTGGAGAGCTGAGCCAACCCAGAACCGCTCGTTCGCCCCATTCGGTCATCCGACAGGGCGGGACACTGCGAAGCCCCTCGAGATACTGGACGAGATCCGGAGAACGACAGGAGTCCCGAAGCGAATCGCGGTACTGCACACCTGGATGATTGAGCAGATGCAGGAGGGGCGGCGGACACATCCCGTCACCCAAGAAGGTGACACGAGGGCGCAGGGGAGACCGCAAGGCGATCTCGATCTGCGCACAACCCTCTCGGGTCGCGTCCACCATGCCTTTGGTCCAGTCCATCCCTCTAAGGTCCACGAGGACTTCGCAATCTCGCTCCGGAATCGTCACAGGGACGGCAGGAGCTAGGACGGCAGGCTTCTCATAGAGCAGGAGTGCATGGGTCTGGAAGACTTTGCCCTGGGACCTGCAGAGATCCGGCGCCCTGCCTTCTGGGATGGGTGCGCCGATCGACGTGAGAGCCCCTGCGTCGGTTCGGGTCTGGAAGTCTGGCCTTACCACGAGACCGTGAATCGACGTTTCAGGTGAAAAGGCGGTTTGCCCATCCTGCCCCACCAGACATTCGACGATCAGACCGAGCTGCCCACCCGGGGCCAACCTCTCCGCCATTTCGGCCAGGATTTGCCGGAGCGTCGGATCCTCGGAATCCGTAACGAGACCCAATCTGGCGACGACGAAGTCGAAGCGAGAGTCCACGTCCAAGTCTCTGCGCTGACACACTCGTATCGCGCCAGCCTTTCCACCCAACCATCGTCCCGGCTGATCCAGAAATTCCGCTGGCAACTCACCTCGCGCCTCACTCACCATATCGAAGTGTCCGCTGAGCAGCAGATCGCAGCCTTCCTCGACGAGAGCCAAGGACAGTGATACGTCTCTTGGATCCAGTATCAATCCTCGGCTGCCTTCGGCGAGCGCCCCAGGTTCAGCGAGTGCGAGGAGGAGCGAAGTCTCCGCCCAGTCGAGAGAGCTGCGGCCATACCAGTCGGCACTCGAACCCAGTCCTTTCAATGCACGGAAGGCCTGAAACCAGTCAGGGTCCTCCCAGGATCCACTGCGAGCAAGACCATGTGCTGGTCTTCGTTTCCCGTCGTTGTCTACAGGCTCAACCAGAATCTGGGTCCTCAGCGCACGCATGTCCTCCAAGCTCTGGGAGAGAGACTCGTAGAGGGCAAGGATCTCGGGTGAGGCATCGAAGAGTCGATTCTCGCAGAGGAGCTCCAAGAGAACGGTCAGGCAGGGTGAGATGGGGCGGGGGAACACGCGGCCTTGTCGTACAGTAGCCAGAAGTGCATGAAGATCCCAGAAGGCTTCCGCATACTCGCCGCGGCTCAAGGGCTCTACCCTCCCCAGCCTTGTCCGGATCTCCGCACGCACTTCGAGTGAAGGATAGAAGAGCCGATCTCGATCCCGGATCCATCCCTCGTCATCCAGGTATCCCAACTCCCGCCACTTCGCGGTCAAGTAGGCCAGGTTCCGACATGAATCACCGTTCTCGAGGCTCGGCCAGGCGACACCGGATGCGTGTTCGTGATGGGTCATCGGGGCCTCGGGCACAGACCAGATCGACCATCCATGCGCCGTGAACCGCACCGCCCAGTCGTCGTCCTCATGCCAGAAGAGCCCCAGATTCTCATCCAGTGTCCCCACCTCGCGAATGGCCTCGACTCTGGCCCAACAAGCAAAACCACCGGCCACGATGTCCACACGGCCGGTCTCCCAGGGAAGGGCCTGTGGATCCCGCGTATCCCCACGAACCTGCATGGCATACCCGACCTTGCTGGCCATGCCAGCTCGCGGATGAGCCTCGAAGACGCGCTCGAAGGGCTGATGCCAACCCTCATGGAGCTCGATGTCGTTGTCCAGGAAGATCACGAAGTCCTCGTCCTGCGCCCTGGGCAGGACCAGACGCAAGAGTTCGTTCCTCCCCCCGGGAACACCAAGATTCACCGAGGAGCCATGCACGTGGATCCGCGAGTCGTTGATCGCCGCCAACCAGGCCTGTGTTCCGTCCGAAGAGGCATTGTCCAGAATCTGTACATCGAACGGAAGCGATGTGTGAGCCCGGACACTCTCGATACAGCGCTGCGAATAGGCAAGCGCGTTGTGCGTCAGGATCGCGAAGTGGATTCTCACCGAGCGGCTTCCTTACTGCGGCCATGGGGAGGGTAGGGACGAACGTCCCCCTCTCATCGACGATTCCGCCCCCCATCCTCAAGAGCTCTCCCTAAAGAACCCGACATTCGACCGCCGATGAAGGAGGCGCAAGCAAGAGAAGTCACGGAGTTTGGCATGCAGAATCAAGGTCTCGCACACGGAATAGCAGAACTCGAGGTGCCCCAATGGATGCGTGGCCTCAGGTACCTGTGGGTCTATCCAGCATATGATTCGAGCAGGATGCTGGTCGAAGAACGTTACGTCTCACAGATTCGAGGCCTGGGATACGACATCCAAAGCTACGGCTTTCCCTGCCCGGAAGGATGGTGGGACTTTCCCAAGCTTGACGAAGCCTGGCAAACCCAGTCGCCCGAGCTCATGTCTCGCTATGAGGTTCTTGCGGACTTGCTCTCCGAGAGCGATGTGTTGATGTCTGCCGGCGGGTCGATGGTCCACCCCGGTCTACTCGAACAGTTTCCTGCATACTCCCTCTTCATCTGTGGAGATGATCCTGAAAGTTCGCATCGTCTCAGTCAGCCCATCGCTTCAAGTTTCGACCACTGCTTCCCGCTCAATGTGGCCAGCATCGAGGACTACTCGACTTGGGGAGCCAATCGCGTGGATTGGATATTCCACCCTCTCCGACCAGACCATCAGAATCTGGACATCAGCGTAAGAACCATTCTCGAGGGTCAACGTGGACGTGACATTTCCATGTTCTGCGAACGCATCCACGGCCTCAGCGATCGGGCGCAACGCCTCGAACGACTTCAACGCGAGTTCCCTCAAGCAAATCTCAGAGGCAAGGGATGGCCAGGAGGATTCGCCACCGATACCGAAATCCGTCGGACCTACCGAGACACGAAGATAGGATGGAACTTCCATCACTCCACAGGTCCTTGCAACTCACGCATGTATATGCTCCCTGCCTATGGGGTTCTCCAGATCTGTGACAACAAGGATCATCTGGGCCGGATTCTCGAACTGGATCGAGAAGTTGTGGGGTTCGACACACTTGAAGAATGCATTGAGAAGACCCACTACTACCTGTCCCACGACGAGGAGCGTCGTGAGATCGCAGCACGAGGATACGAGCGGGTCACTCGGGACTTCACTGAAGAGCGACATTGGACGTACCTCCTCACCAAGATCGAAGAGGGTGTCCGCGAGAAAGGACATCCATCAGATCCGGTGAGGATCCCGCAAGCAGTCAAGATGGAAGAGCGGGTGGACGTTCAAGATCGACCGCGAGTCCTCTTCCTCGCTGATCGGCCAGGATGGGCCTACGACATCGAGGCGCAGAACATCGCCCGAGCCCTCGCTGCGGACTACCAGATCGAGATCTGCTACGTGATCGACGAACCGGATCTATCCCAACGAGAGTTCGATCTTCTCTGGGTTTGCTTCTGGGGTGAGACCTGGCATCACCAGTTCGGAATCGACCGAGACCGGATCATCAAGCAGGTTTCGAGTCATCGTTGGCGGTTCGATGCTGAGTGGGGTCCTCTCGAAGCAGCCGCCTTCGTCCGCAGGCATCTCGACGATGCAGGGACGGTCTGCGCTATCTCCCAGGAACTGGTCGATGCAATCGCCCCACATAGACCTTGCCTCAGAATCATGCAGGGAGTCGATCCGAGAAACTTCAGCCCAGGAGAGGCGCGTTCTGGCGCATTGCGATTCGGCTTCTCTGGCAACCAGAACGATGCATGCAAAGGCCTGCAGGACATCATCCTGAAAGCTTGCGGCCAGGACCTTGAACTCAGCATCGCGGGGGGAGACCTTGATCCGGCCCAGATGCCAGCCTTCTATGCGAACATCGATGTCCTTTGCATTGCTTCCACGGCAGAAGGTGGACCTCTGCCTCTCTTGGAAGCGATGGCAAGTGGGTGCTTCCCCATTTGCACTGCAGTCGGAATCGTCCCTGAACTCGTCCAGCATGGACAAAACGGGATCATTGCGGAACGCGATCCAAGAGCCTTCCGCTCCGCCATGGACTGGTGCATCCAGAACCATGAATGGGTCCGGCAGCAGGGACAAATGAATGCAAGAACCACGAGCACAAATCGATCCTGGGATCAGGTTGTCCAAGGCTGGACGGAAGTACTCAAGACCGCGCTTCATCGACTTGAGATCTGGCCACAATCGGCGGCCAGGACAGAGGTCTCGCCCCCACCCGGGAATTCCCCGGGGTCTCTGCAGGCAAGTCTCAAATCCGACTACGCCACACATTTATCTCGTGTGAACTCAGCCGCCGTCAGCGAATCCACCTACCAGGCAGCGAGCTACTACTATGAGGCCGAGATCGCTGCACTCCTGCCCGCGGATCGCACAGCGAGAGGCCTGGAGCTCGGTTGCGGCTTCGGACACCTTCTCCGCTGGATTCATGAGATGGGATTCAAGAACTTCTGCGGCGTAGAGATCGATGCCCAGATCCACTCCCAAGCCAAGGACTACCTTCGCGGGCGAGTCAGCCGTCTGATTCTCGCCGATGCACTCGACTACCTGAAGAGTTCAGAGGAGAAGTTCGATCTGATCGTGGCTTTCGATTTCATCGAGCACTTCACACTGGAAGAGGCCCATGAGATTCTGTCCTTGATCCACGCGAGACTCGACGAGGGTGGGCGAGTCATCCTTCGCACGCCCAACATGGCCAATCTCTTCGGTATCTACAGTCGATACATGGATCTGACACATAGATTGGGCTTCACGGAGCAGAGCCTGCGCCAGCTCCTGAGCCACGCAGGATTCGAGGACGTGGAACTTGCTCTCCCTAGATGGCCAGAGGGCCATCCACTCAGCTTGAAACTGGAGAGGAGCCGAGCCTTTCACGAACAGATCTTCGATCTCCAGGATCGCTCCCGTCCCTCCTGCTTCGATAAGAACCTGGTCCTCTCCGCGCACAGACGAGACCACGTGCTATGTCCACTCTGAAGTTGGGCGTAGCCGTCATGAATCAAAAGATCTCAGGCCGCATCCTCATCATCGTTGACACGCCGGGGTGGGCTCACGACAGGAAGAGCCAGGCCCTGGTCGATCACCTCGGTCAGGAATTCTCGATCACCAAGCGATACCACCCTGATCTACGCCCTCAGGACTTCGACGAAGCGGATCTCATCGTCGTCTGGTACTGGATGCAGCTAGCTGGCTCTCCCGAGATCGTGGCGGCCATGGAGCGCAACCGTGACAAACTCGTGCTTGGAATCTGCTCCCACGTGGAGCTCGAAGGAGACAAGGGGCAGCAGGGCATCGACCTCCTGCGAAGGTATGGTCGAGGGATCTTCGTCCACAATCGGATGCTGCAACAGGAGTGGCGAGGTGTCTTCGGCAAACCGCTGTTCTATACCCCCAATGGTGTGGATGTGGATTTCTATCGTCCGTCGAACCTGGTGCGGCGCCCTGGCCCGCTACGCGTAGGATGGGCGGGGAGCCTCGACAACTTCGGACGCGAGCTTCGGGGTTTCGATCTCATCCAAGAGGCCTGCAACGATCTTGCGGAAGTCGAATTCTTGCCCGCCATCAAGGAAGAAGGGCAGAAGAACGCAGACGAGATGCGGGATTGGTATCAGGACCTGGATGTCTACATCTGCGCCAGTCGCTGCGAAGGCACACCCAACCCCTGTCTCGAGGCTGCAGCTTGTGGCCTCCCGATCGTGACGACCCCGGTGGGCAACATGCCGGAGTATCTCGAGGATGGAGTCCATGGTTTCTTCATCGAGCGACGCCTGGAGTCCATCCAAGCCGCTCTCCGCCGCCTCGGCGAGGATCCGGTTCTCCGTGCCCGCATGTCCCTGGCCAACCTGGAGAAGATCCAAACGTGGTCCTGGGCCCACCAGGCGGAGCACTACCGCCAACTCTTCCTGGACTGCCTCGAGCCGCTGGCTGCCCCGGTCTGAGAACAGAAAAGCCTCTTGCCAAGGAGGCTTCAGCTGCGCTCCCGGATTGCCGATCAGGTGGACGGAGTACCGTTATGCACGAATCCCCCCGCGATCTCCCGGTGGAAGCCCCTCTTCCTAGCGAGCTTCGCCCCTATCTCGTTCTCGAAACCGAGTCCGCCCAGGCCCCCGTTGGATCCTGCTTCCAGGGTTGGTGGGTCCTGGCCTGGCAGTCGAAACTACCTGTCCTGCAGATCGAGAAGGGTCGCAGCCATCCGGTAGGCCGCTGCATGACGCTTCAGAGTGACGGTCAGCGCCAACCTGTCTTGGATGCCCTCCAGGGAGCAGGCCTGTTCATCACCACCGAACGCCACTGGCTTGCGGATGCGGCTCGCCTCGGCATCCCGACGATATGGGTGGCAGACGGCCGTCCCGATTGCAGTGCACTCAGGGGCCGCGACGAGCTGGCACCGGGCACCGGTCTTCCTCCCGAATCGGCACTCTTCGAGCCAGGGCTGTTCCAAGCCGTCTTCTCCCATACTGCCTACCGACGCGAGCTCCCTTTGCGCCGCCTCTTCGAGGCCGTGCAACGGATGGCTCCAGGTATTCTCCACGAGGACCTGAGCGAGTCTTCTGCTTGCCGTACCCGCATGCTGCCCCACCTGCGGGGACGCCTCGCGGACATCGGACACGGGGGCTGCAAGATTCTGCCACAGGCCATTGGAGTCGACTTCTTCCAGTACGACGAGAGTGACTGGATCGGGGACGCCAGGGATCTCTGGTTCTTCGAGGATCAGCACTTCGACACGGTGTACTCCTCGCATTGCCTCGAGGATCTTTGGCACCCGCATCAGGCATTGGAAGAGTGGACGCGCATCCTGCGCGTCGGAGGACGCCTCTGCCTCTACCTTCCGCTCAAGGACCATTACCCGAACGTCGGCACACCTGGATGCAATCCGGGACACAAGGACGACTACGTACCAGAAGACGTAGAAGGCTTCCTTCGAGACCTGGGCCACATGGATCTGCTGGCATCGGAGCGCCGGGAGAGTGAGGACAGTTTCGAGCTCATTGCCGAGAAGAAGGCCGGTCGCTCATTCTTCGTGCAACGCGAACAAGGTCCCAAACCGCTCGTCTCTGTCCTGATCCCAGGCCCCGCCAGTCTCGAACCTAGAGAGGATGCACGTGCGCTCGTGGCCTGCATCGAAACGGCTCACGCGAGTCTCCAGGGCATCGCCCATGAGATCCTCGTCCTCGATCGCTCCGCCGCAGACAGCGATGGACGCGCTGGACTACGTGACCTCGCGGCCCGGAACACCGAGATCCACATCATCGAAGACCGGTCTCCAGCCACATGGCCTCGTCGCTTGACCCGACTCCAAGGCATGGCCCAAGGCACATGGACCTGCATCCTGGATGGGAGCAGCTTCGTCCAAGGCTCCGCGCTCCGCACGCTCCTGGAGCAAGCCACAGAGTTTGGAGCCACGGTAGCCTCGCCAGCAGTGCTCGATAGCAGCGGCCGGCCAAAGGATGAGCAAACCCCGGTCTGTCTCCTTCTTCGGGCGGACGCGCATCTACTGGCGGACACCGAGCAGACTCCCTTCCAGACCCGTCTCTACCTGCAAAGCCGTATCCTCGAGGTCGAAGCCACAGGCCGACTCGCTCTCCGCGTGGATCGAGCACAGATCCTCCACGAAGGATGGGGATCGCAGACACTGTCCACGATCAAGCTCTCGCCACTGTGCTTCGACCGGAGCCTCCTTTCCCGCCCAAGCCGATCCACCTTCGAGGGTGAACGCATCCTCGTCACTCTGCTGCGAACCCTGGGTGACTGCGTGTTGGCGACCCCCATCCTCGAGGCACTCGAGGCGCGGGACCCTGCTTGCCAGATCACCGTCTTGACCGAGCAGCGCTATGGCTGGATCTTCGAGAACCACCCCCATGTCTCGGATCTGGTCCTGGTCCAGGATGTCGACGACGAGGACTTCGCGCTTCATGAGGACGCCATCCTCCATCACTACCTGCAGTCGACGGAGACAACCGCCTTCGATCGACTCATCTTCTTGAGCGACAGACTCGACCAGGCGACCTACCACCAGAGCGGGCGCTCGCTGCAGGAGTTCTACGCGGAGCTGGCAGGCGTTCCGCAAGCCGCCGAACTTCGTCCCCGGGTCTTCCTGTCCGAATCGACCCGGCAGGAAGCGCGATACATCCTGGACTCACATGCGATCAATGGTGCATACGCCATCCTTCACCGCAAGGCAGGATGGTCCAACAAGGACATCTCTCCCGAACTCGCTGACCAGATCGCCCGCAAGATCAAGAATGAAACCCCTCTCGAGATCCTCCAGATCGGCGGACCCGGTGAGGGCATCGGATCCTCTTCCGTGATCGACCTCTGCGGTCAACTCGAAGCCCAGGTCAGTGCCGCCCTGATCGAGGGGGCATCCCTCCACGTCGGTCCCGATTCGGGTCCGCTACATCTGGCATCCACCTTCGATGTCCCCAGCGTGGGTGTCTATGCCGGTTCCGGGATCCGGGTGGCTCCACCCCTGTCCTGGCGATCCGTGGCGATCCAGAGCCCGAGCTCCTGCGGACTCGCCTGTGGTGTGAGCACCTGCATCCAACGCAGGCCCTGCACCGAGGACCTGGACTTGGATCTCATCGGCACGCATCTGTGTACGCTCGTCTCCGGCGAATCTGATCGGAGCGAGTTCATCGGTAGGAGCGAAGCGCTCTACCTCCGAGGGCCGGCTGGGGATCAGTGGATCCAAGCAGAGGCACTCCCGATAGAGGGAGGCACAACTGCCTTCTCACAACGAAGCGTCTGTGTCGATGGCCCACCGATGAACGGACGGACCACATCACTCACACCGTGGATCTGCCCACTACCAGGCGCCAGCGAGCGGCGGCACTCCTGGATCCGGGAAGTGCAAGCTCTCATCACTCCTTCGACCGTCGCCTCCAGCGCCTCCGGACAAAGCGCTTTCGAGACAGCCCTGCACAGCACACTCGACTCCCTGCCCAGTTGGTCCGCCATCGAGGCCGAACGCAGTCTGGCCACGGCAGCACGACGCAAGGGTGACCTCCAAGGCATGATGCATTGGCTCATGCAGGCGCTCGCGCGCAGTGAACGAACGGCCTTGAACGATCCACATCGCAATCGACCGGCATTCCGCCTCCTCGCCGAAGAGCTCCACTTCGATCTCTGTCATGCACTCCAGACGGTCGAGGATCGAGTCCCCCACCTGCTCTATCTCCTGGAACGGTTCCGGAAGGCCTTCGATCAGCAACCGCCTCTGGTTCCCGCGATGGCCGCCCTGACCGCCGAGGGGGGACTGGCTGTTCGCGACTCCGAGAAACCTCCCCTGCAAGGACATCTTCAGGAAGCAGTGGTTGGCGCGGCGGCCATGCCCGACTCGCAGCTTCTGCTGCTGACGATGGCCCTGTCCCGAATCGGACAGGAGCAGCAGGCCATCCAGCTCCTGGAGAATCGCCTGCGCTCCATTCCTGGCGATCGCCGCGCTCAGCGAGCCGCGTTCTCTGTTCGCCTCGGCTTTCTCCTCGCCACCGATCCAGAAGCGATCGATCGTGCGCGTAGCCACCTGTGTCAAGCGATTGAAGGGCTCGAGGACGACGCGCAACGGGCTCAGGTAGTAACCCTTCTAGCCAGAATCGACCAGCATCTGGGGGTATCCACACCGACGCTCGATCGTGGTCTTCTGCAACCACAGCCGACGATCCAGGAACCACGATCCTGCAATTCAGGTCCCCTCCGGGTACGCGAATACCCGAGCATCGAGAGCCTGGCTGCCGACTTGGGCTTCCAGGCCGAAGGCAGGATCCTGGAACCCGACATCGACATCCCCGAGAACGAGTGCGAACTCGAGGGTCGCAAGCGACGTGATGCCGAAGTGCTCTGCTGGCTGGCCGCCAACGTCGAGGGCGATGTCCTCGACCTGGGGACTTCCCACGGCCGGAGCGCATTCAAACTGGCCACCAACGCGAGGCCAGGCGACACGGTCTACACCATCAACGCCCTGCCCGAGCAGATCCAGGACCACGAGCGGCACATCACGCACAGGATCGAAGAGACCGAGATCGGCTCCTACTACCGCGACCGGGGCATCACCAACGTCAAGCAGATCCTTGCCAACACGATGGACTGGACACCGCCTCCCCAGATCCGAGACCTCGGCCTCGTATTCGTGGACGCCAACCATGATGGCGCTGCTGTCTATTCGGATAGCCAGAAGACCTGGGACCTCCTGCGGGAGGGTGGGTACCTGATCTGGCATGACTTCTCTCCCGACAAGCGAGAGCGATACCCATGGATCGACTCGGTCATGCAGGGGATCGAGGCCTTCATCTACGCCCAAGAGATCGACTGCGAGATCCTCCATCTCGCAGGATCCTGGATCGGCATCCTTCGAAAAACCACAGCCATCGCCAGCCCGAAATCACATCTGGAACATATCTAGAAAGGAGTCCCTCATGGTGCCCAAGAAGATCCTCGTTACGGGAGCCGGTGGATTCATCGGTAGTCATCTCGTGAATCGCCTCGTCGAAGAAGGTCACTACGTCCGTGGCGTCGACATCAAGAAGTCCGAGTTCTTGCCCTGCTTTGCGCAGGAGTCCCTGCTCCTGGACCTGCGCCGACCGGAGAATGCCATGAAAGCTGCGGAGGGGATGGACGAAGTCTACGCCTTGGCAGCCGACATGGGTGGCATGGGCTTCATCTCCAACCACCACTCGGAGATCCTCTACGGCAATACGATGATCGACTTCCACACGATCGAAGCGGCGCGCGCCCAGGGAGTCGGGAAGATCCTCTACGCCTCATCCGCCTGCATCTACCCCAACTACAAACAGACGGAGACCGAGGTCACGCCTCTCAAGGAAGACGACGCCTATCCGGCCGATCCCCAGGATGCCTACGGATGGGAGAAGCTCACGACCGAGAAGCTGCTGCACCACTATCGTCTCGACTATGGTCTCGAAACCAGCTGCGTGCGGTTCCATAACATCTACGGCCCAGAGGGGACCTGGGATGGTGGACGCGAGAAGGCACCAGCGGCCCTCTCCCGGAAGATCGCCAACGCCGCGCTGTCCGGAGATCACAGGATCGAGATCTGGGGTGACGGCGAGCAGACGAGGAGCTTCTGCTACATCGACGATTGCCTCGAGGGCCTCGTTCGGCTCATGGCGAGCAAGCACCACGAACCGATCAATCTCGGAAACGCCCGCCTGATCTCCATCAACGCACTGGCCGAATTGATCGCCGACATCGCCGGCGTATCGATTGATGTCAAGCACATCGAGGGGCCCGAAGGTGTTCGTGGAAGGAACTCCGACAACTCCCTGCTACGTGAGGTCCTGGGTTGGGAACCCCGGATCAAGCTCGAGGAAGGCCTCGCCAAGACCTACGCCTGGATCCACACGCAGGTCCAGATGCGGACGGCCAAAGCCCTGCTCCAGCCACTGCCCCCGCGACAGTCCAAGAGCGCGGAGCCCGCTCGCATCTGATTCCAAGCCACTCAGGAAGGCACATTCTAACGACATCGATGGCAGCGAGTCCGGTGGAGGCTCGCTAGGATGAGGGTATGCGCCAGGCATCCCTCATCCTCAGTCTGCTCTTCTCGACGAATCTGCTCGCTCAAGGCCCATCGGGTGCGTTGGGCAGGTTCAAGGCCGCGTTTTCGGGGGGCCAGAAGACCTATCGGACCTTTGACGATAAACAGCGGGCGCTGGATGCCATCAAGCGATTCGATTCGGTCTCGGTCACCCGCGCGTTGATCACTGCCTACGCTACGCTCGAACAGGAGCTTACACCCTACGCCGAGAAGCGTCGCAAATTGCTCCCGCGCAGCAATTCTGGGTTGACCTACCCCCTTCGGATGAAGCTCCAACCCATCCGTAATCTCCAGGATGGAATCCTCGATGCCTTGGCGATGCAGAAGGCGAACGCATCGTTGCAAGCCATGATGAAATCGTTGCTTCGTAGCAAAAAGAATCTGCCGCTAACGCTCCAGATCACACTCGCCAACTGTGCAGGAAAGCTGGATGCCAAGGAACTCAACAACCTGCTCCGAAAGGTCGGCAAGAAGAAGGACAACGACGAGGAGAGCATGGTGCTCCTGAAGCTCTTCACGCGCCTGGGATTCCGGGCACAGGGTGCGGGGCCCTGGGTCTTGCAGCGACTTCAATCGAAGAACCTCGATGTCCGGACGGAGGCCGTCCTGGCCCTGGCTTCCCTGCGCTGGCCACCATCCCTGGAGCCGCTCATGGACCGCCTGCCCAAGGAGACAGGCAGGCTGAGAGACCTGATCGCAGACACTCTCGCACAGTTCACCGGCAGGAGTCTCGGCCCGAGCCGCAAGAGCTGGAGAGACTGGCTGCAGAAGGAAGGCGCTCCATACTTGAGCGGCGAGACGGAGCTGGGCGATACCCTCCCCACTCAGAAGAAATCCCGACCGGCCGAGGGAACGGGAACGTACTTCGATATCCCACAGGACGGCGCCTCCATCCTCTATGTCTTCGACGTCTCCCTCTCCATGAAGGCCATCCTGAAGAGGCGACCGGGAAGAAGGGGGGGAGCGGCTCAAGAGAAGGAGCGCCGCATCGACCGACTCATGAGGGAGTTGGCCAAAGCCCTCGAGGCCTTGACTCCCAACAAGAAGTTCAACCTGCTGGGATTCGCCAATCGGCTCTATCGCTTCGCTGACAAGCAACAACCCGCCACACCCAAGAACATCGAAAGTGCCAAGACCTGGCTCAAGGGTCTCCAGCTCAAGTTCCAGACCAACATCTATGATGCACTCGATCTGGCCTTCTACTCCGCTGGCCGGGGAAGCCGTGATCGCTACTATCCCCTCACCGTGGATACGATCTTCTTCCTGAGTGACGGTGCACCGACACGCCCCAAACGTACGGTCAAAGGGCGCGGCAGGGGCCTGTCAGGGGACGTCCCCGATGAGATCCTCTCGGCCGTACGTCGCTGGAATCCCTTGCGGCGCATCCGCATCCACACGGTGGGCCTCGGAATCCGAGGCCCCAAGGCCAACGGATTCCTGCGGCAACTCGCCAAAGAAAACGGCGGCACCTACGTCCGCCGATAGAGGATCCTGCGCTGTTTCGGAGGCAACCGGCTCAGCTGACCTTGAGGACCAGGGCCATGGCCGTGTCTCCAGCAGCACAGCCCGAGAACAGGCCGTAACCACCACCTTCGATCACGAGTTGCTCGATGAGTTCGACAACGACGCGAAGCCCCGTAGGTCCCTGGGGATGGCCGTAGACCAGCGGTGAACCGTAGTCGTTCATCTTTTCTGGTGAGAGATCGAACTTGCGACAGAAGTAGGCGTCGTTGACCGCGAAGGGGTTGTGGGTCTTGATGGCCTTGAGGTCGCCGATGCCGATTCCAGCTCGTGAGAGAGCCACCTCGGCAGCCGGAACGACGGCCTGAGGCATGTGTCCCTTCTGCACCCGGGTCGACCCGAAGGACAGGACCTGGATCGTGACCTGCGCATCCTTGGAGAGACGATCGGCCTTGTCCTTGCTGCAGAGGACGATGCCTGCATTGCCATCGGCAGGGTGCGTCTGCCCACCGAAGGTGACCGTGCCACCCTCCTGCGCGGGCTTCAGTCCAGCAAGCCCTTCCTTGGTCGTGGGGAAGATCCCCTCGTCCGCGTCCACCATCTTGGCGCGCTTGCCGCGACCGATCTCCATTGGCAGCATATAGCGCTTCTGGAAAGCACGATCGTCGGCCAGTGCCTTGGCGTACTGATCATTGCGGATCAGGACGATCTCGTGCTGCTCCTCGGTGGTGATGCCCTCATCCTTGGCCACATTCTCCGCGGTCTGCAGCATCGCGTTGCGCGCATGCGGATCGAAGCTGAAGTTGTCCCAGACCCACTCCTCGGTGTCACCCATACCGCCAATCCCCTTGGGATTGGGATAGACGATGTGGGGACCGTTGCTCGTCCGATCACAGGCCACACCGAGTGCGCAGTCACTCATGCCGGTCTCGATCTCGGAGGCCAGGCTGGCCATGACCCTCGCCGACGTAGCACAGGCCTGGGACAGCGTGGGCCCCGTGATGCTCTCGGCTCCGATCATGCCGGCCAGCCAGGGAGCCCCGTAGAAGCTGTGCTTCTGAGGCACGGTGATGCCAAGAGCCAAGGTATCGAAGACTGACTTGTCGATTCCACGAGCCTCCAAGAAACGCGTCGTCGCCTGCGCAGCGAGCTTGACCGAGTTCTCACTGCTGAGGCCACCCTGCCAGCGGCAGAAGGGGCTGCTCCAATAGGCGCCGTAGGGGATGTAGGTCTTTTCGAGGGCCATGGTTCTCTCTCCGGGATCTCGGGATATCGAAGGCTAGGCAGGAGCAGAAAGTCCGCAAAACGGTCAGAAAGTCTGCCCTAGGATCGCCTGCACTTCAAAGATCCATCATCGGAACTGTGCGTAGACCGCCACCGCCATAAGCCCTGGCTGCGCGGGACCATCCCAGACACGAACGAACAGGTAATCGCACCCTGTTGTGCTCCCCTTGGGGATCAGGCGCCCTGTCCCGAGAGAACCCGACGGATCCCCTTGGCCGGAGGCAGACTCGTTGCCCAGCGGGGGCCGAAATAGAGGAGCTTGGACCCATGCAGCACGAGCGCGCCAGCGGGACTCAGGATGGGTAGTGATGTCCCTTTCGAGGGAGGCAGCACGAGCAGGAACTTCTGGGGCTCGTAGAAGACGGGCACCTGGAATCCCGAGATTTCGACCATGAAGAAGCGAAAGTAGGCGGTCTTGATCGGAGAGGCCAGGCGAAATGGTGAAGGCAAGGCAATGAGCGTCTTCGCCTGAGCCTCGTCCAGGATGATGTCACCTGCCTTGCGCGAGACGAGGATGTCCGCCGACCCCGCCGAGGAGCTGCCGGGGTGGGGCAGGGTCTGGAGTCCATCGATGACGAGGGGCTTGTGGGGAGGCTTGATCGGGAAGAGCCGGAGGCGATATGCGCCTCCCTTCAAGGCCTCCACCACCATGGAATCCCGCCCGGCAAGACTTCCGCTCCCCTGGATGTCCAGGAGGCCGGCTCCGAACGGCGCCTTGGTGTTGCCCGGACTCCGACTCAGATTCTGGACCGTCCCCTTGGCAGGATCGGCCAGATACCAGTCGAAGGCCTTGGGATTACCGATGCCGACCATCAGTTTTCCTGACAGGAAGACCGGAAGGACACCTGTCCCGATGTAGGGCTGGAAGTTGGTGTTGCTGGTGATGTGGAGCGCGCTGCCAGCTTTCAGAAGGTCCCGCAGATAGAGCTCCTCTCGAATCGTCGAGTCGACGTAGAAGAGCTTGGTTCCTGTATCGTCGAAGAGCAGGGTTGGCCCCATCACGGTCTCCGGGAGGTATCCCGCATCCTCGTATTTCGCGGCCTTGCTGGTGATGCGAAGCGCCTTGCCTGCCTCTCCGACGATATAGATGTGCTGCAGCTTCTTGGGCCCTGCCAGGAATGCCAGCCGAGTGCCGTTGCCAGCGAGAGCCATCTCCTCCTTGAGGCGTCCCCCTGTGACGATCTTGGGGCCGACCTCCACAGGCTTGCTGGCATCGACGAGAGCCAGGCGCCAAAGCCTCGTCTTGCCCGTCTGGTAGAACAGAACACGCTTCCCGACAGCCAGACTCTTGGCTTCGACGATCCCGGTCACAGCAATCGACCGTGCGGGAGTCTTGCTGCTCACAAAACTGCGGCCGTCCAAACGAATGTGATAGAGCGCGCCCGCCACAGTGGACACGGCAGCATTCTGGCCATCTGCAGCAACACCGAATCGATCCGCGAAGGGATCGGACAGCCCTCCCATACCCAGGCCCGGGAGTTCGAGGAGGATCGAGGGCATGCCGTCCGCCTTGATCAACAAGAAGCCGTAGCGCGTACCACCAGCTCTGCGGTAGCGAAAGATCCTGCCTCCTCCGGGAAGCTCGACCCTCCAAAGCCCCTGTCGCTGTGTCCGACGAGCTCGGTCGGTCCGGTACTTCTGCAAGTCCGTCCGAAGCGTGACCTCCAAGGGCAGGAACTCGACCTTCTCGAGGAAGATCCGTGACGGCAGGGTCGCCTGCCTCTCGTCATGGACCCGGATCTGCAGCTGGCCCTGGGCAGGGCCTTCGGCCACGGTCAGACTTTGTGCCGAAACCGGAGCCAGAAAGGCCAAGAACGTGAGAGAGGAGAGGGCGAATTTGTTCATGATCAGAAAACCAAGAGGAGCCAATGCGGTGCCGATCCTACCCTGATCCCCCCCACTCTGTCAGGGTCCCGGACAGGCTCGCATCCGGAAGCCCTGCTCGAGAGGAGCCAGGGACCGAGAAAAATGGGCGGGTGCCACGATCCCAAGTGAAACACCCGCCCTCCCTCTCTTCTCGTGTCCCCGATCAGCGCGACCGCACCTGCTTGCAGTCACTGTTGCTGATCAGGATCCCCCTGCTCTTGTCCACTACCACCGCCTGTCCCACGAAGGTAGCTCCCACCAGCCCTGGAAGACGGGGCATGGTGAATGAAAACTCGAATTGCCCCCTGGCATGGACGGTTCCCGACGTCACGAACTGGGCATCCAGACCGATGAGCCAGGTGCCGAGATTGCCCAGTGGCAGATATCCCGTGCGGGGCAGCCCATTGAGGAAAACCAGAGCCGTATTGCCTGGTGTGGAGTGGACCTGCCACCGGGCGCTCTTGCCGAATCTCAGGTTTCCCATGTCGAAGACCTTGGTCGTGGCCTTGGCCGACTTGACCTCGAGAACCGGTTTCGCGGCTGTTCCTGTGTTCACGACCTGGAGAATCTGCTGCGTTCCCATGAGAGTCTTGAGAACCAGGGCCTTGCTGGTCAGGGGGATATTGGTGCACTTGAGCACGAACTTGCCTGTCGTGCCTTTCACATCCTCGACCTTGCCTCTGACGGTCTGAGTCTGCGTCTGGGCGAACAAGCTCCCTCCCAGGAGCATCAAGGCGATGGAACTCTGCTGGATGACATTCATGATCTGGACTCCTGTGGATTGCGTTACGACCACCTCAATCTCAAGAGTCGTGCCAAAGACGATCCTGGGGCCTCCTGTCCGGAAACAGGACATTGCGCAGAGGGTCTCGTCCGGAATCCGGCCCGATCCGGACCCGATTGCCGGTTCAGCCCTTCTTCGGCTCGGCATTCATGCGCTTGAGCTTCTCGTACAGCGCGGTCCGGGAGATGCACAGAATCTTTGCGGCATGGGTCTTGTCGCCTCCCGTATGTGCGAGCACAGCCTGGATGGTCCGATTCTCTACCTCTTTGAGACTCGTGACGGGCCAGGAAAACTCTGGCGCCTGGCCCTCTGGCTGGTGCCCCGGCTCGCCTGCCGGTTGGCCTACCTCCTGCAGGCCCATGGACAGGATCACACCTGCCTCGTTCATCAGATAAGCCCTCGCGATCGCATACTCGAGTTCGCGCACATTGCCGGGCCATGCATGGGTCCGGATCTCCTCCTCGGCACTCCGGGCGAGGCGAACCGACGTTCCTTCACGTTGACAGAGCTTCTGGAGGAAGTGATCGGCGAGGAAGAGAGCATCCTCTCCGCGGGCGCGCAGGGGTGGAATCCTCAAGGTCGCCGCGGCGATCCTGTAGTAGAGGTCTTCGCGAAACCTCCCCTCCCGCCTGTCCTCTTCCAAATCGCGATGGGTGGCTGCCAGGAGCCGCAGGTCCAACCCATGTTCCAGTTCGCCTCCCACACGTCGCACGACACCTTCCTGCAGGGCTCTCAGGAGCTTGGCTTGCAGGAGCAAGGGGAGGTCACCGATCTCATCCAGGAACAATGTGCCGCCGGATGCCAGTTCGAGCAGACCTGGACGATCCTCATCGGCCCCGGTAAAGGCCCCCTTCACATGACCGAACAACAGAGATTCGGCGAGTTCGATCGGGATGGCTGCACAGTTCTGGCTGACGAACGGCCCTTGGCCGCGCCGACTCTCCCGATGCAAGGCCTCGGCCACGAGCTCTTTTCCTGTTCCCGTTTCTCCCTGGATCAGAACCGGCAAGGAGGAAGGTGCGAGACGTTCGATCTCCTGACGAAGGCGCTCCATCTCCGAACTCGCCCCCAGCAACTCGCGCCGGGGACGACGGGCTCCCAAGGCCTGTCGCGCCACATCCAGATCGCGTCGACTCTTGGAGAGATCCTCCGTAAGTGTCTCCTCTCGTTGCATGCGATCGACGGCAATCGCTGCCTGATCAGCCAAGACCTCGAGGTGTTCTTTTTCAGACTCGCCAAACACACCGGCCCGACCGGGATGCTCGACATAGAGAGCGCCCGTCTGTCCCGAAGAGCAATGGAACGGCACGCAGAGCACCGATCGTTTCTCGAGCCTCCGGACCGAAGGCATATGCAGAAGGTCACGATCAGCAAGGGCTTCTCCTCCCTCGAGGATGCGCTGCTCCTGGATGGCCCGATTGGCGATTGACCGGCTGTAGGCCTTGCTTCCGGGCCCCTGACCGATCCTCAGTTCCGTGCGGATACCCGTCGGCCCCGAGAGAAGTAGATACCCTTGACGCGCACCGCTGAGAGTCAGTGCAGTATCCAGGAGCGCGTGCATGGCCCGGTCCAGATCGGTCTCGTTGGCAAGTTTACGGTTGATCGCCACGAAACTGCGAAAGACCTCACGTGGTACTCCGTTGGGCTCACTGCCTGTCCTGCCTGTTCTCTCCACGTCCACCTTCGATTCTCTTCCTTTCTCATCTACGCCTGTTGCGTTCTCGCCGGTCACCTTCTCTGCTCGCGCTCTCGTGCATGACGTATGGATCGAATCCCACAGATTCACCAAACCTGGATCCACGTCGAGATTTAGCAGCATGGCCTCAGTTCTGTCCAGCTCCCCACGTGCCAGACATGCCCTGGCGATCTCCAGTTGCAATCTCGTGTCCAGATTGTCTGCACCCAGGTGGCTCAATGACTTTCTCGCCTCTTCGAGCTTTCCCAAGGCAACGTCAGGCTGCTCCAGTTCGAGATGCAGGATGCCCTGATTGGCCAGTGCAATGGCGGCTCCTCGCGCATCACCGACGTGTTCATAGAGACCGCGCGCGCGGCGTTGCGCCTCGAGAGCCTCTCCATATCGGGAGGCATCCTTGAGGGCGACGCCCATGTTGCTCTGGACCAAGGCACAGTATCTCGCGTGACCCAGCTCCTGATAGAGGGCGAGTGCCTCCTGGTGGCAGGACAAGGCCTCCACCCACTCACCCTCCTTTCGGAGGAGTTCTCCGAGGTTCGAGAGTACCCCTGCCAGCAGGTAGGGGCGCCGCTGACGACGCAGCGTGGTCCGGGCAGCTTCGAGAAGTGCACGTGCTCGGTTCGCATCGCCGGTCTCTGCGAGGATGCGGGCCCACACGATCTCCGCCTCCGGCCCACCTTCTTCCTGGACGGCCTGGTGAGCCAACTCCAAGGCCTCGTCTGCGCGACCCGATAACCACGCGATGGTGGCCTCCAGTCGGATGCGCCCCTCCTGGGACCCGGTCTCCGGGGACAGGGACAGGAGCCCTTCACTGGCCTCGCGAACCCGACCCAGGTCGAGCAGTGCGCGCAGCCGCAGCCAGGGCTGGTCGTGGAGGAGAGGCAGTGCCCGGGCCGCTTCCCCGGCCTGCAACCACCCTTCGGCCAGCGCCATTCGGGTCTCTGGCTCAGCCTGCCCCTCCTGCAACAGATGACGAAACCCCCGCTCT
>JAJRTL010000128.1 GCA_024278315.1 Planctomycetota bacterium | reverse complement strand
GTTCACATCGCTGGTGTACTCGGGCTGCTGGAACGAGATTCCCACATGGCTTTGGGCTGCAAGGTTGTAGATCTCATCGGGCTTGACCCGTGAAATTACGCCAAACAGGCTGCTCGAGTCTCCCAGGTCACCATAGTGCAGATCGAAGATCTGCCCCTTCTTGTGGGCCTGTTCTCGCGCTGATTCGATCCGCGATCGATTGAACTGGGACGCCCTGCGTGCGATGCCGTGGACGTCGTATCCCTTCTCGAGAAGAAGCTCGGCCAGATAGGAGCCGTCCTGGCCCGTTACGCCGGTGATAAGAGCTGATTTGTTTGCCATCGATTGTTGCCTGGATTCCGGCAGTTCCCGTTTCTGGTGGACGCTGTTTGAGGAGTCTACTCGATGCTTTGTGACCCTTCGCCATCCTGACGCCGATTCTTCAAGATTATGTCGAGGTCCCCCTCTTCGAGGGGGGGCACCACTCGAGCCCCGGCTCACCTTCTTCTGGACCCGCACACGAAGCTCCTTCTGTCAGCTGCAAAGGCTATGGGCTGTGCGAGGTCCATCCCATGAATCAATCCGCCGGCCGGTTGGGAGAAACAGGCGGCGATACCGTCGGGGGGCATCTTCCTGTTGGATCTTGCTGGGGCGCACCCGTGGCCCTACGCTCTCGTTCATTGAACGTGCCGTCTTCTCTATCAGGCATTGTGGGTGAAGAGCGCCCTCCTACAGGGAAGGCCACCGATTCTCTGCTGTTGGCATCTACGAAGAGAGATCAGTCCTGATGGGTTCTCTGGCCGGGTCACACCTGCTCTCCTCATGTCGTGACGTTCGAACGTAGGGCGGAGGCAACTCATCGTGTGGAGATAGTGAATCGTGTGTGGGATCACCGGGGCCATCGGCTGGATATCGGACGAGGCTCTCCTTGCAGTCAAGAGGATGAACGAGGCTCAGCGGCATCGTGGGCCGGATGGTCAGGGATCCTGGATCTCCGAGCAGGCCCAAGGGCGTGGCGCTTCCTTCTCTCATCGGAGGCTGGCGATCATCGATTTGAGCGAGGCTGCGAGCCAGCCCATGGTGGATCCGGAGACCGGTTGGGTCCTGACCTACAATGGTGAGGTCTACAACTATCGGGAGCTGAGACGCGAGTTGGAGATCGAAGGAGCCTCCTTCTCCTCGGAGTCGGACACCGAAGTCGTCCTCAAAGCCCTCTCTGTCTGGGGAGAGAGAGCCGTCGAGAAGTTCCACGGCATGTTTGCTCTGGCTGCTTGGGACCCGGGCTCCCGCAGAGTGTTTCTGGCGCGCGACAGAATGGGGATCAAGCCTCTCTACTACACTTCGAGGACCAGCGGCGCGGGTGCCGGCAGTCCGGTTTTGCTGTTCGCATCGGAACTCCGCTCTCTCCTCGATTCTGGCTTGGTCGCGAGGAGGATCCACGCACAGTCATTGGAGACCTATCTTTGGAACGGATTCGTGACTGGACCAGAGACCATCCTGGAGGATGTGAGCATCCTCCCACCCGGGTGCCGGGCCTGGTGTGATCCAGAGCGGGCGACGATCGATCCGAAGCGATATTGGACTCCACCCTCGTCCAAGGAGGCAGCCCAAGGGGAAGACCCCCATGAGCTGGCAGCGGCGCTGGAGCAGGCTGTCGCGGAGAGGTTGGTCAGCGATGTTCCACTCGGGGTCTTTCTTTCGGGAGGCGTGGACTCCAGTGCCGTGACGGCTCTTGCCGCGAAGTCCCGTGGTGATGGAGGGGTGAAGACATTCAACATTGCCTTTGCCGAGGATGCCTTCGATGAGTCCCGCTACGCAGAAGATGTCGCCAGACAGCTGGGGACGGAGCATCACAAAATCGTCTTGAGCTCCAACGGCTTCAGGGAGGGACTCCCGGAGGCGATTTCCAGCCTGGATCAACCGACCTTCGATGCTGTGAACTCTTACTTCGTGAGCAAGGCTGTGCGCGAAGCTGGTATCACCGTGGCTCTCGCTGGAACCGGGGGTGATGAGCTCTTCGGTGGCTACACCTCCTTCGAAGATGTTCCACGTGCGCAGAAATGGGCGCGACGTGCGAGCTTCGTCCCCGTCCCGGTGCTGCAGTTCCTTGCTGACAAGTTGGCGAGAATCAAGGGCGGTCGTTTCGGCCAGGTGAAGCCACAGACGAGATATGGAAAGCTAGGCTCGGTCTTGGCTACTCGTGGGAACTCCCTCGACATCTACCAGATATCCTACTCCCTGTTTCGACCGGACTTCCTGGAGGAGCTTCGTGGACAATCTGCTGGTGATTCTCCACGATGGGGCCTGCCACCAGAGCGATATCGCGAACTTGAAGCGTCCATCGGCCGCGAAGCATCACTCAGGGATATCAGTAGGCTGGAGATGGACCTCTTCCTCGGTGATCGCCTTCTGCGAGATACCGATTGCACGAGCATGGCGGTTTCGCTGGAGGTCCGACTCCCCCTGCTGGACCACAAGGTCATCGAGACCGCTTCGCGACTGTCTGAGTCGCTCCGGTATCATCCTCTTCGCAAGAAGAGCCTGCTGATCGAGTTGGGGACTCCAGGAGTGGATCCAAGTGTATTCGACCGCCCCAAGGCAGGCTTCGAGCTGCCATTCCAGCTTTGGCTCAAGAATGAATTGAAGGACGAGGTCGGTGGGCTGCTCTGTGACAGCGAAGCCTGCCAGGAGATCGGGCTGGATGCGGATGCTGTCTCAAGGCTTTGGTCTGCCTTCCTGCAGGACGCCCCTGGGATTTACTGGTCGAGGATCTGGGCGATCTACATCCTGCTTCGCTGGACGCGACAGCACCAAGTCAGCCTTTGAACAGGTCCGATAGGATCCGAGCGCTCTGATTGACGTCATGACGGCCCAGGACGCGTTCTCTCGCCGCCAGACCCATCTTGCTTAGGTTCTCGCTGGGCGTGGCCAGCGCTTCGCGCATGGCATCTGAGAGCTCTTTGACGCTGCCGGGCGCGACGATCCAGCCATGCTGCTTGTCGATGAGCAGTTCGGGAATAGCCGCAATGCGGGTCGCTATCGCCGGCCGAGCGCGCGCCATCGCCTCCATGAGGATCACGGGAAGCCCTTCGGAGAAGCTTGGGATGATCAACGCGATCGATCCCTCCAGTGCCTCTCGGATGCCCGCGTCGTCCAGCCACCCAGCGAAGGTCATCGTCCTCTCGAGGCCATGGGACCCGATCTTCTCCTGAAGGGTCTCCTTCAGATGGCCAGCTCCTGCCATGAGGACTTCGAACTCAAGACCCTCCTCATGAAGTAAGCGGCAGGCTTCGAGAAGGATGGGTAGCCCCTTCTCTTCGGAGAGCCTGCCTGCCCAGAAGAACCGTTTCGATGGAGGGACGGCTGGTGGAGCCTCCTCAACGAATCTCTCATCGATCCCGCAGGGCACGATGTGGATCTTCTTCCAATGATTCCAACCACACCAGCGAAAGAGTTGGCTCCGGGCAAAGTCACTGATGGCTGCCACGAACCTGGCATCCTCGATCTTGAGGCCCAAGGACATGTCCATCGGGGCATCGAACTCATCGGGGCCATGCGCCATGAAGCTATACCCGGGGCCGCCGAGTCGGTGGCAGAGCATGGCCACCGTGGTCGAGTTCGTGCCGAAATGGGCGTGGAGGTGCGTGACCCCGTGGTTCTTCGCGAGTCGGAGAAGGGTGCATGCCTCCATGAGATAGGCGAACTGGATTGGGAGTCCGCGAGCCGAGTTCTTGGCCAGCCTCAGACAGAGCCGTAGGCCTGCTCCGAACCTGGCAGGGTGACGGATGGCATAGAGGACCGAGGTCGCCAGCATGCCCCGTGCCCCTGAAGTCAGGATGCCATGTGTAATCTCCTTTTCCGCCAAGTCTTGAGCGTCCACTAGTGTTGCCCGGCTCTCTCGCACCGAGTACCGCTCGATCGGGATCCCTAGCTTCTCCAGGGCTCGGATCTCCCTGCGGATGAAGGTATGGCTGGGCGCAGGGTACTGGTTGACGAGGTATCCGATCTTCATACTGCCCTCTCGGCTGTGGGTATCCTGACATTGAGCCTCGATGCCGACACCCGAGAATCCTGAGCCCTTGCGGATCCGGGCAGGCGGCCGCCCTTCCTAGTGGTCGGGGAATTCTACCGACCTGGTCCGCGGGCAGAATCCTCTCCAATGGGATGGATTTGGCCAGCAGTAGTTGTGAAAAGTGGGCTGGACGGCCGTTTCTTCCCCAAGTCCCCCTCGCAAGGGGGACTTGGGGAAGAAACCTCATTGATTCCTGCCGCGAGCCTCGTCATCGTTTTGGCGCTGGCGCCGGGGAATCACTGTCGCGCCAGAGCCAAAACGAATTTTTCCAGAGTTGGGGAAGCCCTGTGAAGAAGATCATTGCTGTGGCGTGCATCGCCACGATGGGGGGCGCTGCGAGCGCTCAAGTCGCGATACCTT
>JAJRTL010000127.1 GCA_024278315.1 Planctomycetota bacterium | reverse complement strand
CCTCAATCGCTGGCCGTGCTCGGGCTCTATGGACAACCCTGGCTGCTTCGACCCGTGGCCGTGCTGGGCATCACCGGGCAGACCCTGCTCATTGCACTCCTGGGGGCCGGAATCTGGGCGCTCCTCTTCACGCGGGGCAAGATCCTGGTACGCAGCTTGCCGATCCTGGCCTCGCTTCTGCTCTGGATCGGAACCAGCCTGTGGCCCTCGCCCCTGCGACCCGTTGGCAAACCGCTCCGGGTGGCCTTGATGCAGCCGGCCACGCCGACCTACCCAGGGGATCCTGACTACGAGCGCTTCAAGTACATGAAGCCCGAAGAGTACCTGCGTGAGTTCCTTCCTCTCGTCAGGAGCCTTCCCAAGGTCGATCTCGTAGCCTGGCCCGAGTCTTTCGCTCCAGCGATCTCGGAGCAGAAGATGGACTCCTCCCTCCGAGCACTTGCCAGCTACCTGGGGGCTGGGCAGCCGACGCTCTTCGGTGCGTCCCTCCGGGAGCCGGTCAGCGAGAAGGCATGGCTGCGCAGGAATGTCGCCATTCTCGTCGACGAGCAGGGGCGGATCCTGGGACGGCACGAGAAGAAACGCCTGGTCCCTCTCGGGGAGGCCCTGCCGCTGGTGGAGCAGGTCTTGTCGAAGGCCGGCCACCTGGCCCTGCACGAGTGGATTCGTGAGACTCTCCATTGGCCCATGCTGGTCCTGGGGCGGCCCCAAGAACTGATGCGCCTGGAGGGACACCCCTTCAGTGCCCCGATCTGCTATGAGAACGCCTTCGCCTCCCTGTTCCGCGAGGACACTTTGCGGGGTGCCCAGTTCTTCTGCGTCCTCTCCTACGAGAACTGGTACCGCCAGGGAAGTGAGTTGGACCAACTGCTGGCTCTGTCGGTCTTCGGGGCAATCGAGGCCGGACGACCGGTCCTGCGCTGCACCAACGACGGAATCACCTGCCATATCGATGAGCATGGAAACATCCTCGAGGCCGGTGAAGCCCGGAAACGGCAGGCCCTCATTGTGGAGGTCCAGGCCATGACAGGGGAGAATCCGGCTCTGCGTCTCGCTACCTGGCTCCCCTGGTTCCTGGTTCTCATCTCCGTCATCCCCTTCCTCTCCCGATTCTGGAGGAAGACCGAGGCTTGACCGCAAGTGGCGATGGGATAAGATCTTCCCTTTCTTGGGCGGGACTGCCCCTCCGACCAAGAAGCATGTGTGGCTGGTGAATCCCAAGGGGGAAGAGCGAGCACGGGTCCCATGGGACCTCGGTTCGAAAAATCCCGATGGAAACTCCCAGTTACTTCTACATGGGGTAGGGTTCTTCGACTTCAGAAGGGAGAGCATCCCGCCTGAGGACCAGAATCAGACCCTTGACGTCCTTCCTCGGTTTTCCGAGCGGAGGCCAAGAGTCACCCCTTTGTCACCATACCCCGGTCCGGTAGCTACCCCCAGCCAGCGGACCCTCCGAGCCTGAACTCTTTTTCACCAAGGAGTTTCGAAAACGATGAGTCCAATCGGCCGCGTCTTCGTCGCACTGAATTTCGGTTTGTCCTGTGCATTCCTCGCCTTCACCGCCTTCTACCTCCAGAACGCTGACAACTACAAGTCGCAGTTCGAGCAGGAGGTGGCTGCGCATCAGAAGGACAACACACTGAAAGCCGGCGAAATCACCAAACTCAAGTCCGCCAAGCGGACCCTGGAATCGAGCCTTTCCGGCCGTTCCAGTGAAGTCCAGAACCTCACTACGGATCTGGCTGCCGCCAAGGATCGCAATGCCGATCTGAGCAAGCAGCTCGATAGCTTGGACAGCAGCTTCAAGTCCATCCGCAGCACCAACACGCAGATCGCTGCGCAACTCAAGGATCAGAACGATTTGATCCTCGAGCGCACCGACAAGTGGTTGGCAGCTGAGAAAGTCCGGGACAAGGCTGTCACCGAGCGCGACGACATGCAAGAGGCCCTTGCCACCGTCAACGGTCGACTCGCCCGTCTCCAGGACGCCAATGGCGCTCTCCTGCTGGAAGGCAAGATGGCTGCTGAGGAGATCGACAAGCTCAAGACCACGCTGGAGCTCGCTGTGCGCAAGGTGCCGAGTCTGGCGATCCTGATCAACAACGCATTGCCCACCGTCAGAGGCAAGGTGGTCAACGTGAACGCCGATCTGGGAACCGTGGTTCTCAACCTAGGCAAGAACCAGGCCCAGGTCAGCAACGGCTGGACCTTCTCCCTCTACCAGGGCAAGAAGTACAAGGGTGAGTGCCAGGTCTTCGATGTTACGAAGAACGCCTGTGTGGCTCGCATCACGAACAAGGTTGCCGGAGCTGTCATCGCCAATGGCGGCAGCGCCACGACCCGCTTCCAGTAATCCCCGACTCGTAAGGAGAATCAACGATGGCACGCAACAGCGACATCCAAGAGCCCGTCGAGATCATCGAGGATGACTCGGGCCCCGGACTCGGCATGGACGCCGGGCTCATCTTCGGGACGACCGTTGTCCTGCTGACAGCAATCATCTTCTGCATGATCGCCCTCGGCAACCACTACAACGCCGGCCCCCTGGGCTAAGCCCAGACGAGGCTCCCTGGGCTTAGCCCAGACGAGGCTCCCTGGGCTACTAAGCCCAGACAAGGCGGTCGGGGCCTCTCAGGCTCGGCCTCGGCTCAGCGCCACCCCGCTTGTCGGGGTGGCTGCATTTAATGGAGACACCTTCTTTTTCAAGACGGGATTTTGGAGGTCTCACCTGCTGCATTCGACTGCGTCCTGTCAAGACGCAGCTATCGGGCTGGAGGGCGCGTACAGAAAGGGCTTGGGGACCATGGGGGCTTTCCGGTATGCTCCCAGCGGGATCGGGAGGGAACCGGTTCCTTGGCTGTAGCACGACTCTCTGGCACTTCATTTTCGCGTCTCTCTCTGATGCGTCACGATCGCTCAGAGTCTTTGACCGGAACCTCTGCCAGGCCATGAGAGGCAGGAGCGGACTTTGAAGCTGTTTCAATGGATAGCGGGGCAATTCTCCATCGACATGGGAATTGATCTTGGGACTGCCAACACGCTTGTGTGCGTGGAAGATGGTGGTGTCGTCATGGATGAGCCCTCCATCGTTGCTGTGCGCAAGGGCACCAGCGATGTGATCCTGGGAGGGCGAGCGGTCGGCAAAGAGGCCTATTCGATGCAGGGGCGCGCCCCCCAGACCATCGAGGTCATTCGTCCTCTCAAAGAAGGCGTGATCGCCGACTTCGAGATCACCGAAGCCATGCTCCGGTATTTCATCAACACGGTCCATGGCCGGCGGAGGTTCGTGAAGCCGCGCCTGGTCATCGCGATCCCCTATGGCACGACGGAGGTCCAGCGCAGGGCCTTCATGGAAGCTGCCGAGCGCGCGGGCGCGCGGGCGGTCTACCTCGTCGAAGAACCCATCGCGGCTGGCCTGGGAGCCGGGCTCGATGTCACGGCTGCCGAAGGGAACCTGATCATCGATATCGGTGGTGGCACGACCGAGATCGCGGTCCTGGCCCTCGCCGGAGTCGTCGAGGCGGAGTGCATCCGCGTCGCGGGCGACAACTTCGACGAAGCCATCACACGGCATATCCGAGAGAAATACAGTCTCTTGATCGGGCCTCTGATGGCAGAGGAGATCAAAACAACCATTGGCTCGGCACGGGAGCTCGAAACCGAGTTCACCCTCGAGGTGAGTGGAAGGGATTTCATTACAGGTCGCCCCAGGCGCGCCATCGTGACCTCCGATGAGATCCGGACGGCTCTTCAGGATCCGATCCGAGCGATTATTTCAGGGATACAGAACGTTTTGGAGCGGACTCCACCGGAACTTTCTGCGGACCTCACACGCAATGGGATTACGATGGCGGGAGTCGGCTCACTCCTTCGCGGCATGGATGAGGTCCTGCGGGAAGAACTGGACCTGGAAGTCCGGATCTCCGAGGATCCGCTGACCTGTGTTGCCAGAGGAACGGGATTGGTTCT
>JAJRTL010000126.1 GCA_024278315.1 Planctomycetota bacterium | reverse complement strand
TGGGGCTCACCGGGGAGGAGTACATCCTGGGGAGTCTCCCGCTCTTCCACTCCTTCGGCACCCTCCTTTTCTGGATCGCTGCGCTGGAAGGACCGCGCATCTACTTCTTCTCCAACCCTCTCGATGCTTCGGCACTCGGCAAGGCCGTCGAAGAACACAAGCTCACCGTGCTCGTGACGACGCCGACCTTCTTGCAGATCTACATCCGTCGTTGCACCAAAGAGCAGTTCCAATCCCTGCGCCTGGTCGTCACGGGAGCCGAACAGCTGCCGGACCGGATCGCAGAGAGCTTCGAGACCAAGTTCGGCAAGCCGGCCCTGCAGGGGTACGGGACGACGGAGTGCTCGCCCGTCGTGTCGGTCAGTCTTCCTGATCATCACAAGAAGAGCGCCGTGGGACGCCCCATACCAGAGGTAGAGATCCGCATCGAGGACCCGGATACGCATGAAGAAAGGCCTCAGGGGGCTGAGGGCATGATTCTCGTCAGGGGCCCCAACATCATGAAGGGCTATCTCGGTCGTGATGATCTCACGCAGAAGGTCCTACGCGATGGCTGGTATCTGACGGGTGATATCGGACATGTCGACGAGGATGGATACATCTTCATCACGGGTCGCCTCTCCCGGTTCTCCAAGATCGGGGGCGAGATGGTGCCCCACGTCGTCGTCGAGGATGCGCTGCACGAATCGCTCGATGCCGAAGAACGGCTCGTCGCAGTGACTGCCGTCCCCGACCACAAGAAGGGCGAGAGGCTCGTCGTTCTCCACATCCTCGATCCCGAGCGCATTCCCGCACTCGTGGATGCGCTCTCGTCGAAGGGCCTGCCCAACCTCTTCATCCCGCGCCCCGACAATTTCGTCAAGGTCGATGACCTGCCCCTCCTCGGCAGCGGCAAGCTCGACCTCAAACAGGTCCAACGCCTCGCCACCCAAGCCTTCGCCCCCGCCCCCTGACCCGTCATGAAAGGGGACAGTCCCGTATTCCTACCTTTCGTTCCGGAAGGTAGGAATACGGGACTGTCCCCTTTCATGACGGGTGGTGCTGCTAGGGGAGGAGGAGGCGCTCTACGGGGATGCCGTCGCGGATGTGGGAGAGGACGATCTCCTCGATGTCGGCCTGGGTCTCGAAGTGATACCAGGTGTTCTCGGGATAGATGACGAGGACGGGGCCGAGTTTGCAGTAGTTGAGGCAGCCGGCCTTGTTGGCGCGGCAACGTGCCTTGAGACCGTGCTCCCGGAGCAGGTCCTTCATGTAGCCGCGCAACTCTGTTGTGGCGTGCGAACCACAGGAGCCGCGTTTGTCCCCTGGCTCGCGCAGGTTCTCACAGACGAAGATGTGGTATTCGTAGCCGATGCTCATGGAGTCGCTCCTGGCCCGAGGAGTCCAGGCTCTGACCAGAGTATAGAGTTAGGTGAGTCGCTCGCTACTGCTACCGCTACTGCGCCTGCTGCTGCGTTCGCTGCCGCTACTGCTTGGCCTTGTAGCGGTATTGGAGAACTCGCTCCTTGCCCTCTGCGTTGACGAAGGTCACCGCGAAGTTGTATTGGCGCGCTTTCAGCATCTTGCCGATGAGCTCGGGGACTTCCTGCGCCTTCATGAGTGGCGTGCCATTGATCGCCGTGATCAGCAGCCCTGGCTTCAGGCCGATCGTCTCGAGGATCTCGTACTCGCGCAGCCTGAGCCCTCGCATCATGCGCTTGCTCTGCTTGTCGCCCACTTGCTGGCTGTCACGAAAACCGAGCTTGCCCTCCTTGCAGAGCTTGGAAAGCTTGGAGAGGGTCTGGCGTAGCTCGGTGCCCTCATGCATCTCGACGATGCCACCCCTGATGCGGATATCAGGAAACAACTTGTTGAGCAGTTTGTGGAAATAGACCACCACCTCCTTGGAGTCTTCTGGGCAATCCTCCTGGATGTCGGTGGTCGAACGCGTCGCGATGGCCAGGTCGTTGATGACGTAGCGCGTGACCTTGGCGATGTCCTTGTTGGAGGATCGGATTCCGTCGAGGAAGAAACGCTCCATGCGGCGCACCTGCTCGGCAGTCTGGTCGGGGCGTGTGCCCGCAAGGATGCGCAGGAAAGAGAGGGCATAGAGGCGCTCTTCGACCGTAGGTGCGCGAAGCAGATTGAGATAGGGGTCGGAGTTGAAAGGGTAGGTGTAGGGAGGCTTGGGTCCCTTGGACCGTGGATCTACGGTGACGGGCTTGCTCTCGGGGCCGCGCGAGGGCAGATACTTGCGCAGCATCGGAGCGCCCATGAGCATCGCATAGTGGCGCGTGTCCCGATCTGGTTCGCATGGGGCGTAAGAGATGACATCGAAGGTCTGACGCATGGCCGGGAGGTAGAGGGCGCCGAAGTGGGCGGCGCGCCGATACGAGATATTGGCATGATCCCGGATCAGGTAGATGAGGTAGGCCTGCATGTTGGTGAGCTGCGGCTTCAGGCCATCCATGAGCTCGACGAAAGCTGCGTCCTGGATGTAGGGCCTGCCGTGTACGTCGGCCCCCCTCTTCTTGGAACGGATGTAGAGGGCGCGCGCATAGTCGAGGCGCTTCAGCATGTCGACAATCTGCTTGTTCGGTTCTGCCTGCTGCGTGGGATTGAAGTAGCGGAAGGGCTTCGTGAAGGGCCAGCTCGGCAGGACGTTCGGGCTCTCCTTGGGGCGCACGGCCTTGGCCGATGGCTTCTTCCCCAGCATGGGCCTGCTGGCCGCTTGCGCCCTGGCGCGCTCCTCGGGACTCTGCTCCTGCCCTGTCTTCGGATCCTCCTGCGACTCCTCTCCCTTCTGTTGCGCCTGGACACTCGAGGGCTGCAAGCCCTGAGCCTCCAGCGCAGGAAGCCATGTTCCCAGAAGTCCCGCCCCAAGGGCGATCCACAGTCCATTCCGCAGTGTGGGCATCAGCTCTCTCTTCCTCTCTCTGTTAGCAGGTCCGCCACCATAGCCGTCCCCACTCCCGGGAGTAACGCCTGATCCTCATGCTGACCTTCCACCGTCTCGAGTACCGTCAGGGGGTCCTCGGAGTGGATAGGGCGCTGGACCCGTCTCCCGGGGCGTGCCAGACCGGCTGCACCCCTTGTTGAACAACGGCTCAGGGGCCAGGATAGGTAGACCTACCTGCAGAGACATCGGATTCCTCTCGTCTGGTGCCCTTTCTCGTCTTCCTCTCTCGCTGAGCAGCCCAACGCGATACTCCTCCGTACCCCTCTTCTCTCTGTTCCTGTTGATGGCGGCAAGGAGTGAGCTCCCCGCGCAGTCGGCTATGCCTAGGGTCGGCGATGTCGAGGTGGTTGCCATCCGATCCCTGACCAAGGGCAATGCGGCGACCGGAGCCCTGCTGCTCGACGAACGTATCGTGCGACGAGCCAACGCGAGTTGCCTGCAGATCGGCTTTGGTCAGTTCCGACTGGACGCTGGATCGTGGATCGAGATCAAGTCGCTCGCAGACGGCGAGATCGAGGTCTTCGATGGCAAGACCCTCAAAGAACACATGGGAGAGTCCTCCTACTTCAATGGGGACTCCGTTCGCATCCGGCTCTATGGCGGGCCCAAGACGACTGGGCAGTTCTACTCGATCAGCAACCTTGCGATCGGACGTATTCAGGGAGCACTCGGCCCCTTGTCTCTCTGCGGAGCGGACAATCGCGCGCGGACCCCCGAGCCTCGCGTGGGACGCGTGATCATCAAGCAGAGCAACGGAATCTTCATTGGAACTGCGTGGCTCGTGAATGGACACCTGAATGGCTTCCTCACGGCAGGACACAACCTGGCGGACCGTCTCCTGCAATCCATCACGGTCCAGTTCAAGGTTCCTCTTTCTTCGACAAGTGGGGCTACAGTCAATCCATCCGTGAGGGACCAGTACCTCTGGACAGGAGCGGGCGGGACGAAGTCTGGGTTCGAGAACAGCGGGCCTGGCAAGGACTGGGGAGTCTTTCAGACGCTCGTCAATACGAGCACCAAGAAGCACGCCGGCACTACGCAAGGCGCGGGATACGTGCTCGGTATCCGTCCTCCTGCTTCGTCGACGTTGCGTGTGGCAGGGTTCGGATTCGACACGACGCCGAACTCCTACAACTTCGTCAACCAAGTCTCCACGGGACCCTACAAGGGATTCCAGATGGATCGGCTAAGGCACAGGGTCGACACCATGGGGGGCAACTCGGGTTCTCCTGTACAATCAGTCACAAGCAGAGAGGCCGTTGCTGTTCACACCCATGGAGGGTGTACGGCTGCAGCCGCTTCCACCAATTCAGGTACTCTCGTCACTCGCTTGCCCTTCTATGAGGCACGCGTCAAGGTGCTTGGAACGTTACAGGACCGATGCAACTACAAGATCACTGCGGTCCGCGCCAACACATCCAGCGTCGTGCCGGGGCAGCCGATCAAGCTGACGTCGACCTTGTTCAACACAGGGTCCTCAGGCCTCCTCGCCCGTGACTGTGAGTGCCAAGACCCTGACAGCGGTCCATTGCAAGGCCCAGGGGGCCACCAAGGCCAACAACCGGGATGTGGCTCTCGGCAAGAAGGTGGGCAAGGCCCTCCAGATTGGTTCTCGCACGCCCGACAGTCATGTCCAGGTGACGGCCGGCCATTGGATCCGCAACACGAGCAAGAAGCTCAGCTGCACGGCCTACGTGAG
>JAJRTL010000125.1 GCA_024278315.1 Planctomycetota bacterium | reverse complement strand
GAGCAGGCTGCCCGCGATCGTGCGGGCGCAGTGCCGTGCGTCGCTGTGGGTGGAGGCTCCGGTCACTCGGATCTGCACGAGTTTGGTGGCACCCTCTCCATCGGCGGCGATTTTCTTGGCGAGTGCCAGGCAGATCGAATCCAGGTTCTCGATGAAGGGGGTTGGCCCATCCGCCAAGGCCCGGCGGGCGCTGGTCCACAGGATCACGGCATCGTTGGTGGAGGTGTCCCCGTCCACGCTGATGCGGTTGAAACTCATGTCCGAGGCCGCCCGCAGCGCCAAACCCAGTTCCATCCCTGGTTCGATATCGCTGAACAAGAAGCCAAGCATCGTGGCCATGTCGGGATGGATCATGCCCGAGCCCTTGGCGAAACCCAGGATGTGGCCCTGGGTGGGCGCCGTGTCTGGCCCCTCGTCTGACCCTGCGTCGGGCCTGTCGTCCGGTGCCTTGCCTGCGGTTCCGATCTGGATGACCCGCTGCTCGAGCTTGGCGCAGGTGTCGGTCGTGCGGATGGCTTCGGCTGCTGCTTGGATGTGGTTCTCCTCGCGCCCGAGATCCGCGAAGAGCTTCGGCAGGGCGCTCTCGAGCCTCTCCATGGGCAGGCGTTGTCCGATCACGCCCGTGGAGAGCACCAGCACCTGCTCCACGGGGCAGGAGAGCGTCTCGGCGACCAGCTCTGCGCTGCGCATGGCGTCCACGTCCCCTTCGGGGCCGGTGCAGCAGTTGGCGTTGCCGGCGTTCACGAGGAGGGCACGAGCGACGTTGCCGCTGCGCCGGGAATGTTCACGGCAGAGAGCTACAGGAGCCGCAACGATGCGATTCTTGGTGAAGACGCCCGCAAAGGGAAAGGCCTCGTCCGCAACGGCGAGCATGAGGTCGGGACGATCCCCCTTGGCGATGCCAGCGTCGCAGGCAGCGATCCGGAAACCCTCGGGGAGGTGGAGTGCGTCAGTGGTCATGGCTGTTTGCCTTCCTGGCCTTCGACCTTGGTGGGAAAGGGGCCCTGGAAGAGACCGGGCATTCCGCGGGAGAGGGGACCGGTCTGATGGATTGTGTCTTGCACGGGCTTCAGCTCGAGCAACATGGCGATCTCGTCACAAGCGTTGAACTTGGGGCAGCTGAGACAGTCGCCGAAAACCTTGTGGGGGAGTTCGTTGTGTGCGACTTCATGAAAGCCGAGTTTGGCGAAGAAACCGGGCGAGTAGGTGAAGGCGAAGACCCGTGGGAGGAGTAGCAGCCCGGCCTGGTCGAGGAGGTCCTTGGCGAGGCGCAGGCCCAGCCCCTTGCCCTTCTGGTCGGGCAACACGGCGATGGAGCGGATCTCGGCCAGGTCTCCCCAAACGACGTGCAAGGCTCCACAGCCGAGGATGACCCCGTCGCGCTCGGCCACCAGGAAGTCGCGCAGGTTCTCGTAGAGGGCGAGAGGAGATCGGGCGAGCATCACCTGGCCCGCAGCGTAGTCGTTGATGATCTTCAGCATGTCGCTGACATCGCGGACCGTCGCTGGACGTATCTCGATCGGCGCATCCACAGATGGGCTCATGGCTTCTCCTTGGCGAGTTCTTTCTTCCAGCGCTGTACCTCGCGCTTGACGAGCCGCGGGTTGGCACCGCCCTGGCTCCGCCTGTGTGCCAGGACGGCATCGATACCGAGGGCCTTCACGAAGGCCTTGTCCAGCACGGGGGAGATCTCCCTGGCCAGGTCGAGCGGGATCTCCGCGAGCTCTTCGCCGCGCTCCAAGCCGAGTCGGACGAGCTGGCCGACCTGATCGTGAGCCTCCCGGAAGGGCAGGCCCTTGTCCACGAGGTAGTCGGCGAGCTCGGTGGCGTTCAGGTATCCTGATAGGCAAGCGGCTTCGAGCCTCGCCGCGTCGAAGCGAGCACCCTCCACACAGAGGCGAGCCACGGTCAGGCAGGCTTCCCAGGTGTCGAGGCTCTCGAAGAGGGCTTCCTTGTCCTCCTGGAGATCCTTGTTGTAGGCCAGTGGCAGCGAGCGCAGACAGGCGAGGAAGCCAGTGAGCCGGCCCAGGATGCGCGCACCCTTGCCGCGGATGAGTTCGAGCGAGTCGGGATTCTTTTTCTGGGGCATCAAGGAAGAGCCCGTCGTGACCGCATCGGAGAGCTCCAGAAAGCCTGCTTCCTGGCTCGCGTAGAAGATCCAGTCCTCCGAAAGCCGGGAGAGGTGGGCTGCAGAGAGACCGGCGACGAAGAGCAGCTCGGCCACGAAGTCGCGGTCGCTGACGGCGTCGACGCTGTTGCGGGCAGGTCTGCGGAAACCCAGATCCTTGGCCAAGGCCTTGCGGTCGATCGGAAAGCCCGTTCCGGCCAGGGCGCCCGAGCCGAGTGGGCATTCGTCGAGGCGTTTCGCGGCATCTGCGAGGCGCGACCGGTCGCGGGCCAACATCTCGACGTAGGCCAGGGCGTGGTGGCCGACCGTGAGGATCTGGGCGCGTTGGAGGTGGGTGTAGCCGGGCAGTGGGGTGGTGGCCTCTCGCTCGGCCAGTGTGACCAAGGCCGCCATCAGGGCGACGAGCGTCGCATCCAGTTCGGTCACGCGCTGCTTGCAGTAGAGACGGAGGTCGGTAGCTACCTGATCGTTGCGGCTACGACCAGCATGGAGCTTCTTGCCCAGCGGGCCCAGGTCGTCGACGAGCCTGGACTCGACGTAGCTGTGGATGTCCTCTGCCGCGGAAGCCCTGAGGCTGGAATCGTCCTTGCTGAGCTCTTTGGCCAGCTTCGCGAGGGACTGCTCCAAGCGCTTGCCCTCGCGGGTGCTGAGGCTGCCCGCTGCGACGTGGGCACGGGCCCAGGCCCGACTCCCTTCGATGTCGGCAGGCCAGAGGCGCCGATCGAAGGGCAGGGAACGGTTGAAGCTATCGAAGGCCGGATGCAGGCCCTCCTGGAATCGGCCACCCCAGAGGCTCATGACGGTCTCGCTGGATTCGGGGAACGATGCGGGGAAAGGCCCCAGAGCTTCCACCCCCGGCCGGGTCAGGCAAGGGCCAGCCCCAGGACTTTGGCACAACTTTCACAGGCAGAGGTGCAGGATCCGCCCATGGTAGGCCCGCTTGTGCCTCGCCCGGATGATTCATGAGATCATTGCATCGAGGTCATGAAGCGTTCGGGTAGATCGCCCCGATCCAAGTTCTGAGGAAACTCGTCCCTCCTGGGTTACTATGGACCGGAGCCTTCCCAAGCCATCGGTGATCCCAATGTCCCCCTTCTCTCTCTTCGATTGGAAGCGCGCTCGTTCCCTGCAGGCGGTCGCCCTTCTTCTCCTGGCCATGCCCCTTCCCGATCTTGGGGCACAGGCTGTGGAACCAGCCTTCGTCGAGAATCGCGGGCAATGGCCGGAGAAGCTGCGCTTCGGCAGCCGGCAGCATGGGATCACGACCTGGTATGCGCAGGACGGGATCCACCTTCTCCTGGAGCAGCCGCCTGAGGGATGGGATCGGGGCTTGATCCGACACGGGTCTGTGAGCCGAGGCAGAGATCGCGCGGAAGCCTCGAGGAGCATGGGGCAAGAAACCCTGAACGGTCACTCTCTCTTCCTGCGACCCTTGCGTCGGTCTTCGCAAAGCCAGCTCGAAGCCACGGGTGGACTCTCGGGCCTGCGCCACGAGCATGGCAAG
>JAJRTL010000124.1 GCA_024278315.1 Planctomycetota bacterium | reverse complement strand
GTGGATCGAATGGTTCGTCGACAACAGTGTCGCCGCGAACCTGCTCATGGTGCTCTTGGTCGCAGGCGGCACGATCGCTGCGTTCGGCCTCAGGAAGGAGGTCGTGCCAGAGATCACGGCAGACATCATCCTCGTCAGTGTGCCCTTTCCGGGCGCCACTCCCGCCGAGATCGAAGAGTCGATCTGTGGTCGGATCGAGGAAGAAGTCGAGGGTCTCAGCGGCATCAAGAAGATCACGTCTACGGCCTCGGAGGGCATGGGCATGGTCTCCGTGGAGCTCTTGCTCGGCTCAGACACGATGAAGCTCCTCGGTGACGTCAAGTCCCGCGTGTACTCCATCAACAACTTCCCCGCGGATGCCGAGGAACCGGTCATCCAGCAGTTGGACACCAACAAGCAGGTCATCACCGTCGCCGTGGTCGCGGACACGGACGAATGGAGCCTCCACTCCTTTGCGGACGAGGTTCGCAGCGAGATCACGGCCCTTCCTGGAATCACGAAGACCCAACTCTCGAACGTACGCCCCTATGAGATCAGCATCGAGGTCTCCGAGAATCTTCTCAGCAAATTCGGATTGAGCTTCGACGAGGTCTCTCGCGCCGTGCGAGCTTCCTCCCTGGATCTCCCCGGAGGCTCGATCAAGGCCAAGGGTGGCGAGATTCTCTTGCGTAGCCTCGGACAGGCCTACAGAGGCAAGGACTTCGAGAACCTGGTGCTGCGCAGTTTCCCCAAGGGCCCACGCATTCTCCTGGGCGAGGTAGCAACCGTCCACGACGGGTTCGCGGACAAGGATATCCAGGCCGTATTCGATGGCAAACCAGCGGCCATGGTCCAGATCTTCCGCGTGGGCGAGCAGAGCGCCTTCGAGCTCGTGGAAGAGGTCATGTCCTACGTCGATCGCAAGCAGAGAACGCTTCCCGAGGGCGTCTCGCTCGTCACCTGGCGCAACGACGTCGAGATCCTCCAGGGCCGCCTCTTCCTGTTGCTGCGCAACGGGTTCCAGGGTTTCCTCCTGGTCTTCCTCTCGCTGGCCCTCTTCCTGCGTTTCAAGCTCGCATTCTGGGTCACCTTGGGCATTCCCTTCTCGTTCCTGGGTGCGCTTTGGCTACTGCCTTCCTTGGCGGTATCCATCAACATCATCAGCCTCTTCGGCTTCATCATCGTCTTGGGTGTGGTCGTCGACGACGCCATCGTGATCGGCGAGAATGTATTCACCCACCTGGAGAAGGGAATGAGCGGGATCGAGGCCGCCAAAACAGGCACGGTCGAGATGATCAAGCCAGTCTCCTTCGCCATCCTCACGACGATGGCAGCCTTTTCGGTCATGCTGGGCATTCCGGGCATGTTCGGCCAGTTCGCGCGCAACATCCCGCTTGTCGTCATCGCCACCCTGGTGTTCTCGTTCATCGAGGCCTTCTTCGTCCTGCCTGCCCACCTGCGACACCTCAAGGCCGATGACGAACCGCGGGGCTGGTTCGCCCCCATCGTCAAGGTTTGGCTGACGTTCCAGTCGATCTTCATTGGCCTTCTGGATTGGCTCGTTCACAAGACCTACAAGCCGGCGTTGGCACACCTCCTGCGGTGGCGCTACGCGACCATGGCGACTGCTTTTGCGGTCCTGATGCTGACCATCGGCGTCTCGCGACACCTCGTCTTCGAGTTCTTTCCGAACATCGATAGCGACTACGTTTCTGTGACACTTGCCATGCCTCTGGGGACCAGCTTCGACGACACGAAGAAGAGCATGCGCCAGCTCGAGGTGGCAGCCGAATCGATTCGCGAGGAGATCGACGAGGATCGCGATCTGGAGAAAGACGGGAGCATCTACAGGCACGTCTCTGTGAGCCTCGGCTCACAGCCGTTCTCCACGGAGATGAAACAGAACTCGGGGAGCTTGGTCGCCGGCGAACAGAGTGCCCACCTCGGTGAGATCCTCATCAACATTGCCCCACCCGAGAAGCGCATGCACTCGAGCCAGTCCATCGCCCGGATGTGGCGCGAGAGGGCCGGGGCCATTCCTGGCGCAGTCGAGACCACTTTCAGTGCCAGCATCATGGATGCTGGAAAACCCATCCAGGTCCGCCTGGCGACCAAGGATCCAGCCGTTGTTCTCCTGGCCAGCCAGGACTTGAAGGCATGGCTGAGCCGACAGAAGGGCACGATCGACATCTCGGATTCGCATCGTGAAGGCAAGCGCGAGTTACGCATCGCCATCAACCCCAAGGCCGAGGCCCTCGGCCTCCGCCTCAGCGATCTGGCACGCCAGATCCGACAGGCTTTCTACGGCGAAGAGGCACAGCGTATCCAGCGAGGACGTGATGATCTCAAGGTCATGGTCCGTTACAGCGAGAAGGAGCGCCGCAACCTCTCCTCGATCGAAGCCATGTTCATCCGCACCGCCAGCGGGGATGAAGTCCCACTCTCGACCGTCGCCGATCTTTCATGGGGACGGGGACCGGCGACGATCACTCGTTTCAATCGCCATCGCGCCATCGACGTCATGGCCGATGTGGACACGGCACTAGGAGGCGATCAGAACAGCATCAAGGCAGACCTCAAGGCCAGAGCTCTTCCAGATCTCATGAACAAGTATCCTGGGCTGACCTACACCTTCGAAGGTGGACAGGCAGAACAGGAGGAGTTCATGGGAGGCATGATCACTCAGACCTTCTTTGCCTTGCTCCTGATCTACGCCCTGCTGGCGGTCCCGCTGCGCTCCTATCTCCAGCCGATCATCATCATGAGCGTCATCCCCTTCGGCGTCGTCGGTGCCCTGCTGGGTCACGTCTTCATGGGAGCAGACCTCTCCATGATGTCCTTGATCGGACTCATCGCCTTGACCGGCATCGTCGTCAATGACAGCCTCGTCATGGTGGACTTCGTCAACCGCACTCTTGAGAAAGGAGGCTCCGTTCGCGGCGCCATCCATCAAGCGGGCGTGTCACGCTTTCGCCCGATCCTCCTGACCTCCCTGACGACCTTCGCTGGCCTGCTTCCCCTCATGTTCGAGACAAGCATGCAGGCTCAGTTCCTGATCCCTGCCGCCATAAGCCTTGCCTTCGGTGTCCTTTTTGCGACGCTGTTGACCCTGGTCCTCGTGCCTTGCCTCTACCTGATGCTTGAGGACTTCCATCGGATCCGCATCTGGATCCACGATCTCTACAGTCCCACGAACGAGGAGGCAGGAGCATGGCCAGAGAAGAACTGAGCGCAGAACAAGCCGAGTCCTTGATCCAGGAGTTCCTGGCGGAGGGGCCCTATGCCGTGGTCGGGGCGAGCAGCAATCGCGACAAGTACGGGAACAAGTGCCTGCGCGTCTACCAGCAGAAAGGATTGACGGTCTACCCCATCAACCCGGTCCAGGAGGAGATCGAAGGTCTGAAGGCCTGGCCCTCCCTCTCGGCCCTGCCTGAGCCCGTGCGAAGCATCTCGATCATCACCCCACCCCAGGTGACCGAGCGCATCGTCGAGGAGGCCGCCAGGCTGGGGATCTCCTATCTCTGGATCCAGCCAGGTGCAGAGAGTGACAAGGCTCTCGAGCGTGCGGCGGAGCTGGGTCTCAAGACCATTCATGGCGGCCCCTGCATCCTGGTGGCCCTGGGGTATCTCGAAAGCCCCTGAGTCCAGGGCCGTGGCTTAGCCCGAACGATTCATGACCTCGATGCCGGGCGGACCATTCGGCGCATGGGCGTCTCTTCCGCCCCCTCCTGAGCAGCATGGGGTATCTAGCCCACCAAGGGCGAGAATTGTGCCAGAAGTGCATCGGCCATGGATTGAATTCCCTAGAGGACTGCATAAATTCTCCCGCTTGGATCCCAGCCGGGCGGGGTCTCTCTTCTCTCATCTCATCTACTGGAATCCCATTGCATCGTTCAGCCCGGCCTCGTTCCCGAGTCCACGAACGCCACGCTGGGATCCTCACAGGGGAATCAACCATGAACGATGCCAGGGGCGGGGGGCCCGCAAGGCAGGAGGATTCTGGGGCGACGCGAGAGTTCGAAGAACTCATCACGCTGCTCGAGAATCCCAATCCGGGAGTCAGGGCAGGAGCCGCAGAGGCCTTCGAAGGCTTCGGCCGTGAGGCGGACGTACCGCTCATGCGGGCCTTGGAGGACAGCGATCACAGGGTTCAAGGATCGGCGCGCAGGGCCTTGGAGAAGAAGGGATTCGCCTGCCTCCGTGCGCTCGTCAGCGGGCTGGAGCGACCCGGTTCCGTCGAACAAGCACGTAGCCTGATCCATGGGCTCTTCCGCAAGACACCAGGTGCTCAGCAGAATCTCGGAATCTACCGCGACCTGGTGGAGGCACTGCCTGCCAAGCCCCGACTCGCTCGCAGCCTCACAGCGCTGTCACTGACACGGCTTGCCCGCAGCGAGGAACTCATCGAGGCACATGCCGACCTCCTCCCCTTCCTGATCGAGGCACTGGCGAGCGAGGTGGCCCTCGAGCAGAAGGAGGCCGCGCTCTGCCTCGCACGCATCGCTGCCCTCACTTCCCATGCATCCCCATGCCCCCTCGGGGAGGATGCCATCCGGGATTTGACTCTGGCTCTGGACGCTCAAGATTCGGCCTTGCGTTATGCCGCCGCATGGGCTCTGGAGAAGTGCGGCCCTGCGGCACAGGAGGCAATCCCGGGACTCCAGGCCTGCCTCAGCGATCCTGACCCCCTTGTCCAGCGCTCGGCCGCCTGGGCTCTGGAGCGCATCGAGGATC
>JAJRTL010000123.1 GCA_024278315.1 Planctomycetota bacterium | reverse complement strand
GACAGAATCTCTAGCGGACAGAATCTCTAGCGGACAGAATCTCTAGCGGACAGAATCCCTAGCCGACAGAATCCCTGGCTGGACGCGGGGCCTGTCAGGCTGGCAACTCACCGTCGTCCAGGAAGTAGTTGAAGTCCGCAGTCTCCTCGGCATGCAGGATCTCGTACGCATGGGCGGGGCTCTTGGCATGGTAGAGGACGTTCTGGACGGATGCGTCTCGCCCTATCGCGCGGGCAAAGGCGGCCAGGACCTCGAGGTGTCGATTGCGTTGGTTCTCGGGCGTGGCCAGGAGGATCATGCAGTGGACGGGTTGGCCATCGGGTGTCTCGAACTGCAGGCCCTTCCGGCTGATTCCCATGACCCCCATGATCTGCTTGCCCTTCTCGAGCGTGCCATGGGGGATGGCCAGACCCGAACCCAGGCAAGTCGAGAATTCATTCTCCCTGTCCATGATGCTCTTGAGCAATGTCTCCCTGTCGGTCTCCAGATGTCGCGAAGCGATGAGGACATCGACGAGCTTGGCGATGGCCTCCTCCTTCGAGCTGGCGTCGAGATCCGTGATGATGTTCTCCTCATGCAGGAAATCGATGAGCCTGGCACGGTCTTGCCCAGCGTCGCCCGACTTCTGGAGACCATATCGCGTCGTGATGGGGCCCAGGATCTCGTTGAAGAGGACAGAGGAGAGACCAATGGCTACGAAGAGGTCCCGCAGGAGTCTCATTTCCTCGGTCTGTGAGAAGAGTGGATCCTCGAGCACGATGATGATGAGGCCGATGGCCACTCCCGCTTGCGGGATCAGAGCCAGACCCAGGTACTGTCGCACCCGCCGTGTGGCCCCTGCGAGCTTCATCGAAAACCGGGCGGCCCCGTACTTCCCGGCGAATCGTGCAAGCACCACCAGGAGGGCCAGGAAGGCGGCATCCTGGATGACATCCAGATCCAGGTGCATTCCAGCGATCACGAAGAAGGCCGCATAGATCGCCACCTCGAAGTTGACGAAGACCGCGTGACCGATCTCCTCCTTGTCCGGGGTGACGTTGGCCAGCGTGACGCCCAGGAAGAGGCTGGCGAGCAGCGGAGAGACATGCAACCAGTCCCCCAGCCCGGAGGCGAGGAGGATGGCCACCATGGAGAATGTGGCGAGCCGATCCGGTCGATGGACATGCCTGGTCCACAGGATCAGGGCCAGGCCAATCAGTCCACCGAGTAGAGCCGAATAGAGAAGCTGCTCCAGCGGTGCTGCCAGGTAGTCCAGGAAGGTCAGTGTCGTCTGTGTATCCAGCTCGGCGTCCACGACCTCGTGGGCCAGCTCGAAGAGAGCGATGCACGCGATGTTGTTGAGGGCAACGGCAGCCACGAGGGTCTTCACGAAGACGCCTTTCGAGTGGGTCTCCTTGACGAGTGCCACGATCGTGGCGGGAGCCGTGCTCACGGCCAAGGCAGCCAGCAGGGGGGCGATCAGCCAGATGCCCTTGTGATCCAGTGCGCCCAGGCTCGCTCTCTCCCCCAAGAAGTAGAGCGCCGCCATGACGAGCAGGGGAATCAGCGTGGCTTCGAAAAGCAAGAGCAGCGCCAGGCGCTTCCACGCATTGCGGAGACGTTTGAACTGGAAGTGGCTCCCGACGGCCACGCCGATCAGACCCAACGCAAAGTCCGTGATGGGCGCCAGGCCTTCGATCTCATGCACACCGAAGACATGGAGGACGTCCTCCCCCATGAGGAATCCCGCGATGATCTGCCCAGTGATGGAGGGCAGGCCAATGCTCTTGAAGAGTCGCCCGAAGACCAGCCCCACGACCAGGACCAGTGCCAGGGTCAGGATTGGCCCGGGGGCTTGGATCACCGGATCATCGAACAGCAAGAGGCCGAGCATGCCGGATCCTCAGGAGCTCTGCTGCAGGAACTCGATGGCTCCCTCTGGGAGGAAGTAGAGGATCAGCATCGATCCACCGCGAACCGTGGGCACGTGGGTCGAAGCCGGTCCATAGACGCACCAGCCTTCGGGATGCCCGTCGAACTCAGCTTCTCCTTCCAGGGTGAACAATAGATCCACTTCGCCCTTGGGATGCCGATGGAGAGGTCCTGGTCCGGACATGGACACCGCGTCGATCGACCAGCCCTGCCGGTCCTTCGCCAGCCGACCGAATCGAACTCCGTCATTCTCGCGTGGGAGCAACCAGCCCTCTTCCATTCCCTCGACGGCCAGACGCCGGACCGCTTCCAGATTTGAAAGCGGTAGATCCAGGTCCAAGCGAGTCTTGGCGCTCGCGGGATCCTCGAGATCCAGGGATTGCAGGGTCTTCAAAATGGGATCGAGTGCCAGGAGAAGGCGGTCGGAACTCATGAGGAGCCCTCAATGCGATGGGGGTTCGGTGTGCAGGCTTGCCGGAAGGCGTGATCGGGTGAGGTCCCCATCCCGCCGGGGCGCTAAAGGATGCCCTGAAGTCACGACGATGGAAGGGTCAGTCTTGGCGAATCAGGGCCATGGAGGTGGCGATGAGGCATGTGCCAGTGGAATCCAGAAGTGTGGTGGATTGGGTATTGCTCCTCGAATCCATGGGGGGGGACCCAGACATCCTCGAAGAGATGGCCCATCTTTTCCTCGAGTACGCCCCGGCACAGGTCGCGGACATGGAAGCGGCCATCGCCGCCGGAGACCTGCTGGCCATGGGCTCCGCCGCCCATCGTCTGAAAGGGAGCCTGTCCCAGTTCATGGTCCAGGAGGCGACACGGATCGCCGCACTCATCGAGAGCCATGCAAGAAGCGGTCAGCTGGCCGAAACCCTGCAGCTTTGGTCAGCTCTTCGAACCGAAGTCGCCCGCCTGGAAGAATGCCTGAAAGACTGGCTGGCCGATTGACCTCACCGCAGGGGTGCCACCTGTGCTCGAGGTCGATCGTGCCCTGCTAGACGACTCCCTGCGCCATCATCGCGTTGGCGACCTTCAGGAAGCCGGCAACGTTGGCTCCGACGAGGAGATTGTCCTTCTTGCCGACTCTCTCGGCTGCCAGAGACGCGTTCTTGTAGATGTCGTTCATGATCGTGTGGAGACGAGCATCGACGTCTTCTCGTGTCCAAGAGATGCGCTGGCTGTTCTGGCTCATCTCGAGTGCAGACGTAGCCACACCGCCTGCGTTGGCAGCCTTGGCGGGTCCGAACAGGACCTTGTTCTCCACGAAGATCTCGATGGCTTCGGGAGTCGAGGGCATATTGGCACCCTCCGCAACTCCGAGACAACCATTGGAAACGAGATCCCGGGCGTCACTCGCGTCGATCTCGTTCTGCGTGGCGCAGGGGAAGGCAAAGTCACAAGGCACCGCCCAAGGCTTTTTGTGCTCGTAGTATCTGGCACCCTTGTAACGGTCCACGTATTCGCTGATCCGACCGTGCTTCACGTTCTTGAGCTCCATGACGAACGCCAGCTTCTGTGCATCGATCCCATTCTCATCCATGATGAACCCACTCGAATCCGACATGGTGATGGCCTTGGCACCCAGCTGGTTGGCCTTCTCTACGCAGTACTGTGCCACGTTGCCGGATCCGCTCACGGTCAGCGTCTTCCCTTCCAGGCTGTTCTGCTTCGCTGTCAGCATCTCCTGCGCAAAGTAGGCGCAACCATAACCGGTGGCTTCGGGGCGCATGAGGCTTCCACCGTAGGAGAGTCCCTTCCCGGTCAAGACACCACCTTCGAACACCTTCTTGAGTCGCTTGAACTGACCAAAGAGGAAGCCGATTTCACGCCCTCCAACACCGATGTCACCGGCAGGGATATCGGTGTCCGCACCGATATGATGCGCGAGTTCGGACATGAAGGACTGGCAGAAACGCATGACCTCGCCATCCGACTTGCCCTTGGGGTCGAAATCGCTTCCACCCTTGCCACCCCCAATGGGCAATCCACTCAGGCTGTTCTTGAAGATCTGCTCGAAGGCCAGGAACTTCATGATCGACAGGTTGACCGAGGGATGGAATCGGAGCCCCCCTTTGTAAGGACCGATGGCCGAGTTGAACTGTACGCGGAACCCTCGGTTGACCTGGGCCACATTTTTGTCATCCACCCAAGGCACGCGGAACATGATGACGCGCTCGGGTTCGACCAGACGATCGACGACCTCGCTGAGCTTGGGCTCCTGGTCCACCAGAGGCTTGAGACTTGTCAGTACCTCATAGGTCGCCTGATGGAACTCGAGCTGATCGGGATCGCGTTTGAGGATGGTCTGATAGATCCGATCGATCGGGTGTGTCATCGTGGAGGGCATGCTGGGAAGGGACGAGGTCCGTAGTTCAGGATTTGAGGAAAGGGGATTCACCTGCGTATGCCTCTCACGATAGGAACAAGGATTGGGGACGAGCAATGTCGTGTGATTCTATTCCTCAGCGAGTGCTTCCAGAAGCCGATCTTGAGAAGAGGTTCCAGACTGCACGGGTCTTTGTGCGTACATTCCATCTGCGTCGAGGATCCAAGCCAGCTCTTCATCTTCCAGGTAGACGTCGAGGCCTTCCCAGAAGACCCGGCGAAACTGTTTTTTTCCCTGGATCGGAAAGCAGGTTTCCACACGCCTGAGCAGATTCCGATCCATCCAGTCTGCGGAAGAGCAATAGAGACGGGGAGCCCCGGCATTTTCGAAGTAGTAGACCCGATGATGCTCGAGAAAGCGGCCCACGATGGAGCGCACTTCGATATTCTCCGAGATGCCGGGAATCCCGGGGCGGAGACAACAGATGCCCCGCACGATCAGGCGAACCTCCACACCCGCCTGGGACGCCCGGTAGAGGGCCTTCATGATGCGATTCTCGGAGAGGGCGTTGACCTTGGCCAGGATCCGGGCTGGCTTGCCCTCCAGTGCGTTCTCGGTCTCCTTGTCGATGAACGCCAGAAGCGATTCATGGAGCGTGAAAGGAGATTGCAGGAGCGCCTTGAGCTTGCGTGGCTTCCCCAGACTGGTGAGTTGTTGGAATACCTTGTGAACATCTCCACAGATTCGGGTGTCCGCGGTCATGAGTCCGAAATCGGAGTAGGATTTTGCGTTGCTGGAGTGGTAGTTGCCCGTGCCCAGATGCACATAGCGCTTCAGCAGGTCACCTTCCTTGCGGACGATGAGGGTCATCTTGGCATGGGCCTTGTACCCGACAATGCCATAAGACACATAGGCGCCCGCTTCCTGGAGGCGTTCTGCGAGATCGATATTGGTCTGCTCATCGAAGCGTGCCCTGAGCTCGATGACAACCGTGACCTCCTTGCCGGCTCGAGCAGCCTGGATCAATGCCTCGATCAGGGGGGAGTTCTTCTCCGTCCGATAGAGGGTCTGCTTGATCAGGAGAACCTGGGGATCCCGGGCGGCCTGCTGAACCCACTCGACGAACGGGAGGAAGGACTGGTAGGGGTGGTGCAGCAGGAGGTCCTGTTCCCGCAGCACCTCGAAGAGGTCCCCATGTCCCAGGAGAGCTTTGGGAACTCCTGGGTGAAATGTCGGGAACACCAGATCCGCACGGTCCACAAGGTCAGGAATCGTTGAGAGCCTGCTCAGATTGACCGGTCCCTTGACAACGAAGAGGTCCTCTTTCTCCAGCTGGAACTTGGAGAGCAGGAAGGTGGAGACTTCCCCGGGAGTCAGATCGGCACATTCGAGTCGAACCGCGCTCCCCCAGTTCCGGGCCAGGAGCTCCCCTTCGAGCGCCAATCGAAGGTCCTCCGCTTCCTCGTCTTCGACCAGGAGATCGCTGTTGCGCGTGACGCGGTACTGGTGGCACCCACGGATGCGCATACCGGGAAACAGTTCGCCTACGAACTCGTGGATGATCGACGATAGAAACACGAAGTCGTCTGCATGCGTGCTGACTTCTTCGGGCAGTCGGATCACTCGCGGCAGGGAACGGGGTGCATGGAGCACTGCACTGCTGATGGCGCGCCCGAATCCATCCTTGCCGTCCAACTGGATATAGAAATTCAGGATCTTGTTGACGACCCGAGGAAATGGGTGCGCAGGATCCAGGCTCTGCGGGGTCAGGATCGGATAGATCTCCCGGTCGAAGTAGTCCTTCAACCAGGCCTTCTGGTCCTCGTTCCACTCTGGGCGTCTGAGGATGCAGATTTCCTCCTTGGCGAGCGCAGGGATCAAGACATCGTTCAGGAGAGAGTACTGTCGGAGCACGATCTCCTTGGATTCACACGAGATGAGACGCTGCAGTTCCCTGGCAGGAATGCCATCGGGACGCCGGCTGTGCCAACCGTGCAGGATCTGCTGTTTGAGCCCCGCCACCCGGATCTCGTAGAACTCATCCAGAACCGAGGCAGTGATACAGAGAAACCGAAGCCGTTCGAGCAAGGGCGTCGCTCCGCTCTCCGCGACGGCGAGCACCCGGCGGATGAAGGCGAGTTGGCTGAGTTCCCGGTTGATGTAGAGTCCGGGATCGTCCAGGTCAGCGAGCGATGCGTCTTGGCTTCCTGTCACGATGGGCTCACTCGAGTGCTGGTGGCTGAATCTGGTCTCGCGAGGGAATGTTACCCATCAGCCGAGGCCTTGGCGATCCTGGCCTGATCCAAGGCTCCCGATATTTCCATGCGAAAAGACGCAGGCCACCGCCGGAAGATGTCCGGCGGTGGCCTGCTCGTCAGCTTTGGTGGAGGCGGGGGGAGTCGAACCCCCGTCCCGTGACGCCCGGATGAGCCCCTCTACGTACATAGTCTCCGATTTGTGTCTCGCGTTCCTGCCCCCCGGAGACGGGGTGCATGGTCAGCCAGCTCGACTGTTTTCTCACGGACAGAGGGTCGAGCATCCTCTGTCCGCCAGCTCACTGTGTAACGAGACACACTGCTCATGAGCAAAGCGGTGCGCTCGTGGCTAGCTATTTCTAGGCAGCCAGGGCAACGTGATTGTTGGCACGTTGAAGTTGATCCAGGGTTTTACGAGGCCACCTGGAACCTCGGCACGCCAGACTCATCGCGACAGCATCCGGTCGATACCGGGTCGCCCCCATGAATCCTCGGTGAGATGGTTGGTTCTCGCCGATTCCGGTTTGTCAGCATCCTGCTCCCCAAGGAGGGGCTAGGATGTGAGTTACCATCGGTCGGAACTCTGCTGTAGACAAGGGGGCAGCTCCGAGAATCCGGGTTTATCCTTCTAGCAGCCTGTCACGAGCTTTAACTTGTGGCGCGAAACCCCCATTGATGAATCTCCTCCCCACACGATCGGCTGCGGTGCACCTCGACCGGATCAAGGCCAGGTCCGCCACAGCCGGGCCGCTCTTGGCCTTGGCGGTCCTCTTGGCCAGCGCCTGTGCCAGCTACGAAGAGACCAAGGTGGCTTTCGATTCCCTGGCCGGGATGGACCCGAGCAGCCTCACCGAGCCCCAGGAAGCCAGCTACTCGGACAAGGCTCTCATGCATGGATGGGCCACGGAGACCTTCGCCTTCGGGTCGGATGGGGTCATGGGGGCCTACGGGGCCATCTTCGGAGCCGAGAGGAGTAGCTCCGATGTGGATGCCCCCGATGAGTTCGTACGAGAATCCTTGACGACACTCGTGGACCTCGCGGGGCAGGACACTGTCCGGTTGTCGGAATCCGCCTATCGTGTCTCCTACGTCCTGTCCAAGGATCCACGGAGCCTCAGTCGCTCCATCGCCACCGAGCTGGCCTGTGTGCTACTGCAACGCCTGGAAACCGAGCCGGTCCAACCGGATCACCAGGGACTGAAGAAGAGTCAGTCCCAGACCTACCTGGACGAGGCCAAGGTCATCCACCAGCGGATCCAACCTTGGTGGCCCGGCATCCGGCCCAAGGGACCATTGTCTGCGTCAGACCAAGAGGAGTTCCTGTCGGCGCTGTGGAGCCTGGCGAAGCTGCCGGCGGCTACCTCGGAGCAAGAGCGCTTGCGTCTGCAGTTCTTCCTTGAACTCTTTCGTCTGGAATCCAGACAGCCCGGTCTCGAAGCAGCTGTCGAGAGGATCCTCATCTCGAGCCTGCGTTCAGCCTTGTTGCATGGAATCGCAGACGGGCTCGTGGATCCGGATCCCCATACCCGCGAAACCGCCATAGCCCAGCTGTGGCGACTCGGTGGTCGGGGACTGTTTCCCTGGGTGCTGGCCCAGCTGGAGAAGACCAGGGCCGACCCGATGAGCCGTGTTCTCGATCCTTCTCCCAACGTCAGGAGGCGCCTGATGCAGTGCATCTGGAGCATGGATCTGGAGGCTGCCGAGCAACGCTATGGGAAGTCAGGAAGCTCCTTGGAGTATCTGCACACGGCGGCCATCTGGGATCCAGAGCGGCATCTCAAGTTCCTTGCGACGGAGTGCCTCGCCCATCTGCTGGATCGTCCCAATGAGATCGGTTCCCACTGGGTTCGCCCCTGGTGGGCCGAATATGTGACCAGAGCCAAGAAGGCTACTGGATCTTCAGACTGAAATTGGAGCCAGGGTCTTTGCGCAAACATATCGTCAACGTTCTCAAGATCCTGGTCGCCGTGGTTTTGGTGTGGTTCGTCCTCTCGAAGGTGGAGCTGCAGGATCGCTATGCCACGAAGATCGCACGAGGTGAGACTTGGGTCCAGACAGGCGATTTCACGGGGAGGATCCTGACACCGTGGAAGGCTGAGTCGGTTCAGTTCCAGAAAGAGGGGAGTGAGCAGGTCGAGACCCTGGTGCCCATCCACGACGAGGAGCGGATCCTGGAGATCCGCCCCGGCCTCTTGACGGTGGTCAAGGATCTCGATGTCGGGATCTTTCTCCTCGGTGCCCTCTGTTTCCTGTTCGTGGCCTGTTTCTCCGCCCTTCGTTGGTGGTGGCTGCTGCACGTCAACGACCTGAACGTGTCCACAGGGATGGCCATCCGCCTCACCTGGATCGGGATCTTCTTCAGCAACGTTGTGCCGGGAATCACGGGTGGCGATGTGATCAAGGCCTTCTACGTTGCAAGGCTCACGGGGCACCGTACCCGTTCCATCGTCTCGGTGATCGTAGACCGGATCCTGGGCCTCATCGCCCTTGCACTTCTGGCGGCAGTCGTGGTCATCTTCAACTTCGCGGATTTCCGCGAGATCGGATACGCGATCTACGCAGGACTGATCGCATTGATGCTCGGCACCACCTGCATGTTCTCGAGGCGCATACGCTCGATGCTGAAGCTGGACGCGCTTCTCGAAAAACTACCCTTGTCGGGCCTGCTCAAGAAGATCGATCAAGCCATCTACTTCTATCGAGGACACCTCAAGGGCATCTTCCTCTGGTTGCTGGCGTCGAGCCTCAACCACCTCCTGGCCGTGTTGGGTGTCTGGCTGATTGGCACCTCCCTGGGTCTGAAGCTGCCCCTGGTGGGCTACCTCGTGCTGGTTCCCGTGATCAACATCGCCTCGGCTGTCCCGATTGCCCCTGCGGGCTGGGGAGTGGGGGAGTACCTCTTCCAGAAATTCTTCACGGACTACGCCATCAGGATCGGGTCTGCCCAGGCGACGATCATGCCCACGCTGGCCCTGACCCTGAGCCTGGTCTATCGGCTCCATCTCATGCTCTGGTCCCTCCTGGGAGCTGTCTTCCTCGCCTTCCAGAAGAGCCGGCCTACGGAAGCGCAGGTGACCGCTCTCATGGAGGAATCCGACGACGAAGACGATCTCCAGCCCGAAGGTACCTGATCGCAGGGTAGACTTTTCCTCCGCCCCATCGGCTCGATGGGGGAAGCCCCGTTCTGGAGAGTTGTCCGGCATGCCACGTCTGAAGACAAAACGGTTCCTCCGCGTCAAGTTGGACATGGTCAATCGATGCCAGCTGCGCTGCATCATGTGCCACTTTGCGCACCCGGATTTCGTGGAGTCCATGGACGACATGGATCGGCCACTCCTGGAGAAGATCGCGGCGGACATCTTCCCCATTGCCCATGACGTGGTCCTCAGCAGCTCTTCGGAACCACTCATGGCTCCCGAGCTCCCGCGGGCCTTGGAGCTCTGCCGCGAGTACGAGGTGCCCTTCTTCCACTTCTCCACGAATGCCATGAGTCTCACCCGGGACATGATGCGGGTCATCGTCCAAAGCCGGATGCCGGTGATGACGATCTCATCCGATGGCGCCACACGTGAGACCTTCGAGAAGATCCGCAAGCCCGCCGGGTGGGACAAGTTCTTATCCAAGTTCGAGCTCATCGAAGAGGTCAAGCGCGAGCTCGACAGCGATCTGCCACGCATCTCCGTGACCTGCGTTCTCATGCGTGACAACATCGAGGAGATGCCGGAGTTCGTGCGCTTCTACCGCAAGCTCGGCGTGACCGAGATGAACTTCGTGCATATGGGCGTCCTCGGCGGGATGGGCATGGACGATCAGACCCTGGCCCACTACCCCGGACTCTCCAACCAGATGTTGGCCGAGGCAGCGCGCGTGGCCGAGGAGGTCGGCGTGCACCTCATGGCACCTCTCCCCTTCCCCGAGACCTTCGAAGAGGATGCCAAGGGCGAAATCGCCTCCTCTGACGAGGGAGGGGGAAGCGCCATCGTGGCCCCAGATACGGCCGACGGGGCCAGCAGTGATGCTTCCTCCATTCGCGAGTTCCTGGACCACAAGAACCGAGAGTTCAATCTGGCCGTCAGCCCCCGGGACGAACACCATCGGATGTGCTATTTCCCCTGGTACTACATCCATGTCAATCCCAACGGGACCGTCTTTCCCTGTGGTCACTGGTTCGAGTTCAGCTCCTTCGGCGACTTCAAGACACAGAGCTTCAGCGAGATCTGGACAGGCCCGGAGTTCCGGGAGGTCCGTCGTCAGATCCGCCATCTGGAACTCCGCCCTGTGTGTGCGAACTGCACGGTCTCGGGTATGGGGCGCCCCGACGTCCTGGCCAGCTTCTCTGCGCGGGACAAGCAGAAGCACCAGGAGCCATGACTTCTGGAGGGTAGCCGTTATGCTCTGCGGTCTCGTCGCAACCCCAGGAAACAGAGCGCCATGAGTCTTCTCGTCGTCGGTTCGATTGCTTACGACAGCATCAAAACCCCCCATGGTTCCCGTGAGGACTGCCTTGGCGGGTCCTCGACCTATTTCTGCCTCGCCGCTTCCTTCTTCTCACCCGTCCGACTGGTGAGTGTCGTAGGCGAGGATTTTCGGGACGAGGACATGGCTCTGCTGCAATCTCACGGAATCGCAACGGAGGGCCTCGAGGTTGCAGCCGGCAAGACCTTCCGCTGGGGCGGCGAGTATTCAGCCGACATGAATACGCGCGACACGCTGTTCACGGAGTTGAACACCTTCGGATCCTTCGAACCGAAAGTGCCCGCAGATTGGAGGGATTCGCATTTCGTCTTCCTGGCCAATGGACACCCGAGTGTCCAGGCTTCCGTGCTGGACCAGTGCAGCAAGCCGGATTTCGTTGTCGTCGACACGATGGATCTGTGGATCCAGACAGCGAAAGACGAACTCATGGCCCTGCTGCAGAGAGTGGACGGCCTCGTCCTCAACGATGAGGAAGCCAAGCTGCTGACCGGGGAATACAATCTGATCTCGGCCGGCAATGCCCTGCTGGAGATGGGACCCAAGATCGTGATGGTCAAGAAGGGTGAGCATGGTTGCTTCCTCTTCAATCAGTACTTCCAGTTCGCCCTCCCTGCCTATCCGACCTCTACGGTGGTCGATCCCACGGGCGCAGGAGATTCCTTCGCAGGGGGTTTCATGGGCTACCTGGCGGGGAACGGACGTGTGAGCCTCCACAACCTCAAGAAGGCCATGGCCTATGGCACGGTCACAGCCAGCCTCAATGTGGAGTCCTTCGGCACGGACCGGCTCTCCACGGCAAGTCGAGACCTGGTGGATGGTCGTTTCGAGGAATTCCTGCAGTTCGTGACCTTCTAGCAAGAGGAAACACGTGCGTCCCAGAAGTGAAGAGAAACATCTTCATTGGCTGGCGATTCCATGTCCGGTCCCTGCTAGAATCCGCCCTGGCTGCAGCCCGTCAGGGCCTTGGTGGATTCAAGTGGATCCTGCATAGAATCCGGTGTCGAAGGGAGGCGGTCCCCGAGGTGTCGGAATCCAAGGCTGGACGGGGATCGTGCTCGTCTTTGGTGACCGACCCCAATGGGGGGAAGGACGGAGGCGAGTGGGGAAAGGTCCAGGCCATCCAGTCTGGGCATCGTGTCCGAACACAAGGTTCGGACAAACACACCGACCAGGGAGCGATCCATCGTGGCGAAGAACAGCAATTCCAAGAAGTCCAATTCCGTAACTGCCTCCAAGGGTGCATCGAATGGTGGGACCCATGAAGCGGCTCTGGATGGGGCCCTTCAGCAGATCGAACGTAGTTATGGCAAGGGTGCCATCATGCGCCTGGGGGAAGGCACGACGAGCCCCATCGAGGGCATCTCGAGTGGCTCCCTCTCCCTGGACATCGCATTGGGAGGCAGAGGATTGCCTCGCGGGCGCGTCATCGAGATCTATGGACCCGAGTCTTCCGGCAAGACGACGCTGACCCTTCACGTCATCGCCGAGGCCCAGAAAGCAGGAGGGATGGCCGCCTTCATCGATGCAGAGCATGCCCTGGATCCGGCCTATGCCGAGAAGCTGGGAGTTCAGCTGGATGACCTTCTCGTGGCACAGACCGACAATGGTGAGCAAGCCCTCGATATCGTCGACACGCTCGTTCGCTCGAATGCCCTGGATCTCATCGTCGTAGACTCGGTCGCCGCCCTGGTCCCCAAGGCCGAGCTGGATGGCGACATGGGGGATCACCATGTCGGGCTCCAGGCGCGTCTGATGAGTCAAGCCTTGCGGAAGCTCACGGGCATTTCAGCCAAGTCACGGACCTGCATCATCTTCATCAACCAGATTCGCGAGAAGATCGGCGTGATGTTCGGTAGTCCCGAAACCACGACCGGTGGTCGGGCGCTCAAGTTCTACTCCTCCGTCCGCCTCGATATCCGCAGGATCGGACAGATCAAGTCTGCGGACAAGGTCATCGGCAACCGGACCAAGGTCACGGTCGTCAAGAACAAGGTGGCCCCTCCCTTCCGGAAGGTGGAGTTCGACATCATCTTCAACAAGGGCATCTCGGTGGGCGGAGACGTCCTCGACATGGCCGTGGATCGCAACATCGTCCAGAAAAGTGGTGCCTGGTTCTCCTATGGCGAGATGCGCCTGGGGCAGGGCAGAGAGCGTGTCGTGGAGCTCTTCGCAGACAATCCCGAGCTCTTGGAGGAGATTCGGCGCAAGGTGCTCGTGAAGGTCGAGGAAGAGAATCAGCCCAAACAGCGACCAGGTGCGGGAGCCCCCTCGGCGACGGGAGCCAAGGATGCGACGGCCAAGAAGGACGCGATAACGCAGAGAGGCGCGCCCACGGCCAAAGGCGCCGCAAGCGCCTGAGCTGGAGTCAAGATGAAGAAGCTGTCCGGCGGTGAAGTCCGTGAATCCTATTTGAGCTGGTTCGAAGAGCGCGGTCATACGCGATACGCCTCCGACAGTCTGGTGCCCTCCAACGATCCCACCCTGCTCTTCACGGGCGCGGGCATGAACCAGTTCAAGGACATGTTCATGGGCAAGGGGAACCTCCCTTTCTCGCGAGCCACCACCTCGCAGAAGTGCCTCCGGGTTCCAGATCTCGAGAACGTCGGGCTCACTGCAGGTCACCACACCTTCTTCGAGATGCTCGGCAACTTCTCCTTCGGCGACTACTTCAAGGAGGATTGCATCCCTTGGGTCTTCTTCTGGTTCACCGAAGCGTTGGGAATCCCGCAAGAACGACTCGTGGTCACGATCTTCACCGACGATGAGGAAGCCTTCGGTATCTGGAGGGAGAAGGTGGGCCTGGCATCCGAGCGCATCTTCCGCTTTGGCGAGAAGGAGAACTACTGGCCGTCGAGCGCGCCCAGCAAAGGCCCCAACGGCCCCTGCGGTCCCTGTTCGGAGATCTACTTCGACTGGAATCCCGAGGAGCCCTTGCCCGAAGGCAAGGGGCTCGAGAGCTTGCCAGAGCCTCGATTCGTGGAGATCGGGAACTGCGTGTTCACGCAATTCGACCGCCGGGATGGGGGCGTGCTCGAGCCCCTGCCTCAGAAAAACATCGACGTGGGGCTGGGCTTGGAGCGCATCACCGCAGTCCTCAACGGGAAACGCTCCAACTTCGAAACGGATCTGTTCACGAGCTACATCGACTTCGTGTCCACCCTGGTCCAGGAGAAGACCGGCCGCAGGGACTTTGCCTATGGGCAGACGACCCGTGATGACATCCGCCTCCGCCGCATCTCCGACCACATCCGGGCTGCGAGTTTCCTCATCGCGGACGGCGTGCTGCCATCCAACGAAGGCCGGGGCTACGTGCTACGCAAGATCCTGCGCCGCGCCTGTAGAGATGGCTACGAGTTGGGCCTGACCGACCCCTTCCTGCACGGCCTCGCAGGAGTCGTCGTCGAAGTCATGGGAGCGGCCTACCCAGAGCTGCAGCGCAGCATCACGCAGATCAAGAATCTCGTACATCAGGAGGAGCGGTCCTTCCGGGGGATCTACAGTCAAGGTGCCGAGAAGCTCCGAACCTGGATCCAGGATCTCGACACCACGGGGCGCTCGTCCTGGCCGCTGCGCGAAGTGGAGGAGCGAGGCGATCTGCCCGTTCCACCTGGATCCGGCGAGATCGCCTTCGAGCTGCACGACACCTTCGGTTTTCCGGTAGACGTCAGCGGGGTCATGCTCCTGGACGAGGGGTATGCCCTGGATGAGGATACCTTCAAGAAATCCATGGAAGCGCAGAGAAAACGTGCGCGCGAGGGCTCCGAGATCGTGGGCGAGCTCTTCGTCGAAGGCTTCGTGCACAAGCTCAAGGAGAAGGAACTGCCAGCGACTCAGTTCACGGGCTATGAGACCTGTAGTGGACAGGGACGTGTTCTTGCCCTGGGAGATGGCGAAGAGGAAGTGGAGCGAATCTCCCAGGGACAGGATGGCTCGGGGCCCTACAGGCTGGTGACGGACACCACGCCCTTCTACGCCGAAGCCGGTGGTCAAGTGGGGGATCGCGGTGAGGTCCGGGGGCCTCAGGGACGGGCCCGTGTCCTGGAGTGCAGCAAGCAAGACGGCTACTACTTCCATCGGATCGAACCCATCGAAGGCTCGATCGCGCGCGACGACACCGTCGAGCTAGAGGTCGACGTCGAAAGCCGCGTGGCTACCGAAAGGAACCATACGGCGACCCACCTTCTTCATCAGGCGCTCAAAGAGGTCCTGGGCCCACAGGTGGCTCAGGCTGGCTCCATGGTGTCACCTGATCGACTGCGCTTCGACTACACCCAGGGGGAGCGTCCGAGCGCGGAGGATCTGGCCCGGGTCGAGGACATCGTCAATCGCGAGATTCTGTCTTCAGTCCCCATCAACGCTCTCGAGATGCCCTTGGAGGAGGCACAGAAGGCCGGATTCACGGGTCTCTTCGGCGAGAAGTATGGCAGGACGGTGAGAACGCTCTCGGTGGGGCAGTACAGCCGGGAGCTCTGCGGCGGTACGCATGTCCGCAGCACGGGGCAGATCGGTCAACTCCGGATCCTGTCGGACGCCTCCCTTGCCTCCGGCATTCGGCGGATCGAAGCTGTGACCGGGCTGGCCGCCCTGGAGCTGGGGCGGCAGGACCGCTCAACCCTGGACCTCTTGGCGCGGGATCTCAAGGCTCCACGAGAGGAGCTCGGCGACCGGCTGATCTCCCTCAAGAGTCAACTGAAGCAGGCCCAAAAGGCCCTCGAACAGCAGAGAATGGTCGAGGCCGGAGCCTCTCTCGAGGGACTGCTGGAGTCCGTCAAGGAACGAGGTGAGGCCAAAATCCTCGCCGCCAGCGTGCCTGGAGCCGGAAACAAGGAGCTCCTGGAGCTCTCGGATCGCCTCAGGAAGAAGCACAAGAGCTTCGCAGGCATCCTGTTGGGCGAGGGCCAGGGGCAGGTTGCGCTGGTGGCTGTCGCCACCAAGGATCTCGTCGGAAGAGGCATCCGGGCGGGGGACCTCGTGAAGGCCTGTGCCGGAATCCTGGGTGGTGGTGGAGGTGGTCGCCCGGAGATGGCACAGGGCAAGGGCAAGGACCCCAGCAAGATCCCGGCAGCACTCTCCAAGGCCTGGGAGATGCTGGAGTCCATCGGGACAGCATCCTGAGGCGGGCCAAGCGCAAAGTGTCCTCGCGTAGGATCTTGCGATCTCCTGCGTTGACGGAGCTATAACCGCTGCCTACACTCTTCTCCTTCAAATTCCGGGGCAGTGGCATCACAGACACGCGCCCCCCGGAGAGCAGTTGAATCAAGGTCGCTGGATGGAGCGACCAGAGGTGGAGATGACATGGCAGTACCAAGAAGAAAGCACAGCCACGCTCGCCAGGCCAAGCGGCGAGCCCAATGGAAAGGGACAGCGGTTCAACTGGTGGATTGCACCAATTGTGGAACCAGGATCCGCCCTCACACCGTTTGCACGAGTTGCGGCTACTATCGTGGTCGGCAGGTCCTTCTCTCGAAGGACTGACGGGTGACTGACGAACCAGCCTCGTCTCTCACGCCCCTTCCGACCTTCCACTGCTCCCCTAGGCAGGAGTCTTCCGCATGAGAATCGCCTTGGATGCGATGGGTGGCGATCACGCCCCCGAATCCGTGATCACTGGTGCCATCGACGCCAGTGAGGCCGGTGTGCTGCATCCGGGGCAGATGATCCTCGTGGGGGACCGCGATGCAATCCTCTCCGGATTCCAGACTCATGGACGGGAGGCCTGTGTGGTCGAAGACCTGCTGAAGGATCTTCCCTCCGAAGACTCTCAGGTCTTCCCAGTGTTCCATGCCTCCCAGGTCGTGGGGATGCATGACAAGCCTACGGTGGCTCTCCGCCAGAAACGGGATTCGAGCATGGCTGTCGCCACGGCCCTCGTGAAGCAGGGCATCGCCGATGGCGTGATCAGTGCTGGCAACACCGGAGCCATGGTGGGCTCAGCCATGATGCAGCTCAAGGGCCTCGAAGGCGTGCGACGCCCGGGCATCGCAGTCACGATCGAAGGAGAAGACGGCCCCTTCACCGTGATTGACGTGGGGGCCAACATTGCCCCCCAACCCAAGCATCTCCTCCATTACGGCGTCATGGGATCGACGCTGTCCCGGGTCAAGTACGGAAAGGAGAACCCTCGGGTCGGCCTGATCAACGTTGGCGACGAAGAAGGCAAGGGAAACGCTCTCGCCAAGGAAGCCCAAGAACTGTTCCGAGATTCCGGCCTCAATTTCAAAGGCAACATCGAGGGGCAGGATGTTTTCCTCGGTGTCTGCGATGTGATCGTGGCAGAGTGCTTTGTCGGAAACGTCTTGTTGAAGTTGAGCGAAGGCCTGGCAAGCCATCTCCTGCATGTCGTGCGAGAAGAGCTGAGTCGCGCAGGTGTGCGCCCCCAGGTCCTCGAAGACTCCCTCCGGGCCATCGTTCACAGGACGGACTATTCCGAGTATGGCGGGGCTCTTCTGCTGGGGGTCGAGGGAAACGTCACGATCTGCCATGGCCGCTCCGGAAGGCGTGCCATCAAGAATGCCATTCGGATCACCGCCGATTCGGCGATCCTCCACATCAACGATAGGATCGTCGAAGACATTCGCCGTTGTGAGGCCATTGTCTGAGCCCAGAAGCCACAGGCCGCCAGCCAGAGGATGGCGCTGGTGGCCTCGGCACTGCGATATCCGTAGTCTTTTCGAAATGCACGCTTCGGAGTATTCATGACCCAAACCAGGAAAGTCGGAATCGCCGGCCTCGGTTCGTATGTGCCGGAGCGGGTCATGACGAATGACGACATCGCGCAGATGGTCGATACGAATGACGACTGGATTGTTCAACGCACGGGAATCCGGGAGCGACGCATCGCGGCCGAGCATGAAGACTCGGGCTCCATGGGGTCCATTGCGGCGCAACGGGCTCTGGAGGATGCCGGAGTCGACGCCGCAGACGTCGACCTGATCCTCTGTGCCACCACGACTCCAGACAAGCCCTTCCCGACCACGGCCTGCCATATCCAGGAGACGATCGGCGCCAAGAAGGCCGGGGGCTTCGACATCAATTCGGCATGCACAGGTTTCGTCTTTGCATACAACACAGCCGCACAGTTCGTGGCAACAGGGGCCTACCACAATGTCCTTGTCATCGGGACGGAGAAACTCAGCACCATCACCGACTGGCAGGACCGCAACACCTGCATCATCTTCGGAGATGCGGCGGGAGCGATGCTCCTACGCCCCCTCGAAGACGCTGGCCGGGGAGAGCTATTGGACATGAGCATCTCCACCGAAGGTGGTCAGGACGACGTGCTCGAGGTTCCCGCAGGGGGGAGTCGTCAGCCCCTGGGTCACGAGGAGATCGAACAACGTCTCCAGTACATGAGGATGGGCGGCAACAAGGTCTACAAGTTTGCCGTGAGCACGTTCACGCGCCTCGTGAAGAAGCACGTCTACGCCCCCTATGGCATCGATGACCTGGGAGTCATCGTGCCGCATCAGGTGAATATGCGCATCCTCGAGTCCGCACAGGAACGCCTGGCGATTCCAGATGAGAAGATCTTCAACAACATCGAGTACTACGGAAACACGGCTGCTGCCTCTGTACCCTTGGCATTCGATCAGGCCTATCGCGAGGACAGGCTCGTGAAGGGCAAGCTCGTCATGTGCCCAGCTTTCGGAGCCGGGCTTTCCTGGGGACATTTCCTCGTACGCTGGTAAGGACTGCTGCGCGCCATGTCACAAGTTGATTCCACCCTCCAAGGGAAGACGGCACTCGTCACAGGAGCCTCCCGGGGCATTGGCCAGGCCATCGCCCTGGATCTCGCACGTCAAGGAGCCAACCTGTTGTGCTTGGCCACTCGCATCGAGAGCCTCACGGAGACGATGCAGAAGCTCTCGGAGATGGGCGCTACCGTCGAGAACGGCCGGGCCCGCGCCTTGGCTATCCAGCTTGGAGATCCAGAGAGTGTTCAGAAGCTGCTGGACGAGATCCTGGGCAAGAACGACCCAAGCCAGAAGGTCCAGGTCGACATCCTGGTCAACAATGCTGGCGTGACCCGAGACAATCTGCTCATGCGCATGAGCGAGGAGGATTTCGACGAGGTCCTGGCTGTCAACCTCAAGGGGCCATTCCTGCTGTGCAAGGGTCTGGCCCGGAGCATGATGAAGGCGCGCTCCGGTCGCATCGTCAACATCACTTCGGTCGTAGGCATCACCGGCAACGCCGGTCAAGCGAACTACGCTGCCAGCAAGGCTGGCCTCGTCGGCTTCACCAAGTCGCTTGCGCGAGAACTCTCCGGACGAGGCATCACTGCCAATCTGGTAGCACCGGGTTTCATCGACACAGACATGACCGCGGAGATCCCAGAGGTCAACAGGAAGGAGCTCGCGGCCCAGATACCCCTGGGGCGATTTGGGTCGGCAGCGGACATCGCTGGCGCAGTTTCTTTCCTCGTAGGACCTTCCGGCAGTTATATCACGGGCCAAATCATCGTCGTAGATGGTGGTATGTCGATGTAAGGCATGGACTTCTGCGCTCTGCAGGGCATGCTCCCCAAGAAGGAAAATTCAAGGAAGGACTTGAGAAGTCCATCCGCCAGAGAAATATAGCTTCGCTTGAGCACTCCTCGTTGTGGAGGAGCAGTCGGAAACGGATTGCGGACAGCCGTGATGCCACCCCGAAGTGAAGATTCGAATCGTCAACTCGACTAGCAAACGAGCGGGACCACCCGCAAATCACCCGTCGGCTCCACGGAGTCTCAGGGAATGGGAGAAGAACCAAGTGTCCATCGAAGAACGCGTCAAGAAGATCGTCGCCGAGCAACTCAACGTCTCCGAAGACAAGATCAGCCCCGAAACCTCTTTCATCAATGACCTCGGTGCGGACTCCCTCGACATGGTCGAACTCGTCATGCATTTCGAAGAGGACTTCGAAATGCAGATTCCTGACGAGGAAGCGGAGAAGATCCAGACCGTCGGAGATGCGATCGGTTACATCGAAAGCAAGCAGTAGCGGCAGCGGCTTGAGGCTTCCCTGTCCAGGCGAGCTCGATACCGCTATCGGGCTGCGTGGAACTCGAATCCGAGCCACTCAATGGGTCATGTCTCCAGGATCGCTGTCGATCGTGACCCCGTTCATCGTACGGCAGCCAGCGTAGAATCGCTTTCTTCGCGGGCTGCCGGAATCTCATCAGACCACACCTGGGAAGAGCCCCTGCTCCCGGGATTGCAGGATCCATCGGGGTAATCGAACGCGAGCCATGAGCAAGCGCAGAGCTGTCATTACTGGTATCGGAACGGTCTCCGGCCTCGGAAACACAACCGAAGACACTTTCTCACGACTGATCCGTGGCGAGAGCGGTGTTGCTCCTGTCACCAAGGTCGACACAACGGGCTATACGACGACGATTGCCTCCGAGGTCAAGGATTTCGATCCTGCTTCGAAGATCAATCCGCGGGATGTCCGGCGGATGGACCCATTCGCGCAGTACGCGGTCTATTGCTCCTTCGAGGCACTGGAGGATTCCGGGCTCATGTTGGACAAGGAGGACCCTCACCGGATTGCTTGCATCATGGGTACGGGCATCGGTGGCATCACGGAGATCGAGATTCAGAAAGAGAAGATCCTCAAGAAAGGCCCTCGATTCGTCAGCCCCATGCTCGTTCCCAAGATGATGTTCAATTCGCTCACGGGTTACGTGGCATTGACCCACGGCCTCAAGGGACCCAACTATGCGACAGGCTCCGCCTGCGCCTCGGCCACTCACGCCATTGGTGTCGCCCTGCGGACGATCCAGTACGGAGACTCCGACATCGTCTTCACCGGTGGGTCGGAGGCAGCCGTGGCCAGTCTGGGGCTCTCTGGTTTTTCCTCGATGAAAGCTCTCTCCACCCGCAATGAAGATCCGACGCAAGCGAGTCGCCCCTTCGACAAGGGCAGAGACGGCTTCGTGCTTGGTGAGGGCTGCTCTGTGCTGGTCCTCGAAGAGAGGGAGCGGGCCATCGCCCGTGGCGCTGAGATCTATGCCGAGGTCGTAGGATTCGGGGCCACCGATGATGCCTTCCACCTGACCGCCCCCGACGAGTCGGGCCAGGGCCCCTCCAACTGTATGATGATGGCCATCCGGGATGCAGGCCTCAACCCTGACCAGATCGGCTATGTCAACGCACATGGGACATCGACGCCGCTCAACGACAAGACCGAGACGAAGGCCATCAAGCTGACTTTTGGCGACCATGCCTACAAGCTGGCCATCTCCTCGACCAAATCCATGATCGGGCATCTTCTCGGGGGCTCCGGTGCCGTCGAATGCGCGATGAGCGCCATGTCGCTCAAGAAGGGAATTCTCCACCCAACGATCAACCAGGAGACCCCTGACCCGGATTGCGATCTCGACTACATACCCAACGAAGCACGGGAAGCGTCGGTCCAGTACGCAATCTCCAACTCATTCGGTTTCGGTGGAACCAACGCCTGCCTGGCGCTGGCAAGCCACGACTAGATCCTATTCCAACTACGCCTTCCTCCGGCAATCCCTGCGACGGCAGGGGGATTCCGCAGACCCCGGATGATCCGGGAAGGAACCGGGCGACAGGCATCTCGAGAGAACCATGAAGAAGAAACTCCACCAGATCCTTCACCAGTACAAGGTCAACTCCTTCAAGCTCACGCACGACCATGAGGAGATCGACAAGATCACCAAGGAATGCCTGACCTTCAGTGAGGACGTCCTCAACAACGCCTACTCCTATCACTTCCACAAGCTGCCCGACGCCAACCGCGCAGAGATCATCAACATGATCAACAACTACACGGTGGAAGCCATCCTTCCGCCCGTCGTCGAGAAGCTCATGCATCGGATCGTGGTACTCGAGAAGCAGCACGACGAGTTGATCGGGACCATTGGCGCCATTCTCGAGGCCATCTCGGACGACGAAAAGGGCTAGCCCCTCGACTCCGACACCCTTCTGGGAGCTTTCTCGACTTTCGGGTAAGCTCTGGGCGGCCCAGGCGGTGGGCCCTGAACGGGAGGGAAACATGGACGTACGCATTGCCGTACTGGGTGGGGGCGCGTCACCCGAGCACGAGGTGTCTCTCGTGAGCGCCAGCGAGGTCGTCAAAGGTCTGAATCGGCTGGATCACCATCGGGGCAGGATCCAGGTCCTGCCGGTGCGGATCTCGAGGGACGGGCACTGGCATCTTGGTAGCCTGGGAGCTGCGCCAGCGGATTATTCCGTAAGGGACCTCCGACAGCTCGAGTCCAATCGCCCCGGCCTTGCGGGTCCTCGTGCCATGCTCGAGCTTGCCCAGCGGGGCATCGACCTCGTCTTCCCCGCCCTGCATGGGGCCTATGGAGAGGATGGTCGCATCCAAGCGCTCTGCGAACTTTCCGATCTGCCCTATGTCGGTTCCGGACCCATCGCCTCCGGGGCGGGCATGAGCAAGCTCCTGAGTCGTCACCTTCTGCTAGGGGCAGGTCTCCCCATGGCCAAGGGGTGGATTCCTGATCGACGAACGGCTGCCCACGAGGACGCAGACCTTCTCCTGGAGAGGATTCGTGATCGAGAAGGTCTGCAGTTTCCCTGGTTCCTCAAGGCCGAGCTATCGGGGTCCTCCCTGGGGATCGAGAGAGTGGGCACAGCCGAGGACTTCGGCTCCGCTCTCGCCAGAGTGCGCGCCCGGCAGGAGGACTGGTTGGTCGAGGAAGGGGTCGATGGCGTGGAGTTCACGGTGGCCGTCCTCGGGAATGCAGGAGCAGAACTCCGAGCGCTCCCCCCCGTGGAGATCCGGCCCGTGCACGGGTTCTTCGACTATGAGGCCAAGTACGATGCTACCCTGACCGAGGAGATTTGCCCCGCTCCCTCCTTGGATGCCGATGCGACCGACGAGATCCAGAACCTGGGGCTTCGAGCGCATGATGTCCTCGGCTGCAGGGGTTTCTCCCGCAGCGACTTCATCCGGGGACAGGACGGGGGCTTCCGGATCTTCGAGACGAATACCCTGCCCGGGCTGACACCAGAGAGTCTCCTGCCGAAAGCTGCCAAGGCGGCCGGCCTTTCTTTTTCGGCTTTGCTCGATGAGCTGATCCAGATGGCCATACAGGTCTTTCCAGGCCAGTTGAAGGCAGAGCCTGTGGG
>JAJRTL010000122.1 GCA_024278315.1 Planctomycetota bacterium | reverse complement strand
CATCTGGATAGCTCCACCCTCGATGAGCTTCTTGATGGCCGGAGGACGAAGCGCACCGATCCAGTCGACGCCCTCGATGTCCTGCAGCTCGTCGACCTGCTTCTGAGTCACCATGCCTCTGTCGCCGACCAACACAAACCGTTCAATCCCAAAGTCCTTCTGCATCTTCTCGACCTGTGGAAGCAGAGTCTTTGGATCACCGACATTGCCTTCGAAGACAGATACGCTGAGAGGGATTCCTCTCTGGTTGGTCAGCAAACCAAAGTTGACCTGGAGCTTGCCCTTCTTGCCGTCTCGGTTGTGACCCAGTGCAGCCAGAGGACAGGTCACACCCTCGAAGTAGCTCGAGGTCAGGTCGTAGAGGGCCAGGCCGTCTTCGTCCATGTGCCGATCAGCCAGCTTCCTCTCGATGCGATCCTGTCTATCGAGAAGCCAGTCCATTGCATCGTAGAGGTCGTATTCGGTGGCTTCGTCGATCTCCAGGCTGTCGGAAAGGGTGGTGTCTCTCCACCAATGCGTCGTCGCGAGCTTGGACTGCGGTTCCAGGATGCGGGCGACGACCATGGCGATCACGAGATCGCGTTCCTTGCTGCGTCGTGAGTCGACAAGCTTGGGAAAGTCGAGGCGCTTCATGCTCTGCAGGACGGCATAAACATGGCCGTGGAATCGAGAGCCACCCTCGACAATCTCGAAAGCGTCATCGGCAGCCACAAGGTCCTCGCCTTTGAGTACCCGACGCAGCACTTCTACCGCATGCTTTGGAAGCTTCGTGAGGTTGGCCAAGGTGCGCGTCTTGACCTTGCCACCCTCACGATAGCTCTCGCGCAGGAGGACTGCAGGCGGTGAGTTCCGATTGCGCACGTTTGCGACATACATGCCTACCTTTCTAGGAACTGAAAGGCGGTACACAAGGGAAAACACGCATTATCGATAATGTTACATGCCTACACTATTGAGGGAATTTGGGGGGGGTTACCCTTTGTGAAATATGGGGTTACGTCATCCGAGGCGGCGGAACTTCAGTCTAGTCCGAACGATTTGTGACCTCACAACGATCTCATCTAGAGCCCCACGGGTCGGTATCAAACAACATCATCCTACGGATGGCAGTCATGACCTTCCTTCACTCCTCTCTCTCAGGGACACCCACCGACTTGCAAGTATAGGTGTGCTCTCGATCGCAGACCCGCTTCTCCTGGGCTCCCCGCCTTCGCCGAAGCAATCGATGGGTGTCCTGCTGTTGTCTCCGCTGCTGCTGTCTCAAGGTGCAGATCCTTCCCGAGACGTTCGGCTCCCTGCGTCTCTACCTCCAAGATGGCAATGCCTGGCTCACCCACGCCTTTGCAGATGTGCGTTGACTGGCGGCGACGCAGTCACAGTTGTTCGACGCGTTGGAACTCGAGGATCTGGCCCTTGGGTTGGATGAAGCGGAGGACGTTGGGGGCGAGGAGGGCGAACTTGCGGAACTCGCGGTGGCCGATCGGATCGATGAGGAGCTTGCCGGGCTTCTCGGCGTTGCGGATGCCCTGGAGGGAGTTGGTGATGATCTGGTTGCCGAGGATGGCGTAGGTGCGGATGCCGGTCTGGAAGCTGCCCTTGTCTCCGCGGCCCTCCTGCATGAGTTGGAAGGAGAGGTGGGCCTTGGTGATGATCAGGTAGCCCTTGACGCTCTTGCGCGCGTTGCCGCCGAGGCTTGCCGTGGGAAGCACGCGCCAGACGCCCATGAGGGAGCGCTGGACCTTGCTGATGCCGGGCCGCGAGGTGGGGGGGACCTCGGCGTCCTTGTCTGGGTTCTGGGGCGCGGACTTGTCTGCCTTGCCGGGCTCGGTGGCAGCCGTCTTGACGGGTTGCGATGCGGCCTTCTTGGGTTCGAGGCCGGGCGGGGCGGGGACCTCGGATTCGGGGAGGGGCGGGAGGCTCGGCTTCTTGCCTTGTCCCTCCTGGAGAAGGGGGAGCCAGAGGCAGGGGATCAGGATGAGGAGATACCGCATGGCCTCGATTCTAGCAGCTTCGGGCCAAAAGCCCCGTGGCTCGCTCTGGCATCCTGCCGTCGAAGCCCTAGCTTCGCGGCATGCGATTGCGGCCAGACGATCCGGGTGTGCGTGCCAATGTGCTGGGCTTGAGCGCCAACATCCTGCTCATGGTGCTCAAGTTCGTGTATGGCTCGCTGGCGGGCAGTGAAGCCCTGCTGGCCGACGGCTTCAACTCGGCCGGCGACATCCTGGCCACCTCCATCGCCTTCACGGCCTACATCTACGCCAAGAAGCCCGCCGACGCCGACCACCACTACGGCCATGGCAATGCCGAGAACGTCGCAGGACTGATCATCGGCGGCATGCTCTTCGCCACCGGCGTCTTCATCGTCATCCAGAGCTTCCTCGCGCTGGTCAACGGTCACTACCAGAGCCCAGCCATGCCGGCGGTCTACGTGGCCATCGCGACCATCGTCATCAAGGAGTGGCTCTACCACTACGCAACCTGGGCCGGCAAGAAGGTCAAGTCGGCGGCGCTCATGGCCTCGGCCAGGGATCACCGGGCCGACGTATTCGTGGGTATCGTCGTCCTCGTAGGCATCATTGCTGCTCGAGTCTCGGTGCCTTGGCTCGACCCGTTCTCGGCGATCCTGGTTGGCTTCTACATCGCCTGGATGGCCATCGAGCCCGTGGTATCCAACATGAACATCCTCATGGATCGGGCGCCGGTGCAGCTGCGCGGGCAGATCCGCAAGATCGTCCTGTCCATGCCCGAGGTCAAGGGTGTGAGGGACATCCGTGTGCATCCGGTGGGTAACGAACTCAACGTGGACCTGGAGATCGGCCTGGACGAGGACCTGACCCTGCATGATGCGCACGAGACCGCGCATGAGGTCGAAGAGCGCGTCATGCAAGGGATCGAGGACGTCGTGGAGGTCAGCGTCCACGTCAACCCGGTCAAGAAACCTGGCGCAGGCTGAAGCGGTGGCGCTGCTGGTGCGCCCGGCTACCAGAGCTTCAGTGTGGTCTCCTTCATGCCCTCGCGCATGAGGAGTTCATGGACGGCTGGTTCGCCACCGGGGAGAAGGAAGTGGAGGCGGACGACCCCTGGGGGGAGTCCTTCCAGCGTGAGGCGTCCTCGGTAGTCCGTGCGGGACTCCTTGCGTCGCCATGGGCCGTGATGGTGTCCGATGAGGAGGCCCTTGAGTGCGTGTCCGTCGCGATCCATCACCGAGGCTCGCAGCGTCAAGGGCTCCGCGAGTTGCACGGTCAGGGGTTTCCGGCTCGGGTGGATGGCGCGCGGCAAGAGGTAGGTGAGCGTCGGATGCTGGATGCGCGGCTGGTAGGACTTGCTGGGTGCGAGGCCCTTGAAGCGGACCCGGCCGTCCTCGTCGGTGCGGTGCGGCGCGAAGGGATGGCCCGGAATGCTGACTTCGAGATCTGCGGCCGGACTGCCGTCGGGGAGTTGGACCTTCAGAATGAGCGGACGGCCGATCGGGACCTGCAGCACCAGGCCATCTTCGCTGTGCAAGTCGACCTCGATCTCCTTGATCTGATAGCCCTCCTTGTGCACCTGGAAGCTCAGGACTTTGAGGCTGCCGGAGAGATGGTCGATCTCGAACCGTCCCCGCGCATCGCTGGAGATGACGCTGAGAGGGGTGCCGAGGGCCATCCGGTGTCGCACCTCGAGCCGTGCCTGCGCCAGGGGCTTGCCATGCTGGTCTTCGACAAGGCCAGGGATCTTCTCCAGGGGCTTCATCTCGACGAAGCCGTTGGCGGGATCGAAATCCCCCACGAAGCCCTGCGAGAGGAGACCCTGCTCTGTGCGCGCCTGGCAGATCCAGTCACCGTTCCAGCGCGACTTGGGGAGACGGTACCGTCCCTGCGCATCGGTCGTCGCTTCGAAGCTCGTGGTGTCCGCGATGGGATCGGGCCGGAAGAAGAGCAGGTGCACCCGGGAGAGTCCCTCATTGTTGCCATCGGTGACCAGGACCTGATAGGGCACTGGGGGGACGTAGGGTTTGGGCGCAAAGGTCTCGTAGAGGATCTTGCCAAAGAGGAACAAGAGGATCAGGAAGCCGACGAGGAAGGCCCGCTTGCGGGCGCGTAGCTCCTTCTTCCGCCGCCGATCGATCTCGGCGCGTAGCTTCTCCAGCTTGGTCGTGGTCATGTTCTCTGTGTTCGTGTCGCTCGTGCGCCGGAACCCGACACCGCAGTGTCCCGATTCTCCTGTTCTGACCCCCGATGCCGATCCTCGTGCCCTGCTCTGGCTGTTCAGACCGTTTTCCGGGGAGAGACGCCGCTCTTCAGATCTCGACGCGGATACAGGCTGCGAGCCGGGCATCCAGCGCGAACTGCGTTGCTCCGTGGGCGAAAACGATCGAGGGGCTCCTCCGGATCAGTTCTACTTCATCTCCGGGCAGGATGCCAAGGGTCAGGACCTTGCGCAGGTCGTCACGGTTCTCCTCATCGAGGGATTCGACGCGTGCGTGCTGGCCGGGTTGGAGCTGATTCAGGGAGACGATCATGACTTGCCTCGCTTGCCCAGAAGGCGCGAGAGCCATGCGGGCCGGACCAGGGGCAGGGGGTTGTCGTAGAAGCAGTGGGGGCAGCGGGCCTTTCCGCAGCTGTTCCGGCTCGAGGGGCAGGACGAGCAGAAGGAGTCGGAGCTATCCGAGGCGCAATAGGACTTCTGGCAGAAGCCGCATTCGATCGAGGTTTCGTTCTGGCGTTCGGGACTCATGCCAACCAACCCGTGAAGAGGAGAACACGATGGACGATGGCGCCGGTGCTGACGGCGAAGAGGGTGACGAAGAGCGTGGTGCCGAGGGCGACCTTGGGACCTCGCTCCTTCAGCATGACCATGAACTGCGCGATGCAGGGCACGAAGAGGGTCAGCGTCACGGCAGCCGTGAACACCTGCTGGGCGCTGAGCACGGGGTGGCCCGTGGCGATGCCTTCCAGGTGGAGCTGGAAGAGCCACGCTGCACCGAAGTCGCGGCGGAAGAAGCCGATGACGAAGGATTGAGCCGCTGCGACGGGAAGGCCGATGAAGGCCAGGATGGGCTCCATGCCACGCTCGAGGATGTCGATGCCTCCGGTCTGGTCCAGCGCCCAGAGGATGACGCTGGCGATCAGGAAGAGGGGGAGGACCTCCTTGAAGTACCAACGCATGCGCGAAACACTCTTCATGAACACGTTGCGTGCTCGCGGCAAGCGCAGGGGGGGGAGCTCCATGTAGAAGGTCGCTGCTTCGCCGGGCAGGAGCTTGGAGCCGAGCCAGCCAACGAGGAGAAGCACGCCCATGAGGATCGCCATGTAGCTGAGCCAGACCGTGATGCCCAAGCTGCCGAGGATGGCCATGATGATGGCCAGTTGTGCTGAACAGGGGATGGCCAGCGCCAGCAGCAGGGTGGCGAGGACGCGTTCGCGCCTGGTCTCGAGCGTGCGCGTGGTGATCGTGGCCATGGTGTCGCATCCGAAGCCGAGCACCATGGGGATCACGGCGCGGCCGTTGAGCCCCATCTTCTTGAAAACCCGATCCACCAGCATGGCGAAGCGTGGGAAATACCCCGAATCCTCGACCAACGAGAAGACCAGGAAGAAGAAGAAGACGATGGGCAGGACCAGACCGATGGCGTAGGTGATGCCGAGCGTCAGGACGCCGTAGTCACCCACGAAGAGCTCGCGGATGGCCTCGCTGCTGACGTAGGACTCGAAGAGGCTGTTGAGCCTCGGGTTGACGATGGCGCCGAAGAAGTCGTTCTCGATCCAACCCACGACCGTGCCTGCGCCGAGAACGCCGACGAACTGGTAGAAGCCCAGGTAGAGCACGACCATGAGGATCGGGATCCCGGACCAGGGATTGATGAGCACGCGCGAGAGCTTTTCGGCAAAGCCGTTACGTTTTTCCTCGGGGTGTGTCCAGGCACCATCCAGGAACTCATCGGTCCTGTCGCGCAGGAAGCAGGCCGTGTCGAAGGCGATGCGGTGGCCTTCTTGCCCGCGATACTCCTCGCGCAAATCGTCCACGAAGCCAGCCGAGAGACCGCAGGCTTCCCGGAAGATCTCATCTCCCTCCAGGACGAAGAACGCGGCTTGATCCGTGGTCAGTCGCGAAGGCAGCTTGACCTCTTCGTCGGCTCTGGCCTTTGCGATCCTGGTGGCGACACGGGATCGGAATTCCCGGATCTCTGCGCTCCAGGGAAGCGAGAAGGGGCTGGGCTTCCCGTTGCCGTGGACTTTCTCGATCGTGTCCCTGAGTTCCTCGATGCCCTCTTTCGTGAGAGCTGAACAAAGCACGACGGGCACTCCCAGTCGTTTCGAAAGCTGTTGGGTGTCGATCTCCAGGCCCATGCGCTGGGCTTCGTCCCACATGTTGAGGGCGAGGACCAGGGGGAGGCCCGCTTCCCTGAGTTGTAGAGCGAGGGGCAGGTGACGGTCGAGATTCTTGGCGTCAAGTACGTGGACGACGCAGCTCGCATGGCTTGCGAAGAGAGCGTCTCGAGCCACGCGTTCCTCTTCGGTCATCGGAATCAGGCTGTAGAGACCCGGCGGGTCGCTGATGGGCACCTTGCCTTTGTTGCCCTCGAGGTGGAAGGAGGCGTGCGTGACTCCGACCGTGGTGCCGGGATAGTTGGAGACGATGACGTAGGAGTCACTCAGGACGTTGAAGAGAGAGCTCTTGCCCACATTGGGGGTGCCTACCAGGAACACGCCGCCCTCACCTGTGGCTTGCTCGATCTCGATCGGCATGCTCATCCCCGGACTTTCGAGGGTCATGGGGCTCTGGGCTGGCAGGTTGTGTTCGGACACGGCTCTAGGATAGGGTGTTACTGCGAATCAATCGCAGTATATTATGTCGACATTCGGCGAGAGCAAGACCGTAGATGTGCTGAATTCCTCTTGAAAACTCTCCAAGTGCCTGTTGTAACATGGCTTGGGGCAGTTCTTCAGCTGTGGGCAAGCTTTCCGTAGCATGGGGGCTTCCCCAGAAGAAGGAGTGACGGGTGGAGACCAAGAAACTGGCGGGACGCTATGCCGCCGATCTCGTGGAATCAGGTTGGGATTTGGGCCTGGGAACCGGCAGCACGGTGCTCTACGCGCTCGAGAGGCTGTCGGAACGCATCCATGCAGGGAGCCTGAAGGTGCGTGGCGTTCCCACCAGTGTGGATACGGAGAAAAAGTGCCAGGAGCTCGGCATCCCCGTGATCGGTTTCGAGGGCGTGACGAGGCTCGATCTGTGCATCGATGGCGCGGATGAAGTCGATGCGGCCAAACGGTTGATCAAGGGTGGAGGTGGTGCCCTGGTCCGCGAAAAAATCGTGGCCGCAGCCTCCAAGGAGATGGTCGTCATCGTTGGCGAGAACAAGATCGTGGATCGGCTCGGGGTGGACTTCCTTCTCCCGGTCGAGGTGATCCCCTTTGCGGTGCCTCCGGTCATCGCGAAGCTCGAGGCCTTGGGCTGTCATGCCTACGTGAGGACCTGCCATGCGGGCGCACCCATGCTCTCCGACAACGGCAACCGCATTCTCGACTGCCGCTTCGAGGGTATCGATGATCCCGAGAAGCTCGAGATCCAGATCAACATGATCCCCGGCGTCATCGACAACGGCCTCTTCTGCGGCCTTGCTGGCCGCATCATCGTCGGCCTCGACTCAGGCGAGGTCGAGGTCCGCTAGCACCTCGCGCACCCCATGCGCATGCTGGCCTGCTAGAGGGAGAGCATGCGGTCGAGTGGGAGGAGGGCGCGCTGGCGCAGGTCTTCGTCGAGCTCGATGCGTGGCGTCAGGTCGCGAAGCGCGAGGTAGGCCTTCTCGAGGGTGTTCAGCTTCATGTAAGGGCATTCCTGGCAGCCCTTGCATTCGTTGCGGTCTTCGACGGGGGCGGGGACGAGCTGCTTGCCCGGCGCGCGTTTCTGCATCTCATGGAGGATGCCGGTCTCGGTGGCCACGATGAAGCTCGTCGCGCTACCCTTCTCGACGCGTTCCAGAAGCTTGCTCGTGGAGCCTACGAAGTCGGCGTGGCGTAGCACGTGGTCCTCGCACTCGGGGTGGGCAATGAGCTCGGCGTCTGGCATCTGGACCTTGAGCGCGATGATCTTCTTCTCGCTGAAGGTCTCGTGCACGATGCAGGAGCCGGGCCAGAGGTCCATGGGGCGGTCCAGTTCCTTGCTGAGCCATGCGCCAAGATTCTGGTCGGGAGCGAAGAGGATGGGCTTGTCGGCCGGGATGGCCTCGACGACCTTCTTGGCGTTGCTCGACGTGCAGATCCAGTCACTCTCGGACTTGGTGGCTGCAGTGGAGTTGATGTAGGTCACGACCACGTGCTCGGGGTGGTCCGCTTTCCAGGCAGCCAGCTTGTCGGCAGGGCAGGCGTCGGCCAGTGAGCAGCCAGCCTCCAGGTCGGGCAGGACCACCGTTTTCTCGGGACAGAGGATCTTGGCCGTCTCCGCCATGAAGTGCACCCCCAGGAAGAGGATGACCTCGGCGTCCTTGGCCTT
>JAJRTL010000121.1 GCA_024278315.1 Planctomycetota bacterium | reverse complement strand
GTGGGCCCAGAGGGTGTGGAGGTGGAGATCTCGGTCATCGAGGATGGGAAGAGCCGTCGCAAGCAGTACAAGGCCAAGAGCATGGAGGAGCTGCTGGAGAAGTTCCCTGAACTCAAGGGCAAGGTCGGTGGCTTCTCACACTCATTCGAGTCCGGCTCGGTGAGAGGGGGGCTTGAGATCGAGGAGATGGAGAGAGAGATCCAACGAATGGAGCGGAGACTCCGTGAGCTCATGAAGGGTGGGTTGCGTCATCCTGGAGCTGCTTGGGGAGGGCCAGGGGTCCTGCGATGGTCCGAGGAGAAGAACGTGGATCACGAGGAGGACCATCACAAGTCCGAGCACAAGGCCAGGGGCCAGTCGGCGGGCAAGGCGGATGGCAGGCTCCGCAAAGTTCCTGGAACTCTGAAGAAGATGGCTCCCAAGGGACCCAAGCTGGGGATCTACGTGGGTACAGGGGCCACGGCCGAGGTCGGTCGGTTCCTGGGGCTGCCGGAGGGCGTGGGCCTCTGGGTCCAGGGCCGGACGGAGGCTAGCCTCGCTGCGAAGCTTGGCCTGTCCCAGGGCGACTTCCTGGTGAAGCTCGACGGGAAGTGGATCCGTGGGCCAGAGGATGTGGCCAAGGTGCTCACCGAGCGGGAGAAGGGTGGGAAGCTCCGTGCCCAATGGTACCGAAAGGGCAGGAGAATGCAGAAATCCGTGACCTTCTGATTCCGTTGCTGTCGGACTCTCGGATTCCGAGCAAGCCCCCGGGCTTCAGGTTCCCAATGGGACTTGGAAGCCCGTGGCTCATTGAGGGAGCCACGAATCACGGCATTGCCTGTCTAATCAGCGATCAGACAGGAGGATAGGCGTCCATCCTCGGGCGGGATTCATGGGCCAGCTTTGTTACAACCGGATTCTCTGCGGGGATCTGGCGCATGTGGGGAACAGCGTGTAGCATCGGTCAAGTTACGGATGTGAGCGGCGGACGGGTTTCTTACCTGATGATGTGTATTCCCTACGCAATCTGCCCTGTTTGCACGTTTCCCATACCGTTGTCAGTTCCGGAATCCGCTTGGCTGCCCTGCCTGCTTCTGACCCAACGGGCCGTCTTGCCTGCCGCCGGAAAGGTAGTCTTCAACGAGGCTGCATCCCTGGATTGCTTCTGACGAAGCAGTTTTCGCTCTCTCGCTTTGTGAAGTGGATGGGCAGCCTCCCATCGTCCGTCCGCTCTCCGTGGATCTGATCTCATGCTTCGGAAACACTTTCGTCTGCTCTCGAACGTCCATCACCTGCTGGACTTCTTCCTCTTGGCTCTGGCCATATGGTGGGCACACAGCTGGACCTCGATCTACCCGGCCTTGGGTGAGACACCGGCTTGGGTCGCCCCCGAGCTGGGAGCCTCGTCTCTCCTGCTCCAAGTGGGCCTCGTCCTGGCCTTTTGGGCTCTCGTTTCGCGCAGGAGACTCCTGTACGACTCGCATCGGACAGAAGGACGTTTCTCGATCCTCCTGCGAGTTGTGGAGACCGTATTCCAGGCTGTTGGCTTTGGTGCGCTCGTTTCCCTCCTGATCTCGGGTGCATTGACGTTCCATCCCCTTTTGGCGCTGGCGCTGGCTCTGCTGCTGATTCTCGGATCGCGAGTCGTTCTCCTCGAAACGTTGTCTCGCGTCCGTGCCCAGGGGTTCAACTTCCGCCGCGTCCTGTTCGCCGGAAGAGGGATTGGTGCCCGTCGGTTCCACGAGGAGTTGATCCGGAATCCACACTATGGCCTTCAGGTGATCGGAGCCTTGTCTTTCGCGTCGGAACAGGAAAAGACCGATCAGCAGTTGGCTTCGAGCGGTGGAGTGACCCGAATGCAGTTCGAGGATCTTGGGGCCATCGGTAGGTTCCAAGCAGTTGTCGCGGAGCATGACGTCGATCAGGTGCTCATCTTCCCCTCGGGGGAAACCAGGGACGAAGAGATCGCGCAGCTCTGCAGGGATTGCGATGCGGTGGGTATCAGCTACGTCTACACTCCCGGTTACGCCGCGGAGAATAGCCGTGAGGCCAGTCCTGTATGGTACGGTGGTCTTCCGGGACTGTCTTTCAAACCTGCCAACCAGCCTACCTTCCGTCTGGCCATCAAGCGTGCCATCGACGTCGCGGTTGGTGGATTGGGGCTGCTCCTCATCTCCCCATTGGTGCTCGTCTTGGGGCTGCTGATCAAGCTCACCGACGGGGGGCCTGTCTTCTTCAAGCAGGTTCGTGTGGGCAAGGGTGGAAGTCGCTTCAACTGTTACAAGTTCCGCAGCATGCGGAACGATGCCGAGGAGACCAAAGAGCTGCTGCTGGATAGGAACGAGGCGGATGGACCGGTCTTCAAGATTCGCAAGGATCCTCGTGTCACGAGGGTGGGGCGTTTCATGAGGAAGTACAGTCTCGATGAACTACCGCAGCTTTGGAGTGTATTCCGCGGAGACATGAGCCTCGTGGGCCCCAGGCCGCCCGTGCCCTCCGAGGTGCGGAATTACGAGTGGTGGCAGCGGCGGAGGTTGGCGGTGAAGCCTGGTCTCACCTGCATCTGGCAGGTCTGGGGCAGGAATCAGACGACCTTCAAGCGATGGGTCGAAATGGACATCCAGTACATCGATGGGTGGAGCCTCTGGCTCGATGTCAAGCTCATCGCCCACACATTCGGTGTCGTGGTCAAGGGAACGGGAATGTAGATCCCAGGTCGAGCATGTATGCTTGACCTATGTTCCCCAGCTCGCCATTCGTTCTGCGTTCCCTGGCCCTTTGGGCTGTAGGGTCTCTTCTCGTCCCTCCGGGATCGCTTCACGCACAGGGGCAGACCACGGATCCGCTGTCGGCTCCCAGGGGCATGACGGTCTATTTCCTGGATGTGGGCCAGGGAGACAGCACCTTGGTGCTGGGCCCTGGGGGCAAGGTCCTGCTCATGGATGGGGGCCCCAACGGGCAGGGTACCAAGGTCATTCTGCCGCTTCTGTCCAGGTTGGGCATCAAGCACATCGACTACCTCGTCTCGAGCCACTATCACCCGGACCATCTCGGCGGGCTCGATGAGGTGATGGCCAAGGTCACTGTCGGCCAGGTCTGGGATCGGGGCACCTGGCTCCAGCCGGGCTACGCCGACTACAAGCGCTATGTGCAGGCAGCATCCAAACGGCGCAAGACAGCGCCACTAGGGCTCCGCTTGGATCTCGGAGGGGGTGCCTCCGCAAGGGTCCTGGCTGCCAACGGCAAGGTCCTGGGAGGCAAGACCGTTGCCATCAAGGGGCGCTACCAGGCGGAGAACGCGGCTTCCCTCGTCTTGAAGGTCGAATTCGGAGATTTCGATCTGTGGTTGGGAGGAGACCTGACAGGTGGAGGGAGCAAGACTCCCGATGTCGAGTCGCAGGTGGCGCCTGTGTGTGGTGATGTCGAGGTCTACAAAATGAATCATCACGGTTCCCATACCTCGAGCAACGCGACCCTGCTGCGCTATCTCGACCCGGAGGTGGCCATTGCCTCCATGGGCTACAAGAATCCGTTCAAGCATCCCTCCACGACGGCACTCAACCGGTTCAACAAGAGGGCTTCGTCGCGGCTGGTCGTGGGCACCACCGCTGGTGCAGGTTGGGCGGGTTTCACCAATATGGGGACGATCCGTCTGCAGACCGATGGGTGGCGTTACAGGGTGGAGAATCTGCGTGGCGAGGGGGTCGACCTCTATGTGGATGAGCATCGTGGTCGCTCGCCTCGCGCAGGAGATCTGGTCTTCTCGGAGATCCAACGCCAGACGAAGGCTCCCGAAGGAGAGTATGTCGAGTTGTTCAATCGTTCTGGATTTCCGCTGGACCTCGGAGGCCTCCAGGTCAGTAGCTCTTCAGGTTCCTTCACGGTGCCTGTCTCCTATCGATTGCTGCCGGGTGCGAGCTTCCTCTTCTTTCGTCACGGGGATTCTTCGAAGAGCGGCGGGCTTCCCTTCGGACACTGTTGGCCCTACAAGGCGATGAGCCTGGGAGACAAGACCGATACGCTCCAGTTGACGATGGGGCGCGTCACACTCGACAGGATCTCTTACGGATCCGGTTTTCCGGGTGGGAGAGGGGTAGCCGCCGAAAAGCGGAATCTCGAGGCCTTCCCCAGCAAGGCGAGCGATTTTGTCGCCGCCAGCAAGGCCTATGGCCAGTCGTGGGACAAGGGTAGTCCGGCGGCCCGAAACACCGGTGACCGTACTGCCTTCCCCATGCGCTCTGGTGCCGAAATCCTCGATAGCAAGGCGACAGGAGGCAAGGCGCTGCATCTCTTTGGTACCGCATTGTCGGACCCGACCCGTTTCCACGTCCTGGCCATGTCCCTCGGCAATCGTCCAGGGATCCAGTTGGGCAAGGTCCATCTGGGCCTGAATCCCGATTCTCTCCTCACACTTTCGGTGGGCATCCCAGGCTTCATGGGTATCCTTCCTGCCTCCGGTCTGCGAGCCGTGCGGCTCCCCCTGCCACCGGCTTCGGGTCTCAGGGGAACCAAGATCTGGTTCGCGCACCTTCTCCTGAATCCGAGCCAGGCTCCCTTCTTTCCCAAGGTCTCGTCTTCCATTCAGCTCATCCTCCCCTGAGCGCAACCCACCGCATGATGTTTCCAGTCCTCATCGATAGTCAGACTCTCCAAAGTCGCATCCAGTAGATGGCAAGCGGTCTCCGACAGAGCATCCGGCGCCGGGGTCAGGTTCAGGGTGATGCCGTGCATGAAGAGCCTCTGCTCCTCTCCGTGCTGGAAGGCGCCTTGCCCTTCACACGTCAGCTGTGCCGCCTCTTGGGACGAGGTGTGGAGTCGTTCGATCGCATCAAGCTCAGCTCCTATGGCGATGGAACGGTCTCACAGGGGCGCGTCGAGGTCGTGCGTGACATGCGAGAGGACCCGCGGGGCAGGCGAGTCGTCATCCTGGAGGACATCGTCGATACGGGACGCACCTTGGCATTCCTGAGGAAACGTCTCTTCGATCGTGGTGCCGCATCCGTGGAGATCTACACGCTTCTCGACAAACCGAGTCGGCGTGTCGTCGAGGTACCCTTGACCAGCGTGGGCTTCGAGATCCCCGATCAGTTCGTGCTCGGCTTTGGCCTGGATGTGGCAGGCAAATACCGGGACCTCCCCTACATCGGCATCTTCGAGGAGAGCGTGGCGGCGCGCGAGCTCAAGGAAGGGTAAGTCAGGCATGCGGACGGTCACATCCGAGCAGCTCGACGATCGCGATCGGCGAGCGATAGCCGAGGCGCGGCAAGCACTTCCCCGGGCGTATGCACCCTACTCCAGATTCCGGGTGGCCTGTGCCCTTGTTCAGCGTGATGGAACGAGTGTCCTCGGTGTCAATGTGGAGAACGCCAGCTTTGGTCTTTCGATGTGCGCCGAACGGGCAGCTGTCTTCCAGGCAATCCAGGACGGGCGGACCAGCACGGAGTTGCTCGTTGTCGTCTCCGAGACCCCGACCCCAGCTACCCCCTGCGGAGCCTGCCGACAAGTGCTCAGCGAATTCCACAGGGACCTGCGTATCCTCCTCGTCGGAACCACTACGATCCAGGAGTGCCAGCTCAGCGAGCTGCTGCCATTCGCCTTCGAGGACTGGAGAGATGGCGAGAAGGAGTGAGGCACGAGGTCCATGCAAGTCTCGACACGCCAGCTGATCGAAGAGAAGAGAGAGGGGCGATCCCTGTCGGGAGAGGCGGTGCAGCTCCTCGTGGACCGGATCGTGGATGGAACGATGACCGATCTCGAGCTCGGTGCCCTGCTGATGGCGTTGCAGATCCGAGGCGCCGATCTCGAGGAGACCGTGGCCTGGACGCGCGTGATGAGGGATTCGGGTCGCATCCTCGTTTTCGATGGGCTGGATCGTCCCCTCGTCGACAAGCACAGCACGGGAGGGGTCGGGGACAAGGTCACGCTGGTCCTGGCGCCTCTTGCTGCGAGTCTGGGCCTGGCTGTGCCGACCATGACGGGCCGTGGACTGGGGCATACGGGGGGGACGATCGACAAGCTGCTCGCCATGCCCGGACTTCGCGTGGATCTCAGCGAAGCCGAGATCCTCAAGGGCCTCCGCCATGAGGGCTTCGCCTTCTTCGAGGCAGGGCCGGAGTTTGCTCCGGCGGATCGGCGCATCTACGCTGCCAGGGACCGCACGGCCACGGTGCCCTGTCTTCCGATGATCGTGGCCTCCATCCTCTCCAAGAAGCTCTGTTCCGGGGCGCAGGCCCTGGTCTTGGATGTCAAGGTGGGCCGAGGGGCCTTCATGCAGAGCAAGGAGGAGGCTCACGAGCTCGGGGATGCCCTGGTCGAGGTGTCCTCGGGACTGGGCTGTCCGGCCCGATATCGACTGGGAGGCATGGATGAGCCTCTGGGGCGCGCTGTGGGCAGCTCGCTGGAGTTCCTCGAAGCCCTGGCCTGCTTGCAGGGCGGAGGACCGCAGGATCTGCGTCGCCACGTCATCGAACTCGCGGCAGACATGTTGGATCTGGGAGGCCTCTCGGAGGGTCGCAAGAAGGATCGCGCGCGCGCCGCCCTGGCCCTGGACAAGAAGGAGGCATTGGCGCTGTTCCGGTCGGGCTTGATTCGCCAGGGGGCCCGGCCCGAAGCCGTCCAGGAGCCGATCGAAGCCCTGCCTCGTGCGCCCATCGTCCAGAAGCTGCTGCTCGAGGATCACGACCAGGGACTGGTCCTGGATCTGGATCCGATGGCCGTGGCCATGGCGGCCCATGATCTGGGTTCGCCAGACGACCCCGCAGCGGGGGTCGAATGCCTGGCCAAGCCCGGAGAGGTCCGCAAGAAGGGAGAAGCCCTCTTCAGGCTCCACGGTTCTACGCGTCGACAGATCGCTGCGGCCATGCAGAGGCTCAGTCGCGCGATCCAGGTCGACATCGTGTAGCGATGCCCCAACCTGGGGGAAGGAGCCGGGATCAAGCTTGCGCGAGGGGCTTTCTCCCTTTCTCATGCGCTTCCCTCTATCGCTCTCACGATCCGGAGTCTCGCCCACTTGTACAACCTCATCAGCTTTCTCGGCATCTTCGGATTCGTGGGTATCGCCTGGGTCCTGTCCAACAACCGACGCCGCATCAACTGGCAGACCGTCGGTGTGGGGCTGCTCCTCCAGTTCGTTCTGGGTGGGATCTTCATCGTCTGGACGCCAGGCACGAGGTTCCTTCATTCGGTCAGCGAGGTGGTCAAGGAGTTCCTCGGACTCTCCTACGCCGGTTCTAGCTTCCTCTTTGGTGAGCTGGCCGACCCTGCCGCCGTGGAAGGGGTCTTCGGTGCACAGAAAGGCTTCCTCTTCGCGTTCCAGATCCTGCCGACCATCATCTTCTTCTCGAGCTTCTTGGCCGTCCTGTACCACCTGGGGATCATGCAGCGCATCGTCCAGGCGATTGGCTGGATCATGGTGCGGCTCATGAAGACCTCGGGTTCGGAGAGCCTCTCGGTCTCGGGCAACATCTTCGTGGGGCAGACAGAGGCTCCGCTCCTCGTCAAGCCCTTCCTCAATGCGATGACCCGCTCGGAACTCTTCACGGTCATGGTGGGGGGCTTCGCGACGGTTGCCGGTGGTGTCTTCGCGATCTACGT
>JAJRTL010000120.1 GCA_024278315.1 Planctomycetota bacterium | reverse complement strand
TGAAGCAGGTGAGGCAAGTGCTTCTCGAGACGGTCTGCAAGCATGGTCGGGTGTTCAAGAAGCCTGCACCCAATGTCTTCATCAAGAGTTTCGGAGATTCTTCCATCGACTTTGCGGTCGTCTATTGGACACTGCTGGACTACAAGCGCGGGACCTTCAGCGATCTTCACTTTGCGATCGAAGCCGCCTTCGGAAGAGAGAACATCGAGATCCCCTTCCCTCAACGCGATCTCAACTTCAAGGTCACGGACGAGATCCCCGTCGTGATCCGAGGAAGGGAGGGAATGGTCCCGGACAGCTCTCCTGGCGAGGAGGGCCATGCGGGCGTCACGTCCCGGGAGAAGCGGGACGATGATCGTGAGATCCGGCGCATGAGTTCCAAGACCGAAGCATCGGATGAGGTGGAGGCCGGCAATGACGGAGGTGCGGATTCTGGAGGCGAGGGAGATCTTTGAGAGTCGGGGGCAAGAGGCTCGATCTTTGCTACAATCCCGAAGCCCCACATGCCCAGAGCGACACACCTGGCTGAGTCGGAGAGCCAGTTTTCAGAGAGGAGAAACTCGTGATACTGGGTCTTCCTGCAATCTGCCTTCTGATAGCGGCGTCCTTGGGGGTGCCACAGGACGAGGCAGAGAGCGCGAAGCTCGATCGCGCCTGGAAGACCTGGATGAAGTTCGTGGACCGGGGGAGGCTTCCACCTTCCACCAAGAACTGGCAGAGGCGGAGCGCCATCCTTCCGGCAACGATGCGCCTCGTTCCGGAGACGCACTGGTCTCAGTACACGCGCTTCCATGAGGCCCAGGACCTGGTCACGCTGGTGGTTCTGCGTGGTTCCTATGCGGATGGGCAGCGGATCCTCCACTTGCTGTGTCTCCGACGACCGAAGCGTGTGGATGCCGCTCGTTGGTTTCCCGGCCTCCAGAAGCATGTAGCGCGCGAACTGGATCGCGCAGATCTCCACGTGGGCATCCAGGCGGCGCTCCTGGATCGGCTCAAGGAGGGCGCGGTGGCGATCAGAGATCGAAGCGAAGCGCTTTCGCATTCCGACCCTGTCCTGGCTTGCGTGCTGCTGCCATTGCTCGGGTCCTTTCACGGCAATCGGTTTCGCCCCGTGCTGGAGAAATACCTGGCCTCGGGTGACGGCAGCTTGATCCTCGCTGCAGCGGAGGGGCTCAGTCGGATGGGTTCTGGCGGCTCGATCGAGAAGGTCCTGCAGGCTCTTCCAGATGTTTCTACCGTCGCACGCAGGCGAGCGCTCGTGAGGATCCTCATGGAGTTGGACGCCTTGGACGATCCTGCCGTCAAGCCGGATGAGTCGGAGACCCAGGGGGCCGAGATCAGCGAGGAGACGGCGAGGGAGGCCAGGGAGCAAAGGGACCGTCGTAACAAGGAGCAGGCAGCCAAGGAGATGCGTTGGCTACTGAGGCTCTACAAGGAGATGGACGACCTCGACGATCCTCGGCTCAAGGCCCCTCTGATCCCGCTGTTCAGGACCTGGCGCAGTTCCACGACCGTGCCAAGACTCATCCAGGAACTCGAAGACACCATCGTCATCAGCAAGAGGCCACGGGCTCCTACTGCTCTCGTCTTCTACCAGAACGAGTTGCATGAGACCCTGATCAACCTCACGGGGACCTACGTGCGTCGAGGCGATTGGAGCTTGTGGCGTGAATTCTGGAATCGGGAGGGGGAGGACTTCATCCTCGCCAAAGAGCCTCAGCGTGGCAACGCAAAGACGAGTGCTTCCGGCTTCTTCGGCCTGCCGGTCTGCGGGAAACGCGTCCTCTTCATCCTCGACATCTCCGGGTCCATGAGTGCATCTACGGGTGGGTCGGGGCTCAAGGCTTTCGATGAGGGACGCACGCGGCTGGCACGCGCCAAGCAGGAACTCCTATCGGCTGTCAATGGGATGTCGGAAACGAGTTCCTTCAATGTGATCTTCTTCTCGAGTGATGCACGTCGGTGGCTGCCGGGACCGCGGCCCGCCAATGCCAAACGCAAGAAGGCTCTCGATACCGCCTTGGGCTCGATTCTTCCCGGTGGTGGCACGGGGCTGCTCGATGCACTCAAGCTTGGTATGCGCGGGAAGATCTATCCCACGACTGGCCGGTCCAAGAAGTCGGTCGATGAGATCTTCGTGCTGAGCGACGGGCAACCCATGAGGCCCACAGAGTTCATCTTGGAGAGTGTCGCCAAGTGGAATGTGGATCGAACCGCGATCATCAACACTGTCTTCCTCGGTGTGGCTCGCCTCACGAGTTCCACGCTCGATCCTCTCCCTCTCGTGGCTCCGGCAGCCTTCATGAAAAAGCTCGCCGAGCAGAACGGTGGCAAGTTCGTAGCAGTGGATTGATGGTCCGTCGTAATTTCTGAGATCAGGAGCCCTTCGGTTCCACCGCCGGCAGCAATATCTGGTAGTGTGTGCGGGCCTGTAACGGGTGTGTAACCTTGGTCTCGTAGGCCTCTGTCCCCCATAGATCCATTCCCGCTCTACCTTTGCCATTGAGGTGTTGATGTATCCGTCGTTCTCTCTGCGGTTTGCCGCAGCTGCCGTCCTTCTCACTGGAGCCGTCCAGGCCCAGGTCGTATTCGAAGAATCCATGACCAACTGGGCTCATGCCGGAAGTACCGGCTGGACCGACAACGTCACCGTGGCAGGCTCCAAGGGAGCCAAGGTTGATCGTCTCGACAGCGTCGCCGTGCTCAACTACACACGCACGGTCAACAAGCTCAAGAAGGGCCACTACGTCGCGACGGTCCGTATCCAGAAGTTCAAGAGCACTACGGGAACCGCTCCTCTGACTTTCGAGGTTCTGAACAGTTCGAAGAGCAAGGAGGTCACGATCCCCTTCTCCCAGTATGGCGAGAAGAACAAGCTCCTCAACAAGTGGAGCTGGATCCAGACGGTCGTCTTCTCCGTGCCAGCCGACAACGCGCCCATCATCTTCCGGCTCTCGAATCTGGATGCCAAGCTCACGAAGACGAACTACTACTTCGATTGGTTCAAGGTCGGCAGGATCCCCGAAGGCAAGGTGCTCAAATACCAGTCCCTCGACTGGAGCTATGCTCCCTGGAGTGGTGCCTGGCAGGGCTCGCGCTACTTCAAGGATCACGTGGCCGAGAAGACCTCGGCCTTCGGTGAGGTCGCCGAGCCCAACGGCCTCAGCTGGATGGAGCATCACAGCTACTACGGCTGGAACAAGACGCAACCCAAGCACGACATGATCCTCCAGCCGGGCACCTATACCTACAACTACCGCGTCTTCGTCCCCGCCACGAGTACGCGGACCTTCACCTTGCAGCACCTGGTGAACTCCGGCACCTCGCCCAGCTGGGTCAAGCGCGCATGGGGGCCCAAGGAGCACAGGACCAATGCCTGGCAGCTCACGCCCAACATCTCCTTCGTCGTGACCAAGGCCAATACGCCGGTGCGATTCATCTTCAAGGACACGAACTCCGGCGCAAAGTTCCAGTACAAGCTGGACTCCTTCATGGTCAGGCGCGGCTCCTTCGATGTCTCTGGCACGCCCTGCAAGTCGTCTCTCGGCCTTGTCAGCCTGACGGGCAACATGCCTCAGACCGGTGAACCGTTTACCGTCTCGGCCAACAACGCTCCTTTGGTTGCCGTCTTCATGATCGGTGCAAGCACCCTCCAGGTCGACCTCTCGAGTGCCGGCATGACGGGTTGCACGCTCTACACCTCCCCCTTGCTGAACCTCCCGGCAGTTTCGGTCAAGAACGTGGCGACCCTGAGCTTCCCTCTGCCCAACAACACAGCCCTCATCGGCGTGAAGTTCCGCGAGCAGGCCTTGGTCCTGGATTCCAAGGCCAACAAGTTCGGCGCAGCCTTGAGCGGCGTCGCAACTGGCCTGATCCAGAACTGATCCTCAAAGCCCCGCGGTTCGATCGATGCGTAGGACAAGAGAGTGGCATGTGCCGACGTTCTGCAGGATCCTCGGCATGGTTGTGCTGGTCTGCCTGTGCATCGGAGCTCTCTCCGGACCGCAGGCCCTGATTCTCGCGAGCCCCCCCCCACTGGAGGTGTTGCCCCCGTTCCGCACACAGCGTCTGACGTCGAGCTACTATTCCGAAGGTGCCGCCGTCGGAGACTTCGATCGGGATGGCCGACCTGATGTTGTGAGCGGCCCCTATTGGTGGAAGGGGCCAGCCTTCTCCAAGAAGACACCGATCTACAAGGCTCGTAGTTTTTCCCTCGGTGTCTACGCCGACAACTTTGCTTCCTTCGTGCATGACTTCAACGCGGATGGCTATCCTGACGTCTTGGTGGTTGGGTTCCCCGGGGCGGCTGTCTCCTGGTACGAAAACCCGAAGCGTCCAGGTCCCTTGTGGAAGAAGCATGCGGTCTGGCCCTGGGGTGGGATGGAGACGGCCCTGCTCGAAGATCTGGATGGAGATGGGACGCCCGAGCTTCTCTGCTCGAGCCTTGGATACCTGATCTACCTGAGCCCCATTGCGGGAAAGCCGAACCAGCCTTGGGCCTTTCATCTCGTCACCCCTTTCCGGATCTTCGGTAACTTCAACCATGGTTTGGGGGTGGGGGACATCAATGGGGATGGACGCAAGGACATCCTGATCTCCAAGGCCTGGTTCGAGCAGCCCAAGAAGAGCGCGTCTGCGGGATTCTGGACGCCGCGTCTCGCGAACTTCGGCTCAGGGCCGGGCGGAGCCCGGATGTACAGCTACGACGTCGACGGTGATGGCGATGCGGACGTCGTGACCTCGATCCACGCACACGGCTACGGCCTCTCCTGGTTCGAGCAGTACCGCAGGGCGGGGAACCTCCTCTTTCGGGAGCATGTGATCCAGAAAGCCAAGAGGGACAGGAACGACCCTCACCAGTTCTCACAGCTCCATGGCCTGGCCGTGGCGGACATGGATGGCGACGGTCTCCTCGACATCGTCACGGGCAAGACCTACTGGGCTCATCTGGGCATCGACCCAGGTGCCAAGGACCCGGCCTGGCTCTATTGGTTCCGTCTGCAGCGCAAGGGTGGGGTGCGCTTCGAGCCCAGACGCATCCACTCCGATTCGGGAGTGGGACGGCAGTTCCAGATCCAGGATGTGGACGGCAACGGGCTGCCGGACATCGTGACCGGCAGCAAGAAGGGAGTCTTCGTCCACCACCGCATCCGCTGATACGCAGGGGTCGTGCGGACCCGGTTCAGCCCTTGCGCTTCACGGATTGGGGCTTTCCTTGCTTCGCCTCGTTCGTCGTGGCCGCTGGCTTCACACCCAGGAGCCCACGAGCCTTGGCATTCAGCTCCGGGGTGGTCGCCTTGCCGACCTTGCTGAAACTGAGAGTGTAGGTGTAGGTCGGCTTGGGCTTCTTCTCGCCATCCTCGTCCTCTTCTTCGTCGTCCTGGGCTGCGCCAGGGCCACCAAAGGCAATGCGCACCTGAGCGTTGGGATCCTGCTTGGCGAACACCTCGACTTCGATCTTGAGGGGAAGGTGGGTGCGGGGGTCCTCGAAGATCTTGAGGTGGACATCTCTCAGGGTCTCAGGCATGCGCATCTGACGCCCGACCATTCGCTGGATCATGATGATCTGACCGAGACCTCCCGTGGACCCTCCTGCAGGCAGAGCCCCACTCCGAAAGAGCAGAGTGGCGTTCTTGCCGGTCAGGTTTCCCTCGTAGCAGCGTACCGGTTGCTCATCGAGGGTGACCCCGCTCAACAACTGCCATTCCGTCTTGGGGACGAGCTCGCGTAGGCGCTCTGCCAGGAACCGTGGATCGTTGAACTCCAGGTTCTTCCAGCTGCCCTGAGGTCCCCGGGCAGGAATCCAATGACCTTCACGATCCTTCTGCACCCAGCGAGAGCCCAGGTTGGCCAAGACCTCCTTGCCGTCCTGGCGCGTCCAGCAGAGGAGCGATCCATTGCGCACACCCTGGATCAGGGTCGGCTTGCGCTTGGGCGCCTTTCCCTGTCCGGCTGCCCCCATCACCATGATGCCCAAGGGGCTGGCACCGGCCAACATGGCTCCCTCGAAGGCGTAGTTGTTGCTCTTCTCCAGTGTCTTGAGGCAGCGCAGGACCCTGGAGTCTGCAAGGACGGCTGCCTGATCACCATCGTCCTGTGCCGCAAGGTCTGGACCTGTGAGGATTGTTCCGAAAGTCAGCAGGGTCAGAGGGAGGGCGTAGACGATCGAGGGGGACAAGGCCATGAAAGTTCTCCTGTTCCGGCTTCGTGGGACGAGGACCCAGTTTGGCTTCAGATCCTCAAATGGGAAGCCCGGCGAACGAGGTGGGGGGCAAGAAACTCCGGGGAGCTCTCCCCCGGAGGTCAGCTTTCGTCCCGGTCTGGCCCGTTCTCGCCGCTGATCTCGTCCCTCGGACCCTCACTCCCCGAGCTTTCGCCCGGTTCGCCCTCATCCCTGGCCTCGGGATTCATCTTGGCGTTCTGCTTCTCGACGTCGATCTCCCTCAAGATGGCCGAAATCCGCTCCGCACCCAGGATGGACTCGTCGTAGAGAAAACGCAGTGTAGGGACGTTTCTCGTCTCCAGGACATCCGCCACCTCATGCTGGATGAACTTGCGGGCGTGCTGGAGGGCCGCCTCGTTGAGCTTTCGCTCCTTCTCGTCACCCAGGACGGACCAGTAGACCTTGCAGACCTGGATCTCGGGGTCGACCTGGACTCGTGTGATGGTCACGAACCCCAGCCGGGGGTCGCTGGCATCGCGGAGGAGGACCTG
>JAJRTL010000119.1 GCA_024278315.1 Planctomycetota bacterium | reverse complement strand
GCATGTCAGTGAGAAAGACGGAAAATATACCATTGAGCACTCCTCCTCAGCTTTGGTGGGCCGACGCATCACGGCGGGCACGTGCAATCTCAACGAGAAATACATCTACGCACTCGATTTCGAGGGGTATCTGGTTCTGGGTTGGGCTGCGAACAAGCTGCCTACATCGTCTCTGATTCGGGAGCTTCCCTGGGAGCCGAAGTCGAGGATCGAGTTCGTGAAGAGGGGGCAGCGCAATGGTTTTCAGCTGAATAGTCCGCCATCATTGGATCGAGGCTTCGAATTGGCTTCAGGACTCCTTGGCAAGAGCACGTATGTCATGACGGAGCGAGGCCTGATGGTAAGTTCTGCGGTCGAGAAGCCAAGAACTGTGGCACCTTACCAGTTGGCTCCTCGAGGTTATGCTGTTGACCAGCTCGGCATTCCATGGCGAGCGGAAGCTAGCCTGCGGGTCTCAGCCGATCGTCGCGTGATGCTTCGATATCCTGACCGCACCGAGATTGTGATGTCTACTGGCAAGGGGGCAGCTTCTGCACAAGTCGAGCTGGGCGGGAAGCTTGAGTCCAAGCTTTCCGGCAAGGTGGGTTGCACCTTGACGATTGGAAAGGACGAACCTCGTCTTGTGATCCTTCGCCTCAGGTATGGCGAGCGGTTCTCGCAGATTCCCGGAGTCGGGTTTGTGCATTTATCTGTAGATCCTCTTCGTCTTGTGATGGGAAGGAAGGGGCAATATGGTCTGCTCGCGCGGATCTTGAATCCGGAACAGATTGAGTTAGACGGTTTCTTGTTGCTTTCTTGGCGCGATATCGATGATAAGGATCATCTGCTTCGCTCAAAGAGTGGGAAGGTCTTACTGAATCCTCGGGTCGTACATCGCATTGCGATGAAACAGAATGCGAGAAGCCGGGGGAACGGAAGCCTGATCCGGCGACGCGTCGAGTCCCAGACTCCTTTTACCGCCGAATCTGTGTCGGGCGTGATGCTATCGCAGTTCGTTGTGGTGGATCGCAAGACCGGCAAGTTGTGTGTTTCGGAGATTCGTGCTTCGGTCGTTCACACTCCAGTTTCAGATCCACGGGCGCCTCGTTTGGTGAAGCTTGTTGCGGGAGAGCCTTGGTCGTCTCGCAGTACCGAATACAAAGGGGAGGCGTTGATGGCCCTCAAGTCCATATGGTCCTCGCCTGCGATGCTCGGTAAAGCCTCGGTGGATGAGCTGAAGAGATTGCTGCTATCCCAATGAATCGATAGCTCTCGACCTGAGAGAGGAGATGCTCACGCGGAACTTGGCTGCTTTTCGAGTTCTTGAGGGGAACACGAGGGAAGCACAGGGTGGGGAAACACAGGACATCCATTGATGGAGCGGTGGCAAAGCCGATCGTTCGTCTCGTCCGGTTGCTCCTTGGGTCTGCTGGGGTGGCTCGCCAAAGCGTCGTGCGATCGCCGTCCACACCTTATTCAAGCTGTGAGTGTCCACCGGCACCTCCTCTTCAAGACGAGGTCCAGCTCGGCACCCGTATGGGCGGACCAGAAGAAATAGAGGCGATGATCTGCGTCCAAGGAGTGGAGGACCTGTTCCATCGCGAAGCTCTCCCAGGAGCTGCCCTGGATGGCATGCAGGTCGAGGCGCCTTCGGTGGCCGCAAGATACTTTTTTTGCTGGATCACGCTCTCTTTGGACCATGAAAGCTGGGTGTGTTGCGCTCAATCTTCATGGTCCTGTGCTGTTGAGGCCCCGGTCTGGTGTCAGAAGGCGGGCTGGAAGCCTGTGTCGGAGTCCGGGTCGGCGGGTGGTGGGGAGTCGGGCTCTGCGAGGTTGCGGGTAGGGCTGCGGCGGCGACGGGGTTTGAGGGGGGTGAGCCAGGATTGGACGAGGGTCTCGGGGTCGAGAAAGACGGAGAGGTCCTCGGGGCTGGCCTGGTGGAGGGAGAGGGTGCCCTCCAGGGCGGCGCAGAGGCGGAAGGCCTCGGAGGCGGGGTCGAGGGGAGGGATGAGGCCGTGGCGGGCGGCCAGGTGGAGGAGGTGGCGGATGTCGCTGCGGAGGCGACGGTGCTCGGCGCGGATGCCGCCGCGCAGCGAGCCGGTGAGGTCGAGGGAGAGCTCGGTGTCGAGGATCCAGTGGAGGCGGCGTAGTTCAGGGTGGTCGAGGCCGAAGGAGAGGCGGGCTTCGAGCAGGTGGCGGAGCTGGTCCAGGGGGTTCTTGGGATCGGGGGGGGAAAGGGCGTCCAGATGGGCCTGGCGCTGGGCCTCGAGGCGGGCCAGGCAGGCGTGGAAGAGCTCCATCTTGGAGGAAAAGTGGAAGTAGACCGCGCCTTTGGTGACGCCAATCTCGGCAGCGATGTCGGTGAGGGAGACTCCGCCCAGGCCCAGCCGCGCGAACTCGACAGAGGCTGTATCCAGCAGGAGGTCCCGGAGTTCCGGGCGTTGGGGGCGTGACATGGGGGGAGCATAGCATCTGGAGAAGGGTTTGCATACCCTTGGGTATCTCATGATGACATGCCCTACAGTATGTCATCCTCTCAGCCGATGCTTGACGGGCAGCCCTGAGGCCCTACGCTGTTCGGCCCAAGAGTCGGCCTGCGGCTCGCTCTTGTGCTGACTCCGGGAGTCGCTCCTTCCATGGCGGAATCCCGAGTGAAGCAAGCTGATTTCGGACTCCCGAGGGGGCAAGCCCATCGATGATTCCTCGGGTGTGCGATCCAGACACGCGAGTCCCTTCCTTCTGCTCCTTCGACTGGCCCCTACTGAGACGCGATGACGATCGAGACCCGCAAGCCCCACAGGCCGAGCGCCGGACGCTTTGCCAAGGCGACTCCGACACGGAAGCCTTCGTGGTTGCGCATGGAGTTGCCGGGCGGTGAAGGCTTTGCTGATATCTCGCGAATGCTTCGCGACCGCAAGCTGCACACGGTCTGCGAAGAGGCCAAATGCCCCAACCTCGGCGAGTGCTGGAAGGGTGGCACCGCGACGCTCATGGTCATGGGCGAGGTCTGCACGCGGGCCTGCCGCTTCTGCAGCGTCAAGACTGGCAACCCCAAGGGCCTTCTCGATGCGGACGAGCCGCGCAAGGTCGCCGAGTCCTGCGAGCTCATGGACCTCAAGTATGTCGTGCTGACCTCGGTGGACCGCGACGACCTGCCCGATGGGGGTGCCGCGCACTTTGCCGCCTGCGTCCGCGAGGCCAAGGCGCGCGTGCCCGGCCTGATGGTGGAGACGCTGGTGCCGGACTTCTGCGGGTGCGAGGATTCGATCCGCACAATCGTCGAGAGCGGCGCCGATGTCTTCGCCCAGAACCTTGAGACCGTCAAGCGCCTGACCCATCCCGTGCGCGATCACCGCGCCAGCTACGAGCTGAGCCTCGAGGTGCTGGCCAAGGCCAAGGAGCTCGGCCGGGATCGCATCGGGAAACTCG
>JAJRTL010000118.1 GCA_024278315.1 Planctomycetota bacterium | reverse complement strand
ACATCCGAATCCCCAGCCGAAAGCTCGATGGCCTGCACGCAGTCATCCAATCGCTTCGCGACCATCGTGAGGAGTTCGTCTCCGGCTGTGTGCCCCATGGTGTCGTTGACGTTCTTGAATCGGTCCAGATCCATGAAGATCACGGCCACGCTCGGGTCTTCAGCTTCGTCGAGCGCCTTGGAGAGACGCTCGCGGAGTAGGAGGCGGTTGCCCAACCCCGTCAGGCTATCGTGATAGGCGAGGTGGCTGATCTGTTTCTCGAAACGCAGGCGTTCCCGAATGTTCTCCTGGAGGTGGTCGAGCATCAGGTTGAGAGCCTTGGCCACGTCTCCGACCTCATCGCCACGGTCCATGTCGAGGCGGAATTCTAGATCGCCGGCTCCTATGCGCTCGGCGGCGCCTTGGATGGCGCGGATGGGGCGGACGAGGTTGCGAGCGAGGAAGAGGCTGGCTGCGCAAGCCAGCGCGAGGCCGAGCAGGCCTCCCGCGAGGAGATTGCGTCTCGAGTTGGCGAGAGCCCTGGCCTCGACGTCGAAGGATGTGGTCACCTGAAATCCCACAGTGCCCAGCGCTCCGACCGGCAACGACAGATCACTCTTCTGTGTTTCCTTGCCGAAACTCAAGGTTGCCGAGCTGAGACGGGACCAGACCAATAGGTCATTCGATTGAACGGTCTCCAGGGATACGAGCTGTCCCACGGATACCGAGCCGAGTGTCAGCGGGACGTTGACCCGAGCGAGGGCCGTGTCCCCGAGTTGGATGTAGTCCGCGCTGGGCTGCAGTGCAGAACCTTGGCTGACGGCCGCTTCTTCTTGCTTGGCCATGGTCCGCGCCAGGGCCAGTGCTCGGAGATTCTCTGGGCCTAAGCCAGCCATCTCCTTCCCGGTAGCGTCCAGGAAGAGGATCGCATCTGCACCATGTGCGTTGGCGAGTTCGGCCGCGTAGTGCTTGAGAGTGGGCGCGTGGCGGGATTCGAGATTGGCGAGGAACTGCGGAGTGTTGGCGATGGCGCGGTATCGATTGGCCTGGGTGCGTAGGTTTTCCCGGAGAAGCTCTGCGGCCATGTTCCGGGCACGTTCCAGGCGAGCGTTGGCTGCGCTCTGGAGGTCTCTCGTGAGTCCGCTGTCCTGCATGACGACGGTCAGCATCGTAGAGGTCGCGGCAATCGAGATGAGAATCAGGAGAAGTCGCGTGCCGAGAGTCATCCTGTGGAGCCGGTCCCTTGCGTACTGTCGGGCTGGCTCCGTGCGTCTCCAGGCTTCTTGCAACCCGGCCCTGCCGTGATTCCAAGTCCGCTGGAGTGATTCGAGTCGGCCCTTCCAGTTGGCGGTCATCTACCTGCCTTGGCGGGGACGGTGTCGATCGGGAACTCGATCGGACGGATCTCGCTTCCGGTCACGAAGACCTCCATGCCTTGGTGCGGCATGTTCTGGCTCCAGACTTCCAAGACGTGTCGACCGGGAGGAATGCCATCGATATCGAACTCGCCATTCGCGCCCACGCGGGCAAAGTTCGCCGAGGGTAGCACGAGAACACTTGCGCGATGCCCGGAGTGGAGCGAGCAGTAGATGTGGACCAGACCCGTGTGTTGGAAGCGGATGAAGGCAGAGTTGCCCGGGTCCAGTGGTTTGAGGTCGAACTCATTGCCGGTCGACGTGGAGAAGAAGCTGTGGAAGATCTTGTCGCGATTGTCGAAGCGCAGGCGTGCGCCCAGCGGTACGACGCCCAGTGTGGGCGAGAAGCCCTTGGCATCCCGAACCAGAGTGGGGGGTGTCACTGCCCTCTGACCGCCCGTGGGTGTGGACAGGACGACGACGAAGCGCGGCTGCTTGGCTCCGACAGGGCTGCCTGTGGCGCGGGAGACCAATCGGCCGTGGATCGAGACAGGTTCCTTGCTTGTCAGATCGATGGTCACGGATGGGCGGGCGCGAACCTTCTTGTGAAGAGACTTCCCGTGGAGAGACTGCTCGTGAAGCGGCGATCCTAGACGGGGCTCCAAGCGGATGGACTCCAGGAGCAGGGACTCCAGGTGGGCCTGCTCCTGGCCGTGGGGTTGGTCGCCATGCGGTTGGTCGCCATGCGGTTGGTCGCCATGGGGTTCGTCAGGGAGCAGATCCTGCTGACCGGTGGGACTCGTGCATGCGGACAGGAGCGCTGTCATCAGACAGGCACCCAAGGTCCACCCTGCTTTCGATCCTTGCTTTCCCATGACCAGGACTCTCCCTACCCCTCGACTCACAACCTCCGGCCCATGCGCCCCACGCCCTGATATCGACGCTTCCGAGGAGGCGCTTGAGCCAGCCCGTAGCCGCCTCGCGGGCGGAGACCAAAAAGGCCGGGAACTTCCACTGAGCTTTCTCGACTGAGGCCCGTTCCCGTGGATGCTCTCTGTCCAGGCAACCCCGAGTTCCCCTTCTCAGCGGCGTTTTTGACGCCAGGATCCTCAGATGCTACGCGACTCCTTCCCTCTGGCGGCGAAGCTGCTCGCCCCCCTCTCTTTCCTGCTTCTGACCGGGATCCAGCTCCAGGCCCAGGGGCGTCCGATCGGCTTCGACGAGACCTGGTCCCTGGCTGCCGACAGGGCCAAGGCTCTGGAGAAGCTGATCCCGGGCACGCGGGATTACTACTACTACAGCTGCCTGCACCGGCAGGACCTGAAGGACTTCGATGCTGTGGGGCCCTTGCTCGCAGCCTGGGTGAAGCGTCATGGTCGAACGACGCGAGTCATCGAGATCGAGAATCGCCAGGCGCTGTTGACGTTTGCGAAGGATCCGCAGAAGACATACGACTTCCTCAAGCCCCGCCTGGGGCTGACATTCAACCATCGACGCCAGGTGCCGGGGCAGAAGCCTGATCTACCCACGAGCCTGGACCAGCGGCTCATCTCGAGCGAGACGCTGGCGCGAAGGGCGCTGGAGCGTCATCCACGGACCGTGAACGGCTTCCAGTCCACCGCCTACGCTGCCCTGGCGGCCAGCAATCTGGACGAAAACCAGTTCATGAGCCTGATGACCAAGCTGCGCGACCCAGACATCGCCGGCCTGCCGGCCCTGGTGATCCGTCAGCTGGCCAACCGGCGGAGTCGGGGTTTTGGATCTCTGGCGATCCACTCCCGCATGTTCCTGGCGCAGCTCGACGAGTGCCTCGGTCTGAGGCCGGATCTGCTCCGGTCCAGCGCCTT
>JAJRTL010000117.1 GCA_024278315.1 Planctomycetota bacterium | reverse complement strand
CAACTAGGGGTATCGCAACTCGATTGCCCCTGTGGGGCAGTTGCGCATGCAGGCGCCATCCCTCGGGCACTCGTAGTTCTCCTGCTTGAGGAGAACGGGGCCCTGTTCGGAGGGAGTGAATCCGTCGGTAGCGCAGGTGACATGACAGAGGCCACAGTGGATACAGGCCTCTTCGTCCACACTGACCTTCACGTAGGGGCGCACCTCATGCCCGTTGAGGAGGATCTTCTCCACCTCTTCCGGATCGCAAAGTCCGCGGGTGCGCGGATGGGAACAGAGGATCTCCATCGTCTTGCGTTCCCCCAGGAGGATCAGCTCTTCGAGTTCCGAGAATTCAAAGAGCCCCAGATGGCCGACCGGCGGTTTGATCTGGACCAGGTCGGGACCTCCCTGGGAGTGCAGGTTGAGTTCGTTGAGCGACTCCTGGGCGATCTCGAAGCTGCGATAGAGGATCCAAGGGAGACTGCTGCGGAACTGAGCCTTGTCCCTGTACTCCCGGATCGAGAGATCCACAGCGATGATGACGTCGGGCCTTCGTGAACGCGCAAAGCGAAGAGGGAGCGAATCGGCGATTCCCCCGTCGATGTAGTGGTTGCCCTCGAACTCCAGCGGTTCGAAGATCCCGGGCAAGGTTGCAGAGGCGTAGACAGCCTTTGCCAGATCCAGGTCCCGCGATCCCGGGAGCCCAAAGAACCTCATGCTCCCTGAGTCGATCGACAAGGAGTTGCAGAAGAAGGGGATCTCCAGCTCATCGAAGCTCCGCTTGGGCATCGTTTCCTCGAGGAAGCGCAAGAAGTGCTGCCCCTTGTAGAGGGATGCGTGCCGGTACCCCTTGACCAGGAACTTGAGCACCTTCAATCGGAAGAAGTCCCGCTTGCTGAGATCCAAGGCCATCGCATGGATGTCATCGACATCCATGCCACCGGCGTAGATCGATCCGATGACGGCACCGATGCTCGTACCCACGATCTCATCGACGTGGATACCGAGACGCGTCAGTGCTTTCAAGACACCGACATGGACCATGCCCTTCATCCCACCACCCCCGAGGATGAGGAGGACTCTGGGGCGCTCTCCACCGGGATGCGCGAAACCGTAGTTTTTGGGGTCCTTGCTCATGAGTTTCAGGCTGGAAGGCCTCGTCCTCCCTCCCTTGCGGCTGACAGTTCCACTCCACGAATCTGAGAGGCCAAGTTCGGACCCTTGACTGGCCGAAAAATGGACACTGAGTGTGGGACCGGAAGCTCCAGGGGTCTTCCTACCTTATCGGAGATTGCGGCCTTCACACGAAACCCGAGTTCATGAAGCTTCGTAGAGATGGACTGTAGGGAACGAAAAGAACCGTATCCGACGAGGAAGACCGTAACTCTTGCCGACCTTCTCGATAGATCCTGTTCCCGTCGTTGAGCCACTTGCCATCGAACGGTCACCTCGGAACTCGTGCGCCATGCACGCCCCTTGGGAGGACCGATGGAATGACAAGAGTCGGAATCGACAGGGAGCAGGGCGAGACGAGAGCGGCCGAGGCGGTGCAGGTCCTCGAGACGCGGATCTTGGGACGGGATGCCTAGCCCGGATGATTCATGAGATCGTTGTGAGCGAAGGCGACCCAAGAGGGTCGTCGAATCGAAGCCATGCCGAGCGAACCGACAGGTTCGCGGTCCTGGACCGAAAGACGCCGTCAGACGCATCGAGGTCATGAATCGTTCGGGCTAGGGACACCGATGCCTGAGATGGATAGTCACGGCTGAATCAAAGGTTTCACATGTCTTCGATACCCTGGAAAGAACTCGAACACCTGCCCTCGAAGGAGCAGCGAGCGCTACAGAACCAGAACCTCAGGGCGATGGTCCAGAAGCGCCTCTACCCCTTCAGTGCCTACTACCGGGAGCTGTTCGATCGCGAGGGCATCTCGCCCAAGGACATCCGCTGCGTCGAAGATCTGGCAAGGCTACCGCTGACGAGCAAGAGGGACCTTCTTCCGAGCGAAGAAGACCCTGAGCGTTCGCGACGAATGGTCCTCGTACCCGACAAAGAACTCATCACCGAGCATTGGGGTTTGCGGGACAGGCTGCCTCTTCTCCTCCAAGCGCTCACGCAGGGCAAGAGCGCCGTCAAGGAAGCTCTCCGCCGCGAGTACTATCCGATCTTCATGACCTTCACGACGGGCCGCAGTGCCCAACCCGTACCCTTCCTCTACAGCCGTCATGATCTGGACGAACTCGAGCAGAGCGGAACGCGACTCAATTCGATTCTGGGATTCCACAGAGACTGGCGCGTCCTGAACCTCTTCCCCTATGCCCCCCACCTCGCCTTCTGGCAGGTGTTCATGGCGGGCTTTGCGGGAGGAAACATGGTTCTCAGCACAGGCGGGGGCAAGGTCGCGGGCACGGAGGGAAACCTGCGTGGCATGGAGAGACTCCAACCCGAGTCCTTGGTCGGCGTCCCGGGCTACCTCTACCACCTGCTCCGCGAAGCCAGGAACCGCGGCATGCGCATGCCCCAGATCCAGACCATCGTCCTGGGCGCGGATACGGTTCCTCCCGGACTCAAGATCAAGCTCAAGACCCTGCTCGCGGAGATGGGCGCCGAAGACCTGGACATCCTCGGCACCTATGGATTCACCGAAGCCCGCATGGCCTTCGCTGAGTGCCCGACCAAGGATGGCAGTTCCAGCGGTTACCACTTCTATCCGGACAAGGGCATCTTCGAGATCATCGATCCCGAGACGACCGAGGTGCTTCCCTTCGAAGCGGACGGCGAGCTGGTCTACACACCACTCACCGGACGTGGGACCACGGTGTTCCGCTATCGCACGGGAGATCGCGTGCAGGGCGGCATCCAGACGGGTCCTTGCCCCCACTGCGGCAGGACCCTGCCACGGATCAGCTCACGCTTGAGCCGCGCCTCCAGCATCACCAACCTCGATCTCAAGAAGATCAAGGGGACCCTGGTCAACATGGAGGAGATAGGGCAGGTCCTGGCCGACGACCTCGAGATCGAGGAGTGGCAGGTCGAGATCCGGAAGAAGGACAACGATCCCCACGAGGTGGACGAGCTGATCCTCTACATCTCCATCCGCGCATCGGCGGAGATCGCAACGGTCCGAGAGCGACTCCAGAAGGAGATCAAGGTGCGAACCGAAGTCACACCGAACGAAATCCTCCCCTTGCCCCTGGAGCAGCTTCTCAACCGGGTGGGCATGGAGAAGGAAATGAAAGAGAAGAGATTCGTAGACGCGAGGGCACAGCAATGAGTCGTAGTTTCATCCCCGAGAAGGGCAAACGCCCCGTGCTCGTCGCTGGCATTCGAACGGCCTTCCAGAAGTCCGGCACCGGATTCCAGGGACTCTCGGCCGCCGATCTCGGCGTAGCCGTCATGCAAGAGGTGCTCGCACGCGCCGAGATTCGCGCCAGCGAAGTCGATGAAGTGATTCTCGGCTGCTGCGGCCAGAGCAGCAAAGAAGCCAACGTCGCCAGGGTGCTTTCGCTGCGAGCAGGAATCCCCTCCGAAACTCCCGCATACACGGTGCATCGCAACTGCGCCTCCGGCCTTCAATCCATCGAGGACGCTGCACGCCGCATCCTCACGGGCGAGGGCGAGATCTACCTCGTAGGCGGCACAGAGTCCATGTCCGACTACCCGCTGATCTTCAACGATGGGTTCAAGTCCTTCCTTGGCGCCCTGGCTCGCAGCAAGACCTTGACGGCACGCCTGCGCCAACTCCTGCGATTCCGACTGGGTTATCTGAAACCCCGGATCGCACTGCTCGAGGGGCTCACGGATCCGACCTGTGGTCTCGTCATGGGCCTCACCGCCGAGAAACTCGCGGGAGAGTTCGCGATCTCACGCAAGCAACAGGATCTCTTCGCTCTGGCCTCACATCAGAAGGCCATCGACGCGTGGTCTGCTGGCCTGATGGACGACGAGATCCTGACGCTCTGGCCCGGCAACGCCAAGAAGGCGGTCAACCGCGACAACGGGCCACGCGATGGCCAGAACCTGGATGCACTTTCGAAGCTCCGCCCCTTCTTCGATCGGAGGGAGGGTAGCGTCACGGTGGGCAACGCTTGCCCCGTCACAGATGGTTCGGCAGCTCTCCTGCTGATGAGCGAGGAGGCCGCAGAGGCTCGCGGCCTGAAGCCCATGGGCCGCATGCTCTGCAGCACGACGGTCGGCCTCGAGCCTTCGAGGATGGGCCTGGGGCCCGCAATCGCGGCTCCCAAGGCCATCCAGGATGCGGGTTTGGACGCCAAGGACATGGAGGTCTGGGAGATCAACGAGGCCTTCAGTGCACAGGTCTTGGCCTGCATGGAAGCCATGGACTCGGCAGAGTTCGGGCGCAAGCGACTGGGGCTCTCGGGTGCCTTCGGAGCCCCCGACATGGACAGGGTCAATCCCAGAGGCGGTGCGGTCGCGCTGGGACACCCGGTCGGCGCCACGGGCTCCCGACTCGTGCTCTCACTGCTGCGGCAGCTTCAGGCCAAGGGTGGCGGCATGGGGATAGCAACTCTCTGCGTGGGTGGCGGTCAAGGTGCCGCCCAGATCTGGGAGGCGGCATGATGCAAACGCAAGAAGACATGAACGACAAGAAACAGGTCGAAGTCATCGGGGATCGTTGTCGCCTCTCGCGCGACGACGCCGACCTTCTCTACCTGGAGTTGATCCCGACGCAGGGAGAGGCTCTGTTCATCATCGATGAAACCGGGCTCACGGCTCTCGAGGAGGCGGTGGTCTGGCTCGGCAAGCAGGAAGCCAAAGGGCTCGTGGTCCATGGCAATGACCGCGGGTTCATCGCGGGCGCCGACGTGGGTCTCATCTACTCGATCCAGGATCCCAAGGAGGCCCTGGCCTTCTCGCGCCGGGGGCAGTCCTGCTTCCAGGCCTTCCAGGATCTCCCATTCCCGACGATGGCAGCCATCCACGGGCCCTGCCTGGGCGGAGGCCTCGAACTCGCTCTGGCCCTGGATCACCGCATCGCCAGTCGACACCCTTCGACGAAACTGGGGCTCCCTGAGGTCAGGCTCGGCATACTCCCGGGCTTTGGTGGGACGCAACGGCTCCCCCTGCTCGTCGGCTTGCCCGGCGCACTGGACCTCATGCTCAAGGGCAGCACGCTCGACGGCAAGCGCGCTCTTCGCAAGGGCCTGGTGGAGGGCTATGTGCCGGAGCACAGGCTCGTGCAGCGCGCTGCAGAGATCCTGACCCACCCAGCCCGGCGCAAGACCAAGCTCTGCTGGCGAGATCACATGCTGACCTTCACGCGATTGGGTCGAAGGATCGTGCGCAAGAAGGTGGAGAAGTCGCTGACCTCTGGACCGGCTCGCTTCCTGCCGGCACCGGGCAAGCTCCTCGAAGTCACACTGGCAGGCCTCGTCGACGTCGGCAGAGGCGCCTACGACGCCGAAGCCCAGGCGCTCGCCGACCTTGCCACAGGGCCCGAGTGCAAGAATCTCGTGCGCCTCTTCTTTGGGACGGAACAAGCCCGAAAACTGGATCGCAAGCTTCTCTCCGGCTTGGAGGACAAGCACTACGAGAAGGTCCGGTCGGCACTCGTGATCGGCGGAGGTGTCATGGGAGCTGGTATCGCCGGACTCATGGCGGAGAAGGGTCTCAGCACAAGGCTGGTGGATCTCTCCGAGGATCAACTCGGTCAGGCCATGGCGCGCCACGTCGGCAACGTCAATCGCAAGCAACGCCGTCGCCGCTTGCAGCCTCACGAAGCACAGGCTGCCAAAGACAGACTCACGGCATCCACGAAGGTCTGCGGCTACGCGCAAGCGGACGTATTCCTCGAAGCGGTGGCCGAGAACCTGGATCTCAAGAAACGTCTCTTCCGTGAGGCTGCGGCCAAGGGCAGAGAGGACCTGCTCTTGGCGACCAACACGAGCTCGCTCTCGCTCGGAGACATGGCGGCAGACCTGCCCCACCCCGAGCAGCTTGTCGGCCTGCACTTCTTCAATCCACCCGAGAAGATGCCGCTGATCGAGATCATCGCCCAGAAGCAGAGCTCCCCGAAGGCCTTGGCTCGTGCCTGCGAGCTGGCGACGCGGCTGGGCAAATACCCGGTCCTGGTCCAGGATGGTCCCGGATTCCTGGTCAATCGCTGCCTGGCCCCCTATCTGGGTCAGGCCGTCCAGCTCTGCGAAGAAGGTGTCGCACCCGCGCTCATAGACCGCGTGGCCGAGGAGCAGGGCATGCCCATGGGCCCACTGCGTCTCCTGGACGAGATCGGATGGGACGTGGCAGCCAAGGTCTGCGATGTGCTTGCCGAGGCCTGGCCTGCGCGCATGAGTGCCTCTCCCCTCTTCGCACACATGGTCGAAGCCGGCCTGCTGGGGCGCAAGAGCGGCAAGGGAGTCTACGTCTACGGCACCAAGTCGAAGGACAGGCCGGGCCACGCATCCGCTCTCCAACACTTGATCCAGGACAAGGGTCTGGCACGCGCCAGCGCACACGCACCCAGCAAGCTCGAGATCCGCGAACGTCTCTTCTTGCCGATCCTGACCGAGGCCGTGCGCTGCCTCGAAGAGGGAGTCGTCAGCAGTGAAGACGAACTCGACTTCGCCATGGTCATGGGAATCGGATACCCGCCGCATCTCGGCGGACCGATCCGTGCGGCGCGGAGCGACGGCGTGGAGACGATCGTTGCCCGTCTGTCCGAGCTGGTCGAGGCACACGGGCCTCTCTTCGAAGCGCCTCGCATGCTGATCGAAATGAGCCAAGAGCAGACTTCTGCAAGGCCACAGAAGAAGGAAGAGTCACATGTCCAAGATCCACGCTGAATCGCATGAGTCCTCGGAGACGGCCGAACCCAAGTCCGAGCCGAGAACAGGGTCGAAGAAGGAATCCAGGGAAAGCTCCAAAACCCATGCGGGACAGACTCCCCCGATCTCGATCCTGACCGAGATCGTGCAAGGCCGGCTCCCGAGCCAACTGGTCGCGACCTGGCCAGAGATGGACCAGGAAGAATCCGAGATGCTCGAGGTCTTGCTCGACGCCCTGGACAAGTTCCTGGACAAGCATGTCGATGCCATCGCCATCGACCGGGAAGCCAAGATCCCAGGCGAGGTCTTGGACGAATGCAAGGAGCTGGGCCTGTTCGGGTTGATCATCCCCGAGGAACACGGCGGCCTGGGGCTCGGCAGCTCGGCATACACCCGCGTTCTCCAGAGGCTCGGCATCACCTGCGCCTCACTGGCGACAACCATCGGAGCCCACAGCTCGATCGGTCTCAAGGCACTGCTCTTGTTCGGAACCGACGAACAGAAGAAGCGATGGCTACCGTCGCTGGCCATGGGCGAGCGCATCGCTGCCTTCTGCCTCACCGAGCCCAACGCAGGATCGGACGCCGGCAGCATCCAGTGCAAGGCCACGCCCGATGGGCAGGGTGGTTGGATCCTGGATGGCACCAAGAGCTGGATCACCAACGGCGGGTTCGCGGGGCTGTTCACGGTCTTCGCGAGGACGCCTGCTCCAGAAGGTTGGCCGGAGAAGAAGCCACACCTGGCCTGCTTCCTCGTCGAACGCGAGCAGGAAGGCGTGAGCACGGGCGCCGAAGAAGACAAGCTGGGGCTCAAGGGATCCTCCACGACCGAGGTCCTTCTGGAGCAGGTCCACGTGGCGGACGACCAGAGACTCGGTATCGACGGCGATGGATTCTCGATGGCACTCGAGGTCCTGAACTCGGGCCGACTGGGGCTCGCGGGCGGCTGCGCGGGCACGACACGCGATCTGCTCGAGCAGGCGCGCGTGCAAGCCAGCGAGCGCAAGCAGTTCGGCCGTCCGATCGCGAGTTTCGGACTCATCCAGGAGAAGCTCGGAACGATGTCCGTCGAGCTCTACGGGATGGAGAGCCTCGTGTTCCTCATGACCGGACTAGCCGATCGGCGCGCGCAGGGAGACATCGAATGCGCCACCTTCCTCGAAGCGGCCGCAGCCAAGATCTACTGCACGGAGAAGCTCTGGCAGAGTTGCCACGAGGCCCTGCAGATCGCGGGCGGCAACGGATTCATGCGCGAATACCCCTATGAGCGTCGGCTCCGGGATGCACGCGTCAACATGATCTTCGAAGGCACCAACGAGATCCTGAGACTCATGGTCGCCCTTCACTGCCTCGAGCCTTTGGGCAAGGAGATCAAGCGCGCCATGAGAGGACTCAAGAAGCCCTCCCGGTTCTTCTCCTCTCTGGGGACGATCCTCAAGTTCCAGATCGGATCCGTGGGGCACTACCCCTGCCCGATCCCGAGCGAGGACCCCGATCTCCTGGGCGCATGGGAGCGCGTGGACGCCACTCTGCGCAGCTTCCCGATCGCAGCACGGGCCTTGCTGTTGCGACACGGCAAGAAGATCTTCGAGGAGCAGGAGGAACTGGCCCTGCTGGCCGACCTGGCCCAGGAGATCCTGGTTTCGCTCTCGAGCTTCCTCCGCTGCTACCAGCGCGGCAAACCCGACAACGCCGAGATCCAACTCTGCGGCGAACTCCTGCGGCGCAAACAACACCGAGCCCAACGCCTGGCTCGCCACATCGGCCAAGGTGCCCCCAAGGCACATCGGGCCATCGTGGCACGGATGATGGAAGGGAAACCCGAGCCCAAGATCTGACCGTAACGGCCGCACCCAGGGCAAGTCGGGGCGGCCTGGGCCGAGGGGCTCATGACCTCGGTGCGTCTGACGGGGATCCTCAGAGCTGGTGCTTGTCGACCTTGCCGTTGGGACTGCGCGGCAATCGATCCAGCACGTGGATCACCGAGGGCATCATGAAGGGCTCCAGCAGACCTGCCAGGGCACGAAGCACAGCATCGGGTTCGGAGGGGTAGCCCTCGGCCAGGACCACGAAGGCGTGGACGGCTTCGCCCAGGAGCGGATCGGAACGACCCAGCACGGCGGCCTGATCCACCATGTCCAGCTCCTGCAGGACGCGTTCGACCTCGAGGGGACTGACCTTCTCTCCTCGCGTCTTGATGATGTCGTCACTGCGCGAAACGAAGTAGAGATCGCCATCCTCGTCCCGCCGGAAGAGATCCCCCGTGTCCAGTTGGCGCAGGCCTGGTTCCTCGCAGGATGAGAGGATGGCCGCACTCTCATCCGGACGATGCCAATAGCCTTGCATCACATGCCGCCCACGGACATGCAAGCGCCCGACCTCTCCGGGCGCCGTTTCGTTGCCAGCTTTGTCGAGGACCCAGGCCTCGGTGCCCGGAATGGCGCGTCCCACGGAAAGCGGCTTCTCCTCGAGCCGTTCGGGCTCGAGGAAGCTCACGCGCTTGCACTCGGTCAGACCATACATGCTGAAGATCCGCGCCCCGGGGAACATCCTGCGAAGGCCGGGAAGGAGATCGGGAGTCAATGCGGCAGCGGTATTGGTCACCATCCTCACCTGCGGGAAGACCAGGCCCTCTGGCTGCTTCTCCTCCAGGTTCTCGAGAATCCGGAACAGCGTCGGCACTCCGGGAAAGACCGTGACCTTCTGGTCGCTCAGGGCACGCAGGATCTGACCGGGAAAGGAGAAGGACCTGAGGAGAACCAGTTCCGCCGAGGCCTGGACCGTCAAGAAGAGCTGATAGAGGCCATAATCGAAGGAGAGGGGCAGGCAGTCGAGGACCAGATCATCGGACTGATAGCCCAGGTACAGGGCGAGGCTCTGCACCGAGAAAGCCATGGCGCCGTGGCTCTGCATGACTCCCTTGGCTTCACCCGTGGACCCCGACGTATAGATCAGTGCCGCCAGATCCTCGTCCTCATAGGTGATTTCCAGGGGATGGGGATCTTCGACACCGGCGAGGAGGGCCTCGGAGAGGAACTGATGCGCCTGTGGTTGCCCGGCGAAGGAGCCGAAGTAGATGACCTCCTCCGGATAGCTGCTTCCCTCCAGAGCTGGCACCCAATGGCCCGCGAGGCGCACATCGCTGAGGAAGAACCGCGCCTCTGCATCGCCCAGGATGAAGCGGATCTTGCGAGCCGGGGTCTGCGGATGCAGAAGAACGAGGACGCCACCGGCCATCAGGGTGGCGTAGATCGAGACTACCTGCTCCCGTCCATTCTCGAACAGGCACAGCACCCGATCGCCCCGGACCAGCCCACGGGACTGGAGGGCCCGCGCCAGCCTGGAAGCCTCATCACAGATTTCGCCGTAGGTCCGGGGGCCTCCCTCGAGGTGCAGCAGTACGCGGTCAGGGTGTCTGGCGGCCCGATCCAGGAAGCAGCTCAGGAGTTGTGGGGCCGACTCGACGTTCATACCTCGTCTCTTTTATCGGGGTAAATGCCCCAGGCAACGGATTGCCGCTCTTTGTCCCAGAAGAGAGGCTCTTGGGCCGATGACGTTCCGAAAACTCCTTCCCAGAGCCCGAAAGCCTGAATCGACCTCCCGCTCGATCCCGGATAGAATCCCTCCCCCTTATCGCCAGCCACGACGGGAAATCTCCCCTACAACGACCATGAAGATCCCACTCTCCTTGACCGCCCTCTCTGTCTTGCTCCTCGCAGGACTGCCGTCCGCCAAGGCCCAGACCGGGTCCCAGCCCGCGAGCCAACCGCAGCCCGCCCCCGCTACCAACACAGTGCCCGCACCTTCCACCAACCAGGGCGGGGTGGCAGTTCGCGCCAACAAGGAGGACCTCTCCAAGCTCGGCGAGAGTGCCCTGATCAAGAAACTCGAGCAAGTGCTTTCGCAGATCCAAGGTCTGATCCGATCACGCGTCGATCCGGTCCAGGTCGAGGACAAGCTCAGAAGCCGAATCCCCAGCTACAGGCAGGTCCAGATCTCCGATGCACCGTCCTCCGGCCAAGAGGACGGGACTGTTCCCATTCGTGAGGAGAACATTGACGTCGCACCCGAGACTCCAGTAGCGAGCGTAAGGTTGCTTGGAGACGCGGAGAAAGCGGATCTGCCCAAGGGCACGGTCCTCCTCGTTGAAGGGCTGCCCATCAAGGAGAGCGAGGTCCAGGACCTCGAGAGTTACTACAACAGCTACAGCAGCCAGAAGCCGGGAACGGCACGCGAGAAGGCTCTGGAGGCGCTCATCGTCTTGAAGACCGTCCAGGCTCAAGCGAAGGACAATCTCTCCAAGCTCGAGAAGGAAATGGCAACGATCCGCAAGAGTATCGTCGATGGAGGACAGGACTTCGCGGATGTCGCCAAGAAGCGCTCCCAGGGGCCCAGCTCCACCGATGGCGGCAACCTGGGCTACTTCTTCAGAGACCAGATGGTGGCAACCTTCAGCCGGGCGGCCTTTGCGCTCAAACTCGGCGAAGTGAGCCAACCTTTCCCGAGCCCCTTCGGTATCCATATCCTCAAGATCACTGGGCGCAAGAAGGGCACGACGCCCAGTGAGGACCAGGTCAAGGCCAGTCACATCCTCCTTATGTACGACAAGGACTCCGACGCGCTGACCAGGCTGATGCAACAGGCAACCTCAGGCAAGAGCAAGATCGCCGTCCTGAACGACGACTGGCGCAAGTCCCTCCCGGCAGCCTACCGGTAGCCGATCGGCTACGGATCGGAGAGGCGAGGAGGCAGCACGACCTCTTTGCCACGATCATTAGGATCGAAGTTCCATGGCCCTGCGACTCATGACCCGATGCGTCGCAACGATCTCATGAGTCATCCGGATCAGCGGATCGTGGGGAGAACACCGCGATAGCTTTCGATCCGCGTGCGCATGGATTCGGCATCCATGATGCCGAAGGTGTCCCTGGCGGCCTTGGCTGCCGTCAGGGCTGCAAGGGCAGGATCGCCTGTACCTGAGAGGGACAGCGGAAGGGGCTTGGCCGGCGAAAGCGTCATGTAGACCTGATAGAAGCGGGTCGGGCTCAGGCCCAGGTCGGCGGCCCAGGCTCCTTTCATGTCTCCGACGAGCGTACTGCCCGTATGGAAGAAGTT
>JAJRTL010000116.1 GCA_024278315.1 Planctomycetota bacterium | reverse complement strand
GGGATCCAGGCCCTGACGCGAAGCATGGGCCTCCCCTTCCACGCCGTGCTCAAGGGCAGCGTGACCCGCGGAGAGAAGAACCGGGCCGATCTCCACTTCGAGCTGCGCGAAGTCGGCAGCCACAAGCTCGACAAGGAGAGCGTCTACCTGGATGGCAAGCCCGCACCTCGCGAAGGGCTCGACATCCAGATCGCCTCGGCACTCGAGGGACTACACAAGGCTTGGCCCTCGCTCGGCTCACGCTCGAGTATCGCAGTCCTGGGCTTCCAGAACGGCAGTCCACGCGTGGTCACCCATGCCGACCAGGTCCTCGAAGAAAAGCTGATCGCCCTGCAACCCACCCAGCTCTTCACCGCGAGCGCCACGCGCCGCGCCATCAAGCTCGCGCGCATCACGCCAGAAGCATTGACCACGCGCAAGGGGGGCATGGCCCTCTCGCAGCAAATAGGCCTCCGGCTCGACTACCTCATCAGCGGTCGCCTGAACGCAGAGGGTGATCACGTCCTCCTGTTACTGCACCAGGTCTCGACTGGCAAGCAGGTCGCGTCCTTCGAAGCCCGCTGAGCCCACCGACTGGCCTCAGATCACTCAGCGGATGCGGGAGCGGATGAGTTGCCAGTGCTCGTCGATGTGCTTGCGGATGACCGCGAGGTCGTAGTTTTCCTTGCGGAAGCGACCTTGCTTCTCGAAGTAGTTCTGGAGGTCCTCGTCCGACATGCTGGGCTCGATGTTGAGCGTGTAGCGGATGCCGTCCTCGATCTCGAGGATGGGGTAGAGGCCAGACTGGACCGCGTTGCGGACGAGCTCGATGCCCTCGGCCGGCTCGGATTTCCAACCGGTGGGGCAGGGAGCGAGGATGTGGAGGAAGCGGAAGCCGGTCATGTCGAGGGCTTTGTTCATCTTGCGCATGGCATCCTCGGGATGGCCGAGGGAGAGCGATGCTGCGTAGGGGATGCGGTGCGCAGCCATGATGGCGAGGATGTCCTTCTTCTGCTGCGTCTTGCCGCGAGGTGTGGTCGACGTGCGCGCGCCCAGTGGCGTGGCCGAGGAGCGTTGGCCTCCCGTGTTGCCGTAGATCTCGTTGTCGTAGCAGATGTAGAGGATGTCCTCGTTGCGCTCGGCGGCTGCCGAGAGCGTGGCCATGCCGATGTCGTAGGTACCGCCGTCGCCGGCCCAACAGATCACACGGGTTGGATCTCCGTTGATGCGTGCGGCGCAGGCGAGCCCCGTGGCGACAGCAGCAGCGGACGCGAAGGTCGAAGCCACGACGGGGGCACCATAGGCGGACCAGGGGTAGGGACCTGCCGTGACGATGCCGCAGCAGGCCGGGATGACCATCTGTATCTTGCGCGTCTCGAGAGCGTGGCTCAGCAGGTTGAGGCCCACGCTCATGCCGCATCCGCCACAGTTGGTGTTGCCGGCTCTCAAGAGAGGATCGCAGCGATCCTGATCGGTCTGGGCCATGCCGCCCAGTGCGGGTTCGAGTGTCATCCTACCTCCACGATCTTGGGGCTCTCGCTCTGCTCACGCTTCCAGAGATCGTCTACGATTCCTTGGATGTCCTGGGGACGGATATCGCCGCCACCCAGTCCGATCATGTAGTTCTGGACGAGTGCATCCCGGGGGACGGTCGCCATGATTTCGGGCCAGGTGATGCCGCCGAGTCCCAAGCTGATGTTGCGATCCAACACGCCGATGCGTGTGCACTGTGCGAGTGCCTGCTGCATGGGTGCGATCGGGAAGGGGCGGAACATCCGTAGTCGCAAGGAGCCGACGCGGCGACCCTTCTCGCGCTCACGATCCACGACCTCGCGCACCGTGCTGGCCGTCGTTCCCATGGAGATGAGGCACATCTCTGCATCCTCCATGCGATAGGGCACTATGGGGCCCGGCAGTCGACGGCCGAAGATGTCCTCGAAGGCATCCTCGCATTCCGCCAAGACATCCGGCACACGGTCCATGGCCTCGGCGTGTTGACGGCGATGCACTTCGGTTTCGTGCGGAAAGTCCAGGCCACCGATCGTCACTGGCACATCGGTGATGCGATGGGGCAGGTCCAGATCGGGAAGGAAGGCATCCACGAGTGCCTGATCGGGGACGTCGGTCTGCATCATCGTGTGCGAGAGCACGAAGGCGTCCTGGTTGACCAGGACCGGCAGGAGGATGCGGTGATCCTCGGCGAGTCGGTAGGCCAGCAAGGTTGTGTCGAGTACCTCCTGGTTGTCCTCGCAGAAGAACTGGATCCAACCCGAGTCGCGAAGCAGCAGAGCATCGCCGTGATCGACCCAGATGTTCCAGGGCGGTCCGAGCGTGCGGTTGGCGGCCATCATGACCATCGGGACGCGGTAGAGGGCGACGTTGTAGACGTTCTCGACCATGTAGGCCAGGCCGTTGGAGGCCGAGGCCGTGAAGCTGCGCGCGCCCGAGAGGACGAAGCCCATGCAGACCGCCATGGCAGAGTGTTCGCTTTCCACGCGCACGACTTCACCTTTGGTGAACTCATGCCTGCAGAGCTTCTCGATACACTCGGTCTGGGGAGTGATGGGGTAGACGCCGCAGCCGAAACCGCGCGCGTCACGATTGGCCTCGCCCGCGAGGATCGTAGCCGTTGCCGCCGCGTGGTTGGCGCTCAGGAGTTCCATGCTCATGTCGTCATCTCCATGGCCTTTCTGGGGCACTCTTCGACGCAGATGCCGCAGCCCTTGCAGTAGCTGTAGTCGACCCTGTAGCTGTCGGCATCGCGCCGCACGATGCCCTCCGGGCAATAGACGAGGCAGGTGTCGCAGCGTGTGCAGTGGCCACAGGAGAAGCAACGGTGTGCCTCCCCGCAATCCACCAGGCCTTGGTTGACCTCGTCGAAGTGTCGTGAGCGCGCCTCGGCATCCAGGTGCTGCTCGCTGTTCTGCGCGCGCCGCTCGAAGTGATCCAGGCGGATGTCGGTCATCGGGACCGAGCGCGCGCGGTCGGGACGCTCGAAGACCACGACGTCCTCACCGAGTGCCTGGAGTGCCAGATGCGCGACGCGCCGACCGTTGCCGATGGCATGCGTGACCGTGCCCTCACCCGTGGCGATGTCGCCCGAGGCGTAGACCCGCAAAGCCTCATCGCCTGTCTGCACGTGCTCGCCGTCGAGCGTCCAGGTCTCCGGCAGCGGGCTCTTGTCGGTGGACTGTCCGAGAGCCAGGAGCACATGGTCGCATTCGATCGTGAGTTCACGATCGCTGACCACAGGGCGACGTCGACCGCTCTCGTCGGGGTCACCCATGTCGACCTCGGCCAGGCGCAAGGCCTCGACCCGATCCGTGCCGACGAAGGCGATGGGCTGCCGCTGCAGCTGGATCTCTATGCCTTCTTCGATGGCCTCCTCGATCTCCTCGCGGATGGCAGGCATCTCCGCGCGGGTGCGTCGGTAGGCGATCGTCACCTTGCTGGCGCCCGAGCGCAGCGCGCTTCGCGCGCAGTCCAGGGCCGTGTTGCCGCCACCCAGCACGACGACGTGACCACTCATCGCGTCAGGCTTCTCGAGGTTGACGCGATGGAGGAAGTGGATGCCCTGCTCCACCCCGGAGAGACTCTTTCCTGGAAGGTCGAGTTCACGGAGCTGCTGCAGTCCCGTCGAGAGGATCAGGGCATCGTGTTTCTTGGCGAGCTCTTCGAGATCGGTCGAGCAGAAGAAGCTGCCCATGTGGGCTTCGACGCCGAGTTCGAGGATGTTGCCGATCTCGCGGTCGATGACCTCGCGCGGCAACCGGTAGGAGGGGATGCCGGTGCGTAGCACGCCGCCGAGCTCGTCTTCGCCCTCGTAGACATGGGCTTCGTGGCCCTTGAGTGCGAGTGTGTAGGCCGCACTCAGGCCAGCCGGGCCGCTGCCGATGATGCCGATGCTCCGCTTGGTCGCGGGCGTCTCGATATCGGGCTTGGGGTTGCCTTCACGGTCCGAGATCCAGCGCTCGAGGCCGCGGATCTGCACCGATCCGTCGTACTCGGTCCGGTTGCAGCCCTCCATGCAGGGCGCGGGGCAGACGCGTCCGCAGACGCCCGGGAAGGGCGTCGTCGTCGCGAGGATCTGCGCAGCCTGATCCACCTCGCCGGCGGCCACGGATTGGATGAAGCCCACGACATCGTTGCCGGCCGGGCACCAGGCGTTGCAGGGGGCGAGGTTCTCGACGTAGATGGGATGCTGGGTCTTCCAGGATCCGGTCTTCAGCAAGGGCGGTAGGCTCTCGCGATGCTCCTGGATGGAGTCGATCACCTTGGCGGGGGCCGGTTGCTCCTGGCCTGGAGCCTCTTCCTGAGCGGCGCCCCCCTCGAGCGCCTCGCGGATCCACACCGAGTCGAAGGCTTCCTTTCCTGCGTCGTAGTTGCTGTGGAAGCCGAGCGAGGTGTAGGTCTCCTCGAGGAGTTCGAGGGACAGGTCCTGCATGCGCGCGAAGGCGCCTGCGATCGTGGTGTTGACGATGACGAGTGAACGCGTTCCGATACCGTGCTTTCGGGCGATCCCGGTGGCATCCACGACTCCGATGCGGTGATCGGGGTAGCGCTCCGCGAAGGCCTCGGGTGGCTCGGGGCTGTTGATCAGCAGCGCTCCGCCGGGCTTGAGCCCACTCAACAGCTCCGGTCCGATCAGGGTCGGGTCCAGGACCAGGATGGAGTCGGGCTCGTAGACCTTGTTGCGGTTGGTGATGGGCTGGTCCGAGATCCTCGTGTAGGCCCGGATCGGGGCGCCGGACCTCTCCCCGGCATAGTCACCGAAGGTCTGGACGCTCAGGCCCAGACGGGCATACATGGCCGCGAGGATCTTGGCACAGGTGACTCCACCTTGGCCTCCCCGCCCGTGAAGACGGATTTCTTGTGAGCTGGACATGCGAAGCATTCTCCACATCCGGGCCCCTGCTCTCGATCAGGTGATAGGAGTAATGACCCTGGAAGAAGGACGAAGCGCCGCTGTGGGGCAGAATTCCCCGGTAGACGGACGGGTTGGCAAATTTTCGGGCCCGAGGAGGGATGGGGGCTTTTCCTGATGCCGAAAACCCCAAGAATGGGCTCCCCCCCTCACAGCCCACGGAGAGTCCCCACGTATGTCCCGTTTCCTCATCGGCCTCGGGCTCCTGTTCTTTGTTTCGTCCCTGCCGGCCCGGCAGGGCTCGGACAGGCAG